>CAIXNB010000104.1 GCA_903920695.1 uncultured beta proteobacterium
CACCTTGTTGACAGCCACTCTGTCGGCCAGCCAGAAGCTGCGCATCCCGCTGATCAGCATGTCGATGGGTCCCTACGGGTCGCTGACGCGCCTGTTCGGCTGGACCTTCGGCTCGGCCCTGACCTTTGCCGTCGGCGCCAGCAGTTCGGCGCCAGGCCAGGTTCCGATCGAGGACCTCAACACCGTGCTGGCGATCCTGCAAAAGTCGATGGCTGGATCGAAGTAATTCTTTCGCAAAACTCATAGCAATGGATACCAGGTCATGATTTCATCATCGAAGACCCCCGACGTTCTGATCAGCGAAGTCGGCCCGCGCGACGGCCTGCAGTCGGTCAAGGCCACGATGCCAACCGCTGACAAGTTCCGCTGGATCGATGCGCTGGTGGCAGCCGGTCTGCGCGAGATCGAGGTCTGCTCCTTTGTGCCGGCCAAACACCTGCCGCAGATGGCCGACGCGGCCGAGGTTGTGCGCCACGCGCTGACGCACCCCGGCGTCACCGTGATGGCGCTGGTGCCCAATGCGCGCGGCACCGAAGCAGCGTTGAAAGCCGGCGTACACAAGGTGACGATTCCAGTGTCAGCCAGCGCCGCGCACTCGCTGGCCAATGTGCGGCGCACGCGCGAAGAAATGATCGAGGAAGTGCGCGCCATCGTGCGTCTGCGCGATGAGATCGCTCCTGGCGTGAAGATCGAAGCCGGCATCTCCACCGCTTTTGGCTGCACGATCCAGGGCGAGGTCCGGTCAGAAGACGTGGTCTGGGTCGCCAGCGAATGCATTGCCGCCGGCGCCGAGGAAGCCGGCCTGTCCGACACCACGGGCATGGCCAATCCGGCGCAGGTGCGCCGCCTCTTCAACAAGGTGCGCGCTGCCATTGGCGACAAGACCGGCGCAGCCCACATGCACAACACACGGGGCCTGGGTCTGGCCAACTGCCTGGCCGCCTACGACGTCGGCGTGCGCACTTTTGACAGTTCGCTGGGCGGCCTCGGCGGCTGCCCCTACGCGCACGGTGCGTCGGGCAATGTGGTGACGGAAGACCTGGTTTTCATGTTTGAAGCCATGGGCATCAACACCGGCGTCAATCTGGAAAAACTGCTGGTCGCGCGCGCGCCGCTGATGGCCGGCCTGCCGGGTGAACCGGTCTATGGCATGACGCCCGAAGCCGGTCTGCCCAAAGGCTGGACGCAGGCTGCGCTGGCGGGCTAGGACTTGCCAATGTCAGTCGGCATTGCGGCGCGTAGCCCATATGGAGCGCAGCGCATGACCAACAGTCAGATCAAGCGTCGCCTGACCAGTAGAACGCCAAGGGATTGGTCACCAGAATGTCCTGCGCCGCGTCTTCTCCGACCCAGTCATAGAGCGCATTGAGGAGTTGCGGGTAATCGGCGTGCGCCTCGTGATTGGTACAAGGCCAGTCACTGCCCCACAGCAGGCTCTGAACACCGAGTTCACCCAGCCATACGCCTGTCAGCGCAGCGGGCTGGCATCCCTCCAGCCGATACGCTGCGCTGAGCTTGACGCGCACCGGAACATGGCGCGCGCGCCTGGCCAATGCCTTGACCGTGGGGTCAGCCGCCGAAGCGGCTGCGGGCTTGCCCATGTGGTCAAGCACCAGCGGCAGATCACTCGGCAGTTGCGGAAGAACCTGCGGCAAAGCGCCGACATCCGTATGCAGTTCGAGATGCCAGCCCATGACCAACAGGGCACCCCAAAAATTGCTGGCGCCGCGCCATTCGCTGATGTCGTGCGCCGTACCCGCCAGATTCAAGCGGATACCGCGCACGCCCAGCACATCCAAACGCACCAGTTCCGCAATCTCGGTTGTGTGCGACAGCACCGCAACACCACGAAGGCGCTGCGGTTCACGCCTGAGTTCATCAAGCAGACGGCGGTTGTCCATGCCCATGAAACTGGTTTGCACCAGCACACCACGTTGCACCCCCAGCGGGAGGCTGGCCTGCTGCCAGGCGCTCAAAGTGGCGTCGTATTGGGGAACATAGCGCGCGCCCGCGACTGCCACGCCGGCGTCAAAGACATGGAAATGGGTATCAACGAAATGATTTGACAGCAATCTATCCACGGGCTAAATTATAGTCATCTAGAGGACTAGATCAATGAGTACCGAACACCAGACAGCCATGACGTCACAGACCGAACTGCCCACGCGCGGACAAAGCCGCTACGGCTGGCTGGCTGCCGCTTTGCGCACCCGGATCTTGCAGGGCGAATGGGTGCCGGGGGAATCGATTCCCCCGGAAGCGGTTCTCGCCCGCTCCTACGGCGTGGCACTGGGCACGATCAGGCAGGCGCTGTCCCTGCTGGTTTCCGAAGCGCTGCTGGAACGCCGTCACGGCAAAGGAACCTTTGTCACATCCGGACTGGGTGGCGCGTCAATGATGCGCTTCTTTCGCTTCCGGCAAAGTGGCGAACTCCAGACGACACCCGAGTCGCGCATCCTGAGTCGCAAGCGCCGCCTGGCCGACCTCGACGAAGCCGATGCCCTGGGCTTGCCCGCCGGCGCCAGTGTGCTTGCCATGGAGCGCCTGCGCAGCATTGACCGCAAACCGTGCCTGCTCGAATACCTGATCCTGCCCTTGCCGATGTTCGACGCCCTGACCGAATCCGACACAGCAGACTGGGACGATTTGCTCTACCCGATGTACCAGCGTGTTTGTGGTGTTGTGATTCACCATGCCGAAGACCAGCTCAGCTTTGGTCAACTCACAGCGACACAAGGTCGCCGCCTGCAACTCGACAAGGGACATCCCTGCGTGCAGGTTCAACGACGCGCCTTTGATCTGGCCCAGCGCTGCGTCGAATTGCGTACCACGCTGGGCGATGCGTTTTCATTCGAGTACACCGCACAGGTCCGTTGAACGCACGGCCCCAGCGTCATTTCCACCCTCAACCATGGAGCTTCCCGTGATCAGTCCGCTCTCTCATACTTTCCTCCAACCATCCCGGTGTCTGACCACGCTGATGGCCTGTGGCCTGCTGACGGGTGCAGCGGGCGCCTTCGCTCAAGACGCCGCCTGGCCGACCCGACCCATCACCATGGTGGTGACTTATCCACCCGGTGGCGGCGCCGATACCATGGCGCGACTGATCGCCCCGAAGTTGGGCGAAGCCCTGGGGCAGACCGTGGTGATCGAGAACAAGCCCGGCGCCGGTGGCCAGATCGGCGCCAGCGCCGTGGCCAAGGCGGCACCGAACGGCTACACCTTGATGCTCGATGCCTCTTCCTTTGCGGTGAACCCTTCGCTCTACCGCAAGCTGCCCTACGACAGCGCCAAGGCCTTTCGCCCGATTGGCGTCATCGCCCTTTTTCCCAATGTGGTGCTGGTCAACGCACAGTTCCCAGCCCGCAACATCGCCGAACTGACGGCCTTGGCCAAGTCCGGCAAGGGCGCCGTTTCCTACGCATCATCGGGCAACGGTTCGGCCCAGCATCTGGCGGGTGCGCTGTTTGAATCGGCGGCCAAGGTCGACATGGTGCATGTGCCCTACAAAGGCGGCGGCCCGGCACTCAACGACGTGATTGGGGGTCAGGTGCCGCTGTTCTTTGGCAACCTGGCGTCCACGCTGCAGCATGTGCAGTCGGGCAAGCTGCGGGCACTGGCCGTGACGTCGGGCAAGCGCGCTGCCATGCTGCCAGACGTGCCAACGCTGGCCGAAGCCGGTGTTGCGGGGGCAGAAATTTACGAATGGAACGCCATCTTTGCCCCTGAAGGAACACCCGAACCGATCATGGAAAAACTCTCAGTGGCCATGCAAAAGGCAATGGATGCCCCAGAGATCAAGGCGCGCATCGCGCAGTTGGGTGGCGAGATCCAGAAAGGCGGGCCCAAGGCCGCCAATGACTTCATCCAGGCTCAGATGGCGCTATGGGCCAAACTGGTGAAGATCAAAAACATTTCGGTCGAGTGAATCCGAAGCGCGCCTGATCAAGCGGTTGTGCGTACCGCCGCAATACCATTGGCTTCCAACTTCTGGCCCGTATGCAGATCCTGCAAGCGCGCGACCAGTGCTTGCGCACAGGGTTGATGCAGCAGCCGCAGCGGCTCGTGACCGACGCCACTAATCCAGCGATCGCCCCAGTTCATCAGCGCCACGATCACCGGGTACAGGGCCAGACCCGGCTCTGCCAAACGGTAGCTACGGCGCCGCGCGTCGCCGCTGTCGGTGCTGCGCGTCAAAATACCAAACTTGACGAGGCGCTCAAGCCGGGCCGCCAGCACGTTGCGCGCAACGCCAAGCCGGCTGACCAGATCATCGAAAAAACGTGAGCCAAAAAACGCTTCGCGCAGGATCAGGAAACTCCAGACGTCCCCCACAATTTCGAGCGTACTCGCCACCGAACACGGTTGCGCCCGGGCGTAGAGATTGCTGTCGGGTGAGCGCCGGCGGCCCAGCGGGCGCGGCTGCAGGCCGGCGCCCGGTCCATCCTGCCATTTGACATCACGCGCTGCAATCGGCACGCCACAAGCGGCGCAAACCCAGACTGCCACGATGTCGGGCGCAGCGGCCGGCGCATCGCGCCAGCGCAGGCGCCAAGGCGGCGCCGTTTGCCCGGCTTGCAGTTGGGGCCGGGCGTAGCGGTCGCCCCAATCGAGCAAGCCGACGCAGATCGGGTAAAAGTCGAGCCCACACGGTGTAAGGCGGTAGCGCGGCCCGCCTGGCGCCTCGTTCACGCGTTCCATCAAACCAGCGATCTGCAACTGGCGCAATACCTTGGCGACCTGGCTGCGCGGGGCCATCAGCGCCTTCATAAACCCTTCAAACCGGGTTTCGCCAAAAAACGTCGCACGCAAAACCAAGAAGCTCCAACCGTCGCCGATGCGTTCGAGCACGCGCGCCACGGAGCAGGCGCGCTGCAGCGTGGATTCCGCTTTGCTTTTAGGTTTCTTATCCATACTGGTAGTGTATATTGTGCTTGTCGTCTGGTTAAACAACCGATTAACTGCGGCACCTGGGACCACCACACCAATCTAGGAGAAAACCGATGAGCACAACCCACAACCCACCCCCGCTGGCGGCCGACGCGCCAATGCCGACGTTCCAGCACCTGCTGTTTGAGGACCAGGGCAAGATCGCCCGCCTGACGCTGAACCGCCCGGCCGTGACCAATGCGCTGTCAATTGCGCTGTCGAAGGAATTCGCGCAAGCGGTTGAGTACCTGCGCGACTGCGACCGCTTCAAGATCGTGGTCGTCACCGGCGCCGGCGGCAATTTCTGCGCCGGCGACGACCTGACCGAAATGGCAACCGGCGCCTGGGGCAACGCGGCGCAGATCATGCGCCGCGTGCGCTTCTACCAGCACATGGCCAATACCTTGGAGGAACTCGACAAGATCACGATTGCCGCCGTTGATGGGCACTGCGTCGGTGGCGGCCTCGAGATCACGATGGCCTGCGATTTTGTTATCTGCACCGAGCGCGTGCGCTGGGGTATGCCGGAAGTCGATTGGGGCATCACGCCCGGCTGGGGTGGCACGACGCGCATGGCGCGCCTGATCGGACGACGTATGACCAAGGAGATCAACCTGCTCGGTTCACTGCATCCAGCATCGCGCGGCGTCGAACTCGGACTCTTCAACCGCGTCGTGCCGGTCAGTCAACTCGAAACGGAAACAGCACGCCTGGCCGAATTGCTGTTGCTGAAAAACCAGCAGGGGCTGCGTCAGCTCAAGTTCATCATCAACAAAGGTGCCGAGGCCGACCTCTACACGGCGCAAGGCTTCGAAGCCGTGCAAGCCGGTTTCACCGGTGCGACGCTAGGCTCCTGGCAGATCGGCGACTCCGACTCCTCGCACGGCTGGGATCAGTTCAAAAGCAATGACCCGATGGGTGCGATCCGCGCACGGCGCAAGGCGTCAAAGGACTTCTGGGTCGACTGATTTGTGCTGGATCGCCCGCACTTTTGCACCCTGGCAACAAGCAAGCAGGTGGTTACCAAAATGATTAGCAGGTAACCGCTTCAGTATCGCCGCACTGGGCGCGCAACAGTCACCGGCATCTGCCCCGATGCCGCGAAAACAGCAAATTCGGCATGGCGCGCAACTTGCTTTTGGACCCCGCATCAGGCCCGAACGAGGCTTGGCTCCAGGAGACAACATGGGCGACATCAACGACATCTTCAGCCTCGGTCGCGAGGCTTTGCAGGGCATCGAACAGCGCTTGGGTATGTCCCGACGCGACTACCTACAGTTTTGCGCCACGCTGGCGGTCACCATGGGTCTGCCCACGGGCGCTGACGCCGCTGTCGCCAAAGCAATCGAGTCGGCCAAGCGGCCCTCCGTCATCTGGTTGCACTTCCAGGAATGCACGGGCTGCACCGAATCCCTGCTGCGAGCCGAGCACCCGACGCTGGAAAAGCTGATCCTCGAAATCATTTCCCTCGATTACCACGAAACCCTGATGGCCGCCGCCGGGCACCAGGCCGAGGCCGCACGCAAAGACGCGATGAAGGCCAATAAGGGCAAGTATGTGTTGGTAATCGAAGGCGCCATTCCGGTCAAGGAGAACGGCAACTACTGCAAGATCGGTGGCCACACCGCAATCGACCTGCTCAAGGAATGTGCGGCCGACGCGGCGGCGGTAATTGCCATTGGCTCCTGCGCCTCCTGGGGCGGCATGCCCTCAACCGGACCCAATCCGTCCGGTGCCAGCAGCGTGGCCGAGGTGCTGGGAAAACCGGTGGTAACGATACCGGGCTGCCCGCCCAACCCGTATAACTTCCTGGCCACGGTCGTGCACTTCCTGACCTTCGGCAAACTGCCTGAGGTGGACAAGCTCGGGCGACCCAAGTTCGCCTACTCGCGCCTGATCCACGAAAACTGCGAACGCCGCGCGCACTTCGATGCCGGACGATTTGCCATGGAGTTTGGCGATGCTGGGCACCGTCAGGGTTACTGCCTCTACAAGCTCGGTTGCAAGGGGCCGGAGACCTACGCCAACTGCCCGACCCTGGGTTTCGGCGACGCCGGCGAGAACAACTGGCCGGTCGGTTGCGGCCACCCCTGCATCGGCTGTACCGAAAAAGGCGTTGGTTTTGCCAAACCGATCCACCAGTTGGCAACGATGAAGAGCGTGGCGCCGCCGCTGCAATATGCACGCATCGTCGAAGAACAGGGCAAGGGCGCGTCGTTCGCTTCCGCTGCAGCGCTGGCCGCGCTGGCCGGCGCCGCCGCCGGTGCCGCCGTGATGCTGACACGCAACCTCGGTCTGTCCCACGCCGCACAAGAGGCCGAAGCTGCCAAGGCCGGCAAACCGCAAGACAAGGCGCGGAGTTGATCATGGACTCTCGTCGCGATTTCCTCAAAGGGGTTCTCGCAGGCAGCGCCGCCATCACTGCGGCCGCTGTTGCGCCACCCGCGTGTGCCCGCGAGACGCACGGTCGCCCGACCGATGCGCTCGGCCTCTTGTATGACGCCACGCTGTGCATCGGCTGCAAGGCCTGCGTGGCCGCCTGCAAGGAAGCCAACAACAATCCGCCGGAGTTTTCCACCGTCGATCATCTGTGGGACACGCCGCTCGATACCTCGGGCTACACCTTCAACCTGATCAAGATGTACCGCAACGGCACGATGGAGAAAAAGGACACGGAAGTCAACGGCTACGCCTTCATGAAGACCTCGTGCATGCACTGCGCCGATCCGTCCTGCGTCTCGGCCTGCCCGGTCTCAGCCATGACGAAAGACCCGGTCACCGGCGTCGTCGCCTACGACCCCGGCGCCTGTGTCGGTTGTCGCTACTGCGTCGTCGCCTGCCCGTTTGGCATTCCCAAGTTCCAGTACGACTCGCCCACCGGCAAGATCGGCAAGTGCGAGCTGTGCCGGCATCGGACCAAGGACGGTCATTACTCGGCCTGCGCCGAAGTCTGCCCGACCGGCGCCACGCTGTATGGTCGAACCAGCGAACTGCTGCTCGAAGCCAAGCGCCGCATCGCGCTCAAGCCCGGCAGCCAGACGCGTTACCCACGCGGCAAACTCGGCGGCACCGACCAGAGCTACGAAGGCAGCGTCGGCAACTACCTGCAGCATATCTACGGCGAAAACGAATATGGCGGCACCCAGGTGCTCAAACTCTCCGCCGTGAGTTTTGCCAAGGTCGGTCAGCCCGATCTGCCGCTCAAGTCCTCAGCCGCAACATCCGAGACCATCCAGCATTCGCTCTATGGTGGCCTGATCATGCCGATTGCCGTGCTCGGCCTGCTGAGTTACATCGCCAAGAAGAACGTCCACGACGAAGATGATTCGCCGGCGACTGGAAGCGGGGAGAAATGAGCATGGCCCAACATCACAACGCCCGTCCGGCACCTGTCGGCGGCAATCTCCTCAACGCCGCGACCCTGGTCTGCGCCATCCTCATCGCGATCCTGGCCGCCATCCTGCTAGTTCGTTTCGTCTTCGGCATCGGCGCCGTCACCAACGTCAACGACGGCTACTCCTGGGGCATCTGGGTCGTGGTCGACGTCATGATCGGCTCGGCGCTGGCCTGCGGCGGTTTCTCCGTCGCGCTAATGGTCTATATCTTCAACAAGGGCCAATACCACCCACTGATCCGGCCAGCGCTGCTGGCCAGCCTGTTTGGCTACACCCTGGCCGGTAGCGGCATCTTCTTCGATCTGGGGCGCTGGTGGAACTTCTGGCACATCTTCTGGCCGACCTATGCCAACCCAAATTCCGTGATGTTCGAGGTGGCGGTCTGCGTCACCGCCTACATCGTGGTGATGTGGATCGAGTTTGCGCCGGTCTTCCTGGAGAAATTCGGCTTGCACGACGTCAAGAAGAAACTGACCAAAGTCTTGTTCTTCTTCATCGCCCTGGGCATGGTGCTGCCGATGATGCACCAGGCCTCACTCGGCACCATGCTGGTGGTCATGGGCGGACAGGTCAACCCGCTGTGGCAGACGCCAGCCGTGCCCTTGCTTTACCTGCTGACGGCCATCATCATCGGCTACGGCGTCGTGCTATTCGAGTCCTGCGTTGCGGCATCGGCCTACCGGCGCCAAATCGAGACGCACCTGCTCAATCCGATGTCAAGAATCATGCTCGGCGTGCTGGCGGTCTACTTGCTGGTGCGCCTGGGTGACCTGCTGGCGCGCGGCGCCCTGGGCGAAGCCTTCAAGCTAAACCTGCAGGCTGTCGCCTTCTGGCTGGAAAACCTGTGCTTCATCGCGCCTTTCCTGCTGATCGGCAGTGCTGCAGCGCGACGCAATCCGGCACGTCTGTTTCTGGCTGGCATCGCCATCATGCTCGGCGGCATTTTGCTGCGCCTGAACGGCTTCCTGATCGGCTACGGCCATCACACCGGTTTCGGCTGGACTTATTTCCCCTCATTTTCGGAAGTGATGGTGACCACCGGGATGTTCGCCATTGAGGTGCTCGGTTACATCATCATCACGCGCCGCTTCCCGGTACTGCCAAGGGAAGAAGCGCCGGTGGCCACTTGATTGGTTGGGGACAGAGCTTGCTCGCTGCGCGTAGCTTCGTCTGTCCCACAAGTTCTGACAATTATTCTGGAGACAAAAATGGCAAAACGCATAACGATTGATCCGATCACCCGCATCGAAGGTCACCTGCGGATCGACGTCGATATCGACGGCGGCAAGGTCCAAAAGGCCTGGTCCTCGGGGCAGATGTGGCGCGGCGTCGAGCTGATCCTGCTGGGCCGCGATCCGCGCGACGCCTGGGCCATCACGCAGCGCATCTGCGGCGTCTGCACCACCGTGCACGCGATCACCTCGGTGCGCGCGGTCGAAAACGCGCTGAAGATGGAGATTCCGCTCAACGCCCAGTACATCCGCAACCTGATCATCCTGGCACATTCGGTGCATGACGCGGTCGTTCATTTCTACCACCTGTCAGCGCTCGACTGGGTTGATGTCACCTCGGCGCTGAAAGCCGATCCGGACAAGACCTCGATCCTCGGTGAGAGCCTGTCCTCCTGGCACCTCAACAGCAAGCACGAGATGCGCCGCGTGCACGAACGGCTCAAGACCTTCGTCAACGGCGGCCAGCTCGGCATCTTCACCAACGGCTATTGGGGCCATCCGGCGATGAAGCTCTCGCCGGAGGTCAATCTGCTGGCAGTGGCGCACTATCTGCAAGCGCTCGAAGTGCAACGCAAGGCCAACAAGATCGTCTCGATTCTGGGCTCCAAGACGCCACATATCCAGAACGTCGCGGTCGGTGGTGTTGCCAACCCACTGGCCACCGATTCGCAGGCCGTGCTGACGGTAGAACGACTGATGGCGATCAAGGGCTGGATTGACGAGCTCGCCGACTTCGTCAAGAACGTCTACCTGATCGACGTGGCGGCCGTCGGCGCCTTCTATCCGGAGTGGACCGCCATCGGCAAGGGCGTCACCAACTACCTGTCGGTGCCCGACATTCCCCTGGACACCAAGGGCACGCAGTTCGCCTTCCCCGGTGGCTTCATCGAAGGCGGCGATCTGGCCACGCGCAAGCCGATCAGTTCCTTCGCTGATCAATACTGGCAAAAAGGTGTTGAAGAGTCGGTCAAGCACTCCTGGTACAACTACGAAAAGGCTGGCGCCCTGCACCCGTACCAGGGCGAGACGACACCAAACTACACCGACTTCAAGGACGACGCCAAGTACTCCTGGATGAAGTCGCCGACCTTCTACGGCAAGACGGCGCAAGTCGGTCCGCTGGCGCGTGTCCTCAACGGTCTGGCCGCCGGGCATGCCGCCACCACGACCTACGCCACAGCCGCCCTCGAAACGGTATCGGCGCTGGCCAAGACCAAGATCGGCCTGGGCGCCATGCACTCGACCATCGGCCGCCATGCGGCACGCGCCATCACCTGCTGCGTCAACGTCGACCTGCTGGCCGACCAGTGGACCGCCCTGCTCACCAACATGGGAAAAGGCGATCTGGCCACCTTCAACAAGCCCGTGTTCCCGAAGGACGAGGTCATGGGCGTGGGCTTTCACGAAGCGCCGCGCGGCGTGCTGTCGCACTGGGTCGTCATCGACAACGGCAAGATCAAGAACTACCAGTGCGTCGTGCCTTCCACCTGGAACGCTTGCCCGCGCAACGAGAAAGACGAGCCAGGGCCCTACGAAGCCTCCCTCATGGGTACACCGATTGCCGACCCGGAGAAGCCGCTGGAAGTGCTGCGCACCATCCACTCCTTCGACCCTTGCATCGCTTGCGCCATCCACCTGACCGACAAGGACAGCGACACGGCCATTTCGATCAAGGCGGTGTAAACAGCCTTACCATCAAGGGGTCGGCTCAATGGGCCGGCCCTTTTCATTTGCGAGGCTTTTCCTTATGCGTGCAGTTGTTCTGGGAATCGGCAACACCATCCTGAGCGATGAGGCTGCGGGCGTGCGTGCGGTCGAGTTGCTGGAGCAGCGCTACCAGGTGAGCGACAACGTGCTGGTCATCGACGGCGGCACCTCGGGCATGGAGATGATCGAAGACCTGTCCAACCTCGATTTCCTGATCGTCATCGACGTCGTCAAGACCGGCGCCGCGCCCGGCACCGTGGTGAAGATTGCCGGCGACGAGATCCCGGTCTTCTTCCGTCGCAAGCTGTCGCCGCACCAGATCGCCCTGCCCGACGTGCTGGCCAGCCTGGAACTGCTGGGCACCATGCCGAAAGAAATCATCGTGCTCGGCGTCGAGCCGATCTCGCTCGAACTGGGCCTGGAGATGACGCCCACCATTGCCGGACAGGTTCCGGCACTGGTCGAAATGGCGGTGGCCGAACTGCGCACGCGCGGCTACCAGCTCGACGCGCTGACGGCCAAGGTCGTTTGAAATGTGTCTGGCCGCGCCATCGCTTGTGATCGAAGTCGGTGACGGCGTGGCCGTCACCGAATGCTTCGGCCAGCGCCGCCAGGTCAGTCTGCTGCTGCTCGGCGACGAAACCGTGGCGGTTGGCGACTACCTGCTGATCCAGGCCGGCGGCTTCGCCTTTGAGCGCCTTGATCCCGCGCAGGCGCAGGAAACCCTGGCACTGATGGAAGAACTGATGGCACAGGGCACCGATGCGCGCAGCTGGGGCGAGGACTTAGCATGAAGTTCCACACCGACAATCCGTCCGACGCCGTCGAGCAGGCCTTCTTTCGCATAGCACGCGAGCAGATGGCCGACGTGCCAATCCTGAACCCGGCGCTTGTGGTCGAAGCGGTTGACTTCCAGCGCTGGCAGGGCCACTGGCTGGGCATTGTCATCGCGCCCTGGTGCATGAGCATCCTGCTGCTACCCGGTAGCAGCGAGAACTGGGTCCCGGTCGGCCAGAACAAGCGCCGCTTCGTCCGCTTCCCAGCTGGCGATTTCGCCTTCCTCGGTGGCCTTGAAGCCGAACTCGGCGAGTACCAGAGCTGCTCGCTGTTTTCTCCGATGGACAAGTTCAGCAACCAGACAGAAGCGACACAGACCGCGCGCGCTTCGTTGATCGGCCTTGTATCAGCGCCACCGGCCCAGACCCAGGTCAAGCCCGAGCAAGCGCAGACAGCCGATAAGCCGGATCTGTCGCGCCGACGCTTTTTTGCGCTGCGCTAGACTGAGCCCCATGCATGAAATGTCGCTTGCCGAAGGGGTGCTGCAGCTGATCGAAGAGTCGGCTCGGCAGCAGGATTTTTCCAAAGTCAGCACCGTCTGGCTCGAAATCGGCCAGCTCTCGGGTGTCGAGGTTGAAGCCATGAAGTTCTGCTTCGACGCTGTGACGCGCGACAGCGTTGCCCAAGGTGCGCGCCTCGAAATCATCGCCCTGCCCGGCACCGGCTGGTGCATGGCCTGCGCCGTGACAGTGCCGATGAGCGAGGTCTTTGGCGAATGCCCGCATTGCGGTGGTCATCAGCTGCAGGTGACGGGCGGCACCGAGATGCGAGTGAAGGAACTGGAAGTAACATGAAACATTGGGGACAGACCGCAGCTACGCGCAACGAGCCAGCTCTGTCCTCAACTTGAATAGGAACAGTTATGTGCACAACCTGCGGCTGCGGTACCGGCGAAGTCAGAATCGAGGGCGAAGCGGCCCACCATGACCATGACCACGGGCACGGACATACACACGATCATGTGCATGCCGACGGCACCACGCATAGTCATGAGCATGGGCACGACCACGGCCATGCGCACAGCCACGCACACCCGCATGACGAGGCCGCACAGCATTCACACGCACCGGGCGTCAGCGCCAAACGCATGGTGCAGATCGAGCAGGAAATCCTGGCCAAGAACAACGCCTACGCCCACGAGAACCGGCAAAGCTTGGCCGAGCGCGGTATCTTCGCGCTGAACCTGGTCTCCAGCCCCGGCTCCGGCAAGACCACGCTGCTGTGCAAAACCATCTCCATGCTAGGTGCGCAAGCGCTGGCGGTGATCGAGGGAGACCAACAGACCAGCCAGGATGCGCAGCGTATCCGCGCCACGGGCGCCCAGGCGATCCAGATCAACACCGGCAAGGGCTGCCATCTGGACGCCCACATGGTCGGCCATGCGATGCAACAACTGCGCCTGCAGGACGATTCCCTGCTGATGATCGAAAATGTCGGCAACCTGGTCTGCCCGGCTGCCTTTGATCTCGGCGAAGCGCACAAGGTCGTGATCCTGTCGGTCACTGAAGGCGAAGACAAGCCGATCAAGTACCCGGACATGTTTCGCGCCGCCAGCCTGATGCTGCTCAACAAGATCGACCTGCTGCCGCATCTGAACTTCGATGTAGCGGGGGCCATCGCCTTCGCGCGCCAGGTCAATCCGCAGATTCGCGTGATCCAGGTCTCGGCCACCAGCGGTGCCGGCATGGACGAGTGGCTCACCTTCTTGCGTGAGGGCCTGGCCGCAGCGCACGGCGCGCGCCAGGAAACCGTGGACCAACTCAAGCAAAGAATCGCCGCGCTGGAAGCGCAGTTGCAGCGCCCGTGAGAAAGCAGCGATTATTTTGTCATCCCGGACTTGATCCGGGATCCAGTGCTGCGCGCGACCTGGATTGCGGGTCGAGCCCGCAATGACGAAAACCAATTTCATCGCACGCCGCATCCGGATAACAGGCATCGTCCAGGGCGTGGGCTTTCGGCCCTTTGTCTGGCGTCTCGCGCAGGAACTGGGTTTGAGCGGATGGGTGCGCAATGATGCACAGGGCGTCGAAATCCTGGCCCAGGGCAAAGTCGCCGCGCTGGATGCGCTGATGGCGCGGCTGCACAGCGACGCGCCAGCATTGGCCCTGGTTGACGCAGTGCAAGCGCAGGACGCCACGCCCACGCCCTTGCGCAACTTCAGCATAGAAGCCAGCGTCCAGGGCCAATCCCGCACCAACGCCGCCATCGGCCCCGACGTCGGCCTGTGCCCGGACTGCCTGGCCGAGTTGTTCGACCCGGCGAATCGGCGCTGGCGCCACGGCTTCATCACCTGCACGCACTGCGGGCCGCGCTACACGGTCACGCGCGCCCTGCCCTACGACCGGCTCCAGACGAGCCTGGCGCCATTCCCACTGTGCTCGGCGTGCGAGCGCGAGTACACGGCACCTGCCAACCGACGCTTTCATGCCGAGACCACGTGCTGCCCGCAGTGCGGCCCGCAGCTCACGCTGCACGATGCCACCAGTCAAGCGCTGGCCGGCGACCCGATCACACAGACACTGGCACTGCTGCGTGCTGGTGCCATCGTCGCCATCAAAGGACTGGGCGGCTTTCATCTGGCCTGCGACGCGCGCAATGCCGACGCCGTGCGGCGCCTGCGAGAACGCAAGAACCGCGAAGCAAAACCGTTTGCCGTGATGAGCGCCAACGTCGCCAGTCTCGCGCCCTACGCTCACGTGTCGGATTCCGCGCATGAGTTGCTGGAGAGCCGCGAACGCCCGGTTGTGCTGCTGCGCGCAATGCCCGGTTGTGCAGCGCTGTTGGCCGGCGTGGCGCCCGACCTGTCAGAACTCGGCGTCATGCTGCCAACGACGCCCATCCACTTCCTGCTGTTCCATGAAGCTACGGGGCAACCTGCTGGCACCGACTGGCTGAGCGTGCCACAGGACCTGCTGCTGGTGATGACCAGCGCCAACCCGGGCGGCGAGCCTATCGTGCGCGAATCAGACGAGGCGCGCAGCCGACTGGCCGGCATCGCCGACGCCTTCCTCGACCACGACCGCACCATCGTTGCGCGCTGTGACGACAGCGTGCTGCGCCCGGTGGGGAGCGGCGCGCAGTTCATCCGGCGCAGCCGCGGCTACACGCCGAGCGCCATCCGCCTGCCGCACGACGGGCCATCGGTTCTGGCCTTTGGTGCACACCTGAAAAACGCCGTCTGTGTCACGCGCGGCGACCAGGTGTTTGCCTCGCCGCATATCGGCGACCTCGACAACGCCGCGACCTGCGAGTTTCTGGATGAGACCGTGGAGCGCATGCTCAGCCTTCTCGAAGTCAAACCGGAGATCGTCACGCACGACCTGCACCCCGATTACCACAGCACACGCGCCGCGCTGGCCTTTGCCGCGCGCCACGGTCTGCCGACGCTGGCGGTGCAGCACCACCACGCCCATATCGCTGCCCTGTGTGCCGAGCACGGCCACAGCGGCCCGGTGCTGGGCCTGGCGCTCGACGGTGTTGGTCTTGGGTCGGACGGCACGGCCTGGGGTGGTGAACTCTTGCGTGTTGACGACGCTCAGTTCGAGCGCATCGGCCATCTGCGCCCACTGGCGCTGCCAGGCGGCGACAAGGCAGCGCGCGAGCCCTGGCGCATGGCGGCATCCGTGCTGCATGAACTCGGGCGCAACGCAGAGATCGGTGCCCGTTTCACGCACGAGGGCGCCGGCATCGTGGCCCAGATGCTGGCGAAGAATTTCAACTGCCCGCGCTCAAGCAGCATGGGCCGCGTCTTTGACGCTGGCGCCGGCCTGCTCGGACTGTGCGATCAAATGCAGTACGAAGCGCAGGCCGCGATCTTTCTGGAACAGGCCGCCACGCGCCATATCGAGCGCTACGGCTGGCCGTCGGCACGCGCGGATGGCTGGCGCATCGGCGCGGATGGACAACTCGATCTCTTGCCCCTGCTCGCCGCACTCGACGCCGCATCCGATGTGAACCAGCAGGCAGCCGAATTTCATGCCACGCTAATTGATGCCCTGACCAACTGGGCTCTGCAGGCCGCTCAGCGCACCGGCCTGACAACAATGGCCTGGGGCGGCGGCTGCTTTCTGAACACCCTGTTATCGTTGCGACTGCGGCAGAATATGGAAGAACAGGGTTTGACCATTCTGGCACCCCGGCGCTTGTCGCCGGGTGACGCCAGCATTGCCGTCGGACAGGCCTGGATCGCCATCAACTCTAAGGATCGCTGAACTATGTGTCTTGCACTTCCGGTCAAGGTGGTCGAGGTCGGTCCCGGCGATTCAGCCGTGGTCGACCTGGGTGGCGTGCGAAAGCAAATCTCGCTGGCGCTGCTCGACGGCGTGCAGGTCGGCGACTACGTCATCCTGCATGTCGGCTACGCACTGTCCAAGCTCGACCCGGAGGAAGCAAAAAAGACACTGGCGCTGTTTTCCGAGTTGGACCAGAGCAGGCTGGCCGCGTGAAATACATCGATGAATTTCGCGATGGCGCGCTAGCGCAAAGCATCGCCGCCAATATTGCCGCCACGGTCGAACCCCAGCGGCGCTACAGCTTCATGGAATTCTGCGGCGGCCACACGCACGCCATCTCGCGCTACGGCCTCTCGGACCTGCTGCCGCCAAACGTGCGCATGGTGCACGGCCCCGGGTGCCCGGTCTGTGTGCTGCCGATCGGGCGCGTGGACCTGGCGATCAATCTGGCCCTCAGCCGCGACGTCATTCTTTGCACTTACGGTGACACCTTGCGCGTGCCGGCCTCCGACGGCCTGTCGCTGATGAAAGCCAAAGCGCGCGGTGGCGACATCCGCATGGTGTATTCGACACTGGACGCACTGCAAATCGCACGCGACAACCAGCAGCGCGAAGTCGTCTTCTTTGCCATCGGCTTTGAGACCACGACACCACCCACCGCACTCGCAATCCAGCAGGCGCAATCGGAGAGCCTCAGCAACTTCAGCGTGCTGTGCTGCCATGTTCTGACGCCGGCAGCGATCAGCCAAATTCTGGAATCACCCGAAGTACGGCAATGGGGCACGGTGCCGATTGACGGCTTCATTGGCCCGGCCCATGTCTCTACCGTGATCGGCAGCCAGCCCTACGAGTTCTTTGCCGAGGAATACCGCAAGCCGGTGGTGATCGCGGGCTTTGAGCCGCTCGACGTGATGCAGGCCATCCTGATGCTGGTGCGCCAGGTCAACGATGGCCGCTCTGAAGTGGAGAATGAGTTTTCACGCGCCGTCAGCCGCGAAGGCAATCTCAAGGCGCAGGACCGGGTTGCCGAAGTCTTTGAGCTGCGCCGTGAATTCGAGTGGCGCGGTCTTGGCATCGTTCCGTATTCCGCGCTGCAAATCCGCGAGAAGTACGCCGCCTTTGATGCCGAGCGCCGCTTCGATCTGGTCTATACCTCGGTACCCGACAACAAGGCCTGCGAATGCGGCGCCATTTTGCGCGGCGTCAAGCGGCCACAGGACTGCAAAATCTTCGGCACCGTCTGCACGCCCGAGAACCCAATCGGATCCTGCATGGTCAGCAGCGAAGGCGCCTGCGCCGCGCATTACAGCTACGGACGGTACAAGGACATGAACTAAATGGCTGACGTCAAACGCGGCTACGTCCGCCCACTGGACCTCAAGCACGGTCGTGTTGATTTAACGCACGGCTCAGGTGGCCGCGCCATGGTGCAACTGATCTCGGAGTTGTTCGCCAAGCACCTGGGCAACGAGTACCTGGGCCAGGGCAATGACGGCGCCGTGCTGCCAGCGCCGATGCACAACGGGAAACCGGCGCGCATTGTCATGTCCACCGACAGCCACGTGGTCTCGCCTTTGTTTTTTCCCGGTGGCGACATCGGCTGCCTGTCGGTGCACGGCACGGTCAACGATGTGGCGGTGATGGGCGCGACACCGCTGTACCTGGCAGCAGGATTCATTCTGGAAGAAGGCTTTGCGCTGAGCGATCTGGCGCGCATCGTCGAGTCGATGGCGCAGGCAGCGCGCGCGGCTGGTGTGCCGGTGGTGACGGGCGACACCAAGGTGGTCGAGCGCGGCAAGGGTGATGGCGTCTTCATCACGACGACCGCGGTCGGCGTACTGCCCGACGGTCTCGAATTGGGCGGTAGCCGCGCCCGGCCTGGCGATGTGGTGCTGGTCTCGGGCTCGAGCGGTGACCACGGTGTGGCCATCATGAGCCAGCGCGAGAACCTGTCGTTCGATGCGCCCATCGTTTCCGACACCGCTGCGCTCAATGGTCTGATTGCCGCGATGCTCGCTACCGGCGCCGACATCCGCTGCCTGCGCGACCCGACGCGCGGCGGACTCGCCGCCACGCTCAACGAGATCGCCGGTCAATCGGGTGTCGGCATGATGCTACAGGAGAAGGCGATTCCGGTAAAACCGGTCGTGGCCGCGGCCTGCGAACTGCTCGGACTCGACCCGCTCAACATCGCCAATGAAGGCAAGCTGATCGCCATTTGCGCGGCAGCCGATGCGCAACGCCTGCTCGCCGTCATGCGCGACCATCCGCTCGGCGTTGAGTCCGCCTTCATCGGCGAGGTGATCGCCGATGCCCATCACTTCGTGCAACTCGCGACCGCCTTCGGCGGCAGGCGCATTGTCGACTGGCTGGCGAGCGACCAACTGCCGCGCATCTGCTGAAACCAGCGATGCGCATCCTGCTGCTCACCCATGCCTTCAACAGCCTGACGCAGCGCCTGGCAGCGGAGCTAAACGAACGCGGGCACGAGACTTCAGTCGAGTTCGACATCGCTGACAGCGTGACCGAGGAAGCGGTCGCGCTATATCAACCGGCGCTGATCGTGGCGCCCTACCTGCGCCGCGCCATACCCGAGTCGGTCTGGTCGCGCCAGGTCTGCCTGATCGTGCATCCCGGCATTGTGGGCGACCGGGGACCCTCGGCGCTGGACTGGGCGATTGCAAACCAGGAATCCGAGTGGGGTGTCACGGTGCTGCAGGCGCAGGCCGAGATGGACGCCGGGCCGGTCTGGGCCAGCGTCACTTTCACGATGCGCGAAGCGAAAAAATCCAGCCTCTACCGCAATGAGGTGACGCAGGCTGCAACACAGGCGGTGTTGCTGGCCGTGCAGCGCTTCGAGTCCGGCAACTTCGTGCCACCGACACAGGCCAGCCTGGCGCCGCGTGGCCAGCAACGTCCCCTGCTGCAGCAGGCCGAGCGCGGCATCAACTGGCAGCAAGATGACAGCGCCACCGTTCTGCGCAAGATCCGTGCGGCCGATGGTTTCCCGGGTGTTGCCGACCATCTGTTTGGCCAGCCCTGCCATCTGTTCGACGCCTGGCCCGAAGCGGCGCTGCGCGGCGCGCCAGGCGAACTCATTGCGCGGCGCGAGACGGCGCTGCTGCGCGCCACGGCTGACGGCGCGGTCTGGATCGGCCATGTCAAACGCCAGGGCAGCATCAAACTGCCGGCCACGCTGACTTTCGAAGCCGAAGCACTGGCCATCGCAGAAGTGCCGCTAGCGAGCTACTGGTGTGTCAAGACACCAAGCTGGCAGGACATCGCCTACGAGGAGGATGGCGCCGTCGGCTCGCTGCACTTTGAGTTCTACAACGGCGCCATGTCGACGCTTCAATGCGAGCGCCTGCGCGCCGCGCTGGTCTGGGCCAAGCAGCGCCCCACGACGGTCTTGCTGCTGCTCGGCGGCGCTGATTTCTGGTCCAACGGCATTCACCTCAATGTCATCGAAGCCGCCAGTCTGAGCCAGGGATCAGCCGCTGACGAATCCTGGCGCAACATCAACGCCATGGATGATCTCGCGCTCGAACTGATTACCACCGAACAGCAGATCACGGTGGCGGCGCTGGCTGGCAACAGCGGCGCCGGTGGCTGCTTTCTGGCGCGTGCCTGCGACCCGGTCTGGGCGCGCGAAGCGGTGCTGCTCAATCCGCATTACAAGAACATGGGCAATCTGTATGGCTCCGAGTACTGGACCTACCTGCTGCCACGCCGCGTCGGCCTGGACGCTGCGCACGCCATCATGCGCAAGCGCGAGCCGCTGACGGCCGCGCGCGCATTGGCCATCGGCCTGACAGACGCCTGCCTGGGCGGCGACGTGCCAACGTTTCAGACTGAAGTGGCGCAACGCGCCGCCCAGCTCGCCGGTGCGCCCGACCTGGCGCTGCAACTGGCCGCCAAGCGTGAGCGGCGCGCGCACGACGAAGCCGTCAAGCCACTGATCGCCTACCGTGAGGAAGAACTGGCCCAGATGCAGCGCAACTTCTACGGCTTCGATCCAAGCTACCACGTGGCACGTCACCATTTCGTGCGCAAGTCGCCGGCTTCGTGGACGCCGCGCCATCTGGCGCGGCACCGGAATTTGAACTGGAAGGCGGACACTTGAGAAAAATCAGCGTCCAACGCCTGATCACCCCTTGATTCGGGCTTATCCTTGAGTTTTGATTTCGCTTACAGGAGTTTTCATGTCGAATGCTATTCGCCGCATCGCCGTCTGTACCGGCGGCGGTGATGCCCCAGGGCTCAACGCTGTCATCCAATCGGTGGTCATTGCGGCCGCCAATCGTGGCTGGGAAACCTACGGTATCCGCGACGGCTTCAACGGCATCCTGTTTCCGGAGCGCTACGCAGAAGGTGGCGTCACACGCCTGACGCACGACCGGGTGCGCGCCATCGGCCACCTCGGTGGAACCATTCTCGGTACCACCAACAAGGGCAACCCGCTGCATTTTCCGGTCCGCATGCCCGACGGCAGCATGCGTGAGCTTGACCGATCCGATGACATCCTGACCTTTTTTGCAACCCATGAAATCGACGCGCTGGTCTCAATCGGCGGCGACGGCTCCCTGACCATCGCCCACGCCTTGCACCTGAAAGGGCTGCGCGTGGTGGGCGTACCCAAAACCATCGACAACGACCTGGACAAGACCTTCACAACCTTCGGCTTTGACACCGCCGTGGCCTTCGCCACCGAATGCGTGGACCGCTTGCACAGCACGGCCGAGAGTCACCAACGCGTGATGGTGGTCGAAGTGATGGGGCGCTACGCGGGTTGGATCGCCCTGCACGCTGGCATCGCTGGCCATGTTCATGCCATCCTGATTCCGGAAATCGACTTTGACATCGACCAGGTGGCCGACGCCATCCGCGCGCGCGATGCCAGCGGACACCTTTACTCGATCGTGATGGTGGCTGAGGGCGCCCGCGCAGGCCATGGAACGCGCGAGGTGCTGGCCCCGGCCGAAATTGGCCATGCCGAGCGGCTCGGCGGAATTGGTGAGCGCGTCGCCCAGTCGCTACAAGAGCGCACCGGCAAGGATGCCCGCGTCGTGGTCCTGGGTCACCTGCTGCGTGGCGGCAGTCCAACCGCGTTCGACCGCCTCACCGCCCTGCGTTTTGGCGCCGCAGCGGTGCGTGCGCTCGATGAAGGACAGTCCGGCATCATGGTGGCGCTGGGCTTTCCCGATGTGAACTATGTCGCCCTGGAAGAAGTGGCCGGTCGCATGAAAGGCGTTCCGCTCAACTGCGACACGCTGCAAACCGGGCGCGATTTGGGCATCTGTTTTGGCGATCAGGTAGAACCCCGTCAGCAGCACGCCAACTAAAGACCAAGCCGTGCCAAACCGGACGCCCCTGTCGCTGCTGGTGGTTGATGACGAACGGCGCGCGCTGGAAACACTGCGCCGCACGCTCGAGGATCACTTCACTGTCTTCACCGCTGCCTCGGCCGAAGACGGCCTGGCCGTGATGGAGGCCGAAGACGTGCAAATCATCTTGTCAGATCAGCGCATGCCGGGCACCTCCGGCGTTGACTTCCTGCGCAATGTGCGCAACCGCTGGCCCAACACCGTGCGCCTGATGCTGTCAGGCCATACGGAAGCCGAGGACATCATCGCTGGCGTCAACCAGGCCGGCATCTGGCAATACCTGCTCAAACCCTGGCATCCGGAGCAGTTGCTGCTGGCCCTGCAGAACGCAGCCGAACTCTGGCGGTTACAGCAGGAAAACCAACGTCTGACGCTGGAGCTGCGCGCCAGCCCCGAAACACTGGCGCTGCGCGTGACCAAGCTGCGGCAAAAAGCCAAGAGCCAGGCCGGCTTTGACCGCCTGACGCGCGCCGCCGACAGCCCCCTGAACGCGGTATGCGCGCTGGCCGAAAAGATTGCCGGACACGACCTGTCAGTGCTGATCACGGGCGAGTCAGGCACCGGCAAGGAACTGCTGGCCCGCGCCATCCATTACGCCAGCCCCCGCGCTGAACAGGCTTTCGTCGTGGAGAACTGCGGCGCCGTGCCCGACAACCTGCTTGAGAGCGAACTGTTCGGCCACAAGCGCGGCGCCTTCACCGGCGCGACCGAATCACGCACCGGTCTGTTTCAGCAGGCCGACGGCGGCACGCTATTCCTCGACGAGATCGGCGAGACCTCGCCGGCGTTCCAGGTCAAGCTGCTGCGCGCACTGCAGGAAGGCGAGGTGCGACCGGTCGGCAGTCCGCGTCCGGTCGCGGTCAACGTGCGCGTCATCGCTGCCACGAACCGCAATCTGGAAGCCGATGTCACGAGCGGGCGCTTTCGCGAAGACCTGTTCTACCGCGTCGCCGGCATCACGCTCAATTTGCCGGCGCTGCGCGAGCGGCCGCAGGACATTGCCCCGATCGTGTCCGAAATGCTCAAACAATCAGCGCTGCCGGGGCGGCAGATGTCGCATGAGGCCATGAACCATCTGGTCAAGCACAGCTGGCCCGGCAATGTGCGCGAACTGCAAAACGAGGTGCGCCGCGCACTGGCGCTCGGGGACAGCCCGCTGCTTGGCGCTGACCTGCTGTCAACGCGGTTACGCCATCCGGCTACGGCGGCCGGCCCGGCCCCTGGTATGGACGATGCGGAGTCGGGCCTGCTACGCCATCAGCTCGAACGCGTCGAAGCGCAACTGATTCATGAGGCCATGCTGCGCCACAAAGGCAACAAAACCCATGTCGCCGATGAGTTGGGGCTAACCCGTGTCGGCCTGCGCATGAAGCTGCTGCGTCTGGGGCTGGACAAGGACCGCAGTCCGTTCTGAATGCGGCGCGACTCGTCAACAAGGCCTGACGCGATGGATCAGATGCCTGTGATGAAACACCAACACGCTTGCTGCGCGTCACCGAAACAAGGGGGTTGGTACCCCTTGTTCTCCCAATTGACAAATATCGAATCCCATATGATGGTATTACAGAAAGCCTCCAGAGGGAGTGCAAGATTTACACTACTTTCCAAGTGAAATTCAAAAACGACGACCTTCAGCTGCCCGCGCCCGGTGATGCAGGGTTCGCCTGCTTGCCTGACGAGATCGGGCGCGTGATGGGAAAATCGGACATGCAAAGGCCAGAAACAATGATTGACATCCCATCTTCTGACTTGCCGGGCCCGGTTCCCGATCTCGATGCGACCGCATTTGAACACCACGTTGTTTGCATAGGCGCATCGGCGGGTGGACTGGACGCGCTGGAGCGGTTCTTCGCAACCTGCCCGGTCGACACCGGCGCGGCGTTTGTGGTGGTGCAACACCTCTCGCCAGATCACAAGAGCATGATGAACACACTGCTGTCGCGCCACACGCAGATGCCGGTCATCATGGTCGAGGAAGACATGGCCCTGCAGGCCAATCGGCTCCACCTCATTCCCCCCGGCTCCATCATGCACGTGTCGCCCGGGCGGCTGCACCTGAAACCCAAAAGAACGCAGGGCCTGACACTGCCGATTGATATCTTCTTTTCGTCACTGGCTGCGATTTACGGGGAAAAGGCGGTTGGCATCATTCTCTCGGGCACGGGTTCAGACGGAACCCGGGGCGCCATGGCCATCAGCACGGCTGGCGGCTTCTTGATGGCACAGGAACCTGAATCATCCAAGTTTGACGGCATGCCGCGCAGCGCCATCGCCACCGGCGTCATCAACGCCATCCTGCCGGCTGACGAACTGCCGCTGCGCCTGGTCGCCCATCTCCGCAACGAGCCCTACGACGACCAGGGACCGGCCCTGCCGGTCACGCCGCACTCCGCGCTGACCAACGATGACGTTTTTGCCGAGATCCTGCAACTGCTCTACCAACTCGGCGGGATCGACTTCTCGGACTACAAACCGGCCACCATCATGCGGCGCCTGGAGCGGCGCATGCAGGCGCGTCACACGCCGGAACTGCACCAGTACCTGGACCTGCTGGAGAGCGATCGCGAGGAGATGCTGACCCTGCGCAAGGAGATGCTGATATCCGTCACCAGCTTCTTTCGTGACCCGGAGGCCTTCGATCTGCTGGCGGAAAAAGTCATCGCCCCGCTGGTGCAGGCGGCGGCCAACGGTGACACGATCCGGGTCTGGATCGCGGGCGTCGCCACAGGCGAAGAGGCCTATTCCATCGCCATGTTGTTCCTAGAAGCCTTTGAGCGACAGAAACGCTGGCCCACGCTGAAAATTTTCGCCACCGACGTCGATCACCACGCTATTGAAAAAGCCGGCGTCGGAAATTACCGCGAGACCATCGCCGCCGAAATTTCGCCGGAGCGTCTAGATCGCTTCTTCATCAACAAGGGCGGACCTTACCTCATCAAGAACGAGTTGCGCCAGTGCATCGTCTTTGCCCGGCAGAACCTGTTGTCCGATCCACCGTTCACCAAGATGGACCTGGTCGTATGCCGCAACACACTGATCTATTTCAAGCCCGTGGCACAGGAGCGCGTACTGCACGCCTTGCTGTACGCACTCAACAGTGGCGGCACCCTGTTTCTGGGGTCCAGCGAATCGGTCGCCATGATGACCGACGCCTTACAGGTCATCAGCGCCAAACACAAGTTGTTCCGCCGCACGGCGGATCGCATCATGCCCTTGCTGGAACCACGCAGCAAGGGCAGCGCCGTGCTCGCAGCACCCGAAAAACGCAGAAAACTGCCGATCCACTCCCCCAGCGTGAACCCGGTCGACACCGGCATCGCCACACTGCTAACACAGTACGCGCCGCCGTCCATCATCTTCAATGAAACGCACGAAGCGGTGCACCTGTTCGGTGACGTCAACCCCTTCATTCAAGCCAAGGAAGGCTCGGCCAGCCTGATTGTCAACCGTCTGCTGCTCGACCCCCTAGTGCCGATTGCCTCGGCCCTGCTTTACCGCTCGATCAAGGATCAGTCCTCCCTCCTGTCCGACCCGGTTGAGATCACGCTGCGCAACGGCGATGTGCGCTCGGTACGGGTGTCCGCCCATTGCCTGCGCAACGAAGGCGTTGAGCGCTTGGTCATGCTCTGCTTTGAAGCGGAACAGGTCAGCGTCCAGGAGGCGCGCAAGGCCGTCGATGTGGGGGCCGAGACCATGACGCGCATCGACAGCCTGGAGCGCGAACTGTCAGCCACCCGTGACAGCCTGCAGGCCACGATTGAGGAACTGGAAACGTCCAACGAAGAATTGCAGGCGACCAATGAAGAATTGATGGCGTCCAACGAAGAGCTTCAAAGCTCGAACGAGGAATTGCAGTCGGTCAACGAAGAGTTGAATACCGTCAACGCCGAATACCAGGAAAAGATGTTGCTGCTCAACCAGACCAACGCCGACCTGGAGAGCATGGGCAAGGCCACTGGTGTCGCGACCGTGTTCGTCGATAGCGAGATGAACATCACCCGCTTCAGCCCTGATGCGGCGACGGTATTCAAGTTGCGCAATCACGACCTGGGGCGTCCGCTCGATGAGATCGCCCACATCCTGCGCTACCCCGCGCTGGTGGACGACCTGGAGCTAACGCTGGCAACCGGGCGCATGATCGAGCGCGAAGTTCCCAGCAAGGAAGGCGACCGGATCCTGTTTGTGCGCATGCTGCCCTATGCAATCACGAGCGCCAGTGGGCGCGGCGCGGTGATGTCGTTTGTGGACGTCACCGCGTACCACGACGCAAGAAGGCTGCAGACCATACTCGACGCCCTGCCCGAACATGTTGCCGTGCTGGAGCCCGATGGAACCATCCGCATGGTCAACGCCGCCTGGAAGCGCTTTGCACTGGCCAACGGCGACCCCGATCTCAACACGTCCGGACCTGGGTGCAACTACCTGAGCGCCTGCGAGGTGGACTACCCCGGAGAAAGCAACACGGCCAGCGCAGCCATGCGCGGACTGCGCGGTGTGCTGGAGGGAACTTTGCCGTCGTTCTCCATCCAGTATCCGTGCCACTCCCCGACGGAGCATCGCTGGTTCGTCATGAACGTGGCGCCAATCCAGGGGCCGACCCTTGGCGCCGTGGTGAGTCACATCAACGTGACGTCCTGGTTTTCGGGGAGTCTCGAATGAGCGCGTTGGACCGGGATATCGAACTGCTTCGCATCCGCGCGCAGGCCGCAATGCAGAGCATGCCGCGCAAGGACAACGCGGAGCATGCCCCGACGGAAATGGCCGATGCGATGCGTCTGCTGGAAGAGTTGCGCGTGTACCAGACGGAGCTGGAAATCCAGAACCAGGACCTGCGAGCCGCCCAATTGCAGACCGAAGTGGCGATGAAGAAGTACCGGCGGTTGTTTGAGAATCTGCCGCTCGAAGGCATGATCATCGACAAGCAGGGATTCATCGTCGAAGCCAATGCGGTGGCCCGCAAGCGCTTCGCACTGCGCCAGTCTGCGTCGCTGCAACGCCGTTCGGTCTACCAGCTCTTCCGGATGGACAGCCGCCCCGCATTGCACTCGGCACTGAGCACAAGAAGCGATCTGGCGCGGGCTTCAAAATGCCAGTTGATCGCCAACGACGCCAGCGACAAGAACGAGGTCGATGCCCACATCATTGCGCTCAATCCAGGCGCCCCGGTCGACGACGAACGCTTGATGGTGCTGGTTGATCGAACCTTCGAGCACCAGTTGGCCATCAAACACGAGGAGATGACGCGCAGCGAAGAACGTTACCGCGCCCTGTTCGATGGCTCCAAAGTGCCCACGCTGCTGATTGATCCCGACACGGATACGATTGTTCGCAGCAACCAGGCGGCACAGCATTTTTTTGGTTACGATGAGCTGGCCCTGCGCGATATGCCGGTCGCGGCCATCAACCATCTGACGGCGGAAGAAATCCGCGAGGAAGTCAAGCGGGCCGCGGCAGAGCAGCGCGAACACCTCTTTCTGACGCATCGCCTGGCCGACGGCACGACGGTGCCAGTGGAGGTGCATTCCGGTCCGATCGAGATTGATGGACGCACACTCCTTTACGCCATCATCCACGACATTTCAGCCCGCCTGCAGGCACAGCAGCAGGCCGATGCGGCGCACAAACTCCTGACCACCCTGACGGCCCAGGTTCCCGGACTGATCTACCAATATCAACAGTTTGCGGACGGCCGCGCTTGCTTCCCGTTTGCCAGCCCGGGCATCTCTGACATCTACGGGGTGACAGCGGAGCAGGTCGCGCACGACGCGGCCGCCGTTTTTTCCGTCATTCACCCCGATGATCTGGACCAGGTCCGGACGTCGATTGAACGATCCGCTGCGTCTCTGACACCCTGGACCTGCGAATTCCGTGTCGTACTGCCAAAGCAGGGTAGCCGCTGGCGCAGGGGCATTGCCAGACCGGAAGCGCAGAAAGACGGCAGCATTCTGTGGCATGGCTTCATTTCAGACATCACGGTGGAGCACCGGATACAGGTGGCCCTGGAAAAAAATGAACGGATCCTGCGCACTGCGATCGATGCCCTGGACGAAGCCTTTGTGCTGTACGACCCGCAGGATCGGCTGGTCTTTTGCAATGAAAAGTACAAGGCCATGTACGCCGTCACTGGCGACCTTATTGCACCGGGCGCCACTTTCGAGCAGCTCCTGCGCGCGGGCGCCCAGCGGGGTCAATACCTAGTGCCCGACGGTCGGATGGAAGCCTGGGTGGCGGAAAGGCTGGCTGCGCACCGGACTGGCAACGTTACGTTGACACACAAGATCAGCAGCGGACAAGTACTGCGCGTGCTGGAACGGCGCACCACGGATGGCTATACCGTCGGCTTTCGCGTCGACGTCAGCGCCTTCGCGCAGGCAACCGAGGCTGCCGTCACTGCCAATCGCGAGTACCGCAATCTTCTCTCGGCTGCATCCGAGGTCTCCATCATTTCCACCGACCGGCACGGACTGATCCAGCTCTTCAATCGGGGCGCTGAGCGCATGCTGGGCTACTCGGCTGCTGAAGTAGTCGGCAAAATGCCGATGAGCGCCCTGCATCTGGCCGGCGAGATCAATCAAGCAGCCCTGGAATTGAGCGCAGAGTTGGGCCACGCGGTTTGCGGGTTCAAGGTGTTGACCGAGAAGGCAGACGTTGACATCCAGCAACAGCGTGAATGGACCTATGCAAGAAAAGACGGCGGACATGTCAATGTCACCTTGATGGTCAGCGCTGTGCGCGCCAAGGACGGCGAGACTACCGGTTACCTTGCCATCGCACAGGATATTACTCAGCGCAAGCAGGCCGAAGCAAAGACACACCTTGCCGCCAGCGTTTTTACCTACGCACGCGAAGGCATCCTGATCGCCGACCAGAACTGCAACATCATCGACGTCAATGATGCCTTCGTCCGCATCACGGGTTATAGCCGCGACCAGGTCATTGGCCACAATCCGAAGATGCTTCAGTCCGGTCGCCATACACGCGACTATTACGCGCAGATGTGGCATTCATTGGGCACTCTGGGTCATTGGGAAGGCGAGGTCTGGAACCGCCGCAAAGACGGCATGGTGTACCCCGAAATGCTGAGCATCAGTGCGGTCAGCAACGCGGATAAACAGGTCCTCAATTACGTCGCGCTATTCACCGATATCAGCATGCAAAAGGAGCATGAACACAAGCTTGAGAGAATCGCCCGCTATGACGTACTGACGGGCTTACCCAACCGCGCGCTGCTGGCGGACCGTCTGCAGCAGGAAATGGCACATTGCCGGCGCCAGCGTAAGCAGCTGGCAGTCGTATTCATTGACCTCGACGGCTTCAAACAAGTCAACGACCAGTATGGACACAACGTTGGCGACGAACTTCTCATCGCCCTGTCGCAACGAATGAAAGCTGCGCTACGCGATGACGATACACTTTCGCGCATTGGCGGCGATGAATTTGTAGCCATTCTCAACGGCTTGACCCGCCCCAAAGATTGCGAAAGAGTTCTGGACCGTTTGCTGCACGCAGTGGCCGAGCCGGTCGAGACCAGCGGCTTTGTCCTGCGCGTATCGGCCAGCATCGGCGTGACACTGTTTCCACAGGATGCCACGGATTTTGACAACCTGCTGCGCCACGCGGACCATGCGATGTACCAGGCAAAGCAAGCCGGTAAGAACCGGTACCACTACTTCGATGTGCGGGACCACGCGGAAGTCGATGCCCGCCGCGAATCGGTGGATGCAATCAGCCGCGCGATGGACAACGACGAACTTGTCCTGTACTACCAACCCAAGGTCAATATGAAGACCGGTACGGTGGTGGGCATGGAAGCACTGATCCGCTGGCACCACCCGCGCGATGACCTGATTCTGCCCGGGCAATTCCTGCCCGTCATCAAAGGGCACCCGCTGAGTGTCATACTGGGCGACTGGGTCATCCGTACGGCAGTCCGACAGATAGCGGACTGGAACGCCATCGGCATGAAAATGTCCATCAGCGTCAACATCGACGCGATTCATCTTCAGCACCCATCGTTTGTCAGCAAACTGGTGCAGACGCTGGCAGAACATCCACAGGTACAGCCGGGCCAGCTGGATCTGGAGGTGCTCGAGACCAGTTCCCTTGAAGATATTGAGAAGGTCACCGCCGTCATGCACGCCTGCTGTGAATTGGGAGTGGGGTTCTCGCTGGATGACTTTGGCACCGGGTACTCCTCGCTCACCTACCTCAAGAAATTACCAACCGATCTCATGAAGATCGACCAGAGCTTTGTCATCGGCATGACCAGGGATTCTGATGATTTTGTGATTGTGGAAGCAGTAATTGGTTTGGCCAGGGCGTTTGGGCGTCACGTGCTGGCGGAAGGGGTGGAATCGAATCCGCATGGGGAACTGCTGCTGGCCATGGGTTGTGAACTTGGCCAGGGCTATGGAATTGCCCGTGCCATGCCGGCGCACGCCGTGCCAGACTGGATACGAAACTGGCGTCCCGATCCATCCTGGTCGATCTGGAATGAACATTCGCATCCCGAGAGCAGTCGCGAACTGGTGCATGCTGAAATCAGCCACCGCCACTGGGTGCGCGACGTGGAAAACTGCGTATTGGGAAACAGCGATTCCCTGCCGCGGATGGACCCGGCCCTCTGCGAATTGGGCCAATGGATCAGTGGCGAAGCAAGCACCAGGTACCGCAAGCATCGCGCTTTTAAAGTGGTACTGGCGAAGCACGGCAGCGTGTACACCCAGGCGCAGCAACTCATTGCCTGGATTGCGGCCGAGCGTCATAGCGAAGCCGCTGCCGGGCTGGCAGCCTTGCATGCACAGAGCAATGAACTGGTCACCGCATTGAGTCGGCTGCGGGGCTGATTCAACTTGGTATACGCCACTTTGACCGGCTGCGCCATGACCAGCCTGGATAAGGCTTGCCTGCGCCTGTGCACCATAGGTCTGCGCCAGTTCCGGCGCGTCGATGCTGTCGAGCCGGATGCTCGAGCCGTTGACGGTGATGATGTCGCCGCCATGGACCTTGCTGACCGTCCCTTCAATCAGGTTGGGGCCAAGCGCATCGCCGCACAAGCTGCTTGACGCGCCCGAGGCAAATGTGCCGGGGGTCGCCGCCAAGTCATTGACGGCACTCGATCCTGTGCCAGCGCCCGGACTGCCGCCGCCACCGCCGCAGGCGCCAAGAACAAGCAAGAGCAGAACCAGTGCAAGGAACTTCATGTGAGTTCGCGCAAGACTACGCATCAAAAAACGACGAGGCTATCACCCGAAGGAGGCATAGTGCCGGAAACGCCGACCATTCCCGGCAATCGACGGACTTTCGCACCGTTCTGCAGTTTGTCGCAAAGGCCTGGTGCTAGCGCAGCGGCCATCCTACAGTGCATCCATCGGGCCCAAAGCTGGCTCGCAAACCGGAGAACCTTATGTCATACGCCAAATCGCATCGCCTGAGCATCAGCAAGCTCGCCATTGCCTGCGTCGTCACCCTTGCCATCAACGGCTCCATGCTGCTCGGTTTCGACCAGCTCGCGCATTCGACCGATGCGGTCAACGCCAGCGGCACCAGCCAGTTGGCCAAAGCCGCCAGCGCCGCCGGGCGGCTTGCTCTGTGATGTGGCGCAATCCAAAGGCCGCTCTGTCGCTGGTCATGGCCGGCACCCTGGTGTTGCTGAGCGCGCCAGCCATGGCGTGGGACTGGAGCTTCGGTAACTGGGTCAGCGGCTCGGGCCGGATCAGCAAGGTACAACGCTCAGTGACTGGCTTCAAAGGCGTGAGGCTGGACTTGCCGGGCCAGGTCGAAATCATCCAGGGCGATAGCGAGAGCGTCGTGATCGAGACCGATGACAACCTGGCACCCCTCGTCGAAACCATGATTGAAGGCGACCAGTTGATGATCCGTTCAACGCAGCGCCACAAAACCCTGCGCCCCAGTTCTCTGCGAATCACGGTACACGCGCGCACGGTGGAACAACTCTCGGTTTCCGGCTCCGGCAAGCTGATGGCTGAAAGACTTCAGTCACCCAAATTGCAGGCGCTGATTTCGGGCTCCGGCGACATCCGCATCAACGCATTGAACGCAGACACCTTGACCGTATCCATCGCGGGCAGCGGTGACTTCATTGCTGCAGGCAAGGCCGACTCCGTGCAATCGAGCATCGCCGGCTCCGGCGACCTCAATATTGACACGCTCGCCGCCAAGAACGTCGAACTCAGAATCGCGGGTTCCGGCGACGCCAAAGTCTGGGCCAGCCAGACCCTCGCCATCAAGATCTCCGGATCGGGCAATGTGGCGTATTACGGTGACGCCAGCGTCACGCAAACCGTGGCCGGTTCGGGCCGCATCAAAAAGCTCGGCGCCGTACCCACCCCAGGTAGCTGATCAGATCGAAGCCTTGCCTGTGCACCAGCGACATGGGTCGCAAGGACCCTGCGCGGCTACCGCGTTAATCATTTTGGGCGAAGGCGGCGCCAAACGCCATGTGTCGGGCATGAGTATTCGATAGTTGAAACCCGTTGTAGTCGCCGACCACCAATGGCTGCCACGGATGCCATCTCCTCTCATTGCGTGCATCACCTACCAAAACCGAGCTGCTTGCAAAATTGATCAAGAAAGGTTCCTGTTCTGCCGTAGAGCAATTTAAGCTAGCTTCTCCTTGCTGGCAGTAGCCTGCGTCGTCGGCGCGCCTACCCAGCCACGCCACCAGCGGCCCACTCGGGCGCGTCCAACCGCCGAATCTAGGTTTAAGCCGAGCTTAATGCCCGTTGACCAGAATGGATCCATGGGAGCACATCGTGTGCAACCCAGTGTTCGGAAAGGAGCCTCGTCATGTCATTCATTACCAAGCAAATTCAATCGATGCGTCCCCAAGTCGCAGGCTTGACGCTGGGACTGATTGCAGCGGCTTCGAGTCTCGCTGCGCTGGATGTGCGCGCTCTGACGGTTTATGACAATCCGCCGGACGCAAGCTGCACCGCTTGCAACACCGTCGAACAGTTTGCAGATACCAAAGCGGTCTTGGAGGGTCGTGCTAACTCGCCTGCCGGCATCACCCGCTACAGCTATTGGAACAAAACACTCTACGCAGAATTGGGCTTGTATCAAACGGCAAACCGGGCGTTCTCGTCCTTCAACTCGGGCCACTTTGATGCCGAGGGCCCCAAACTCGACAGCATCAATAATCCATACTGGCGGCTCGCCTTGACGCGGGAATGGGGTCCGCACAAGCTCATGATCGGCACCACCGGCCTCGTGGCGCGTGTCTACGACATGGGGGCTGAAACAGCCGACGCCAACAACCTCGGACTGCTCAAAAATATCGGGCTCGACGCGCAATCCCAATATCTACTGGACACCCACTCGATCACTGCGCAAGTCAGCTATCTACGCCAATCGCAGAATTACGCAGTCAACACGCTGAGCGGGACCGCACCTGCTTACGCCCTGGCTGACGGAACAACCGTTGCCACACTGGTTAACGCGGCCGACGTCAGCAACATCTGGCGCGAGCGCTTCACCTATGTCTACCAAGGCAAGTACGGTGGCAGTGTCGCCTTCTTCAACCGCAATGCCAGCAGCAATACGGCAAACCCTGGCGCTGGCTACGGCAACTTTCAGCAGATCACCTCGGCCCGGGTCGGCGGCAATCTCACGAACAATCTGGGTACGCGTGGCGCCACCTATGAACTGTTCTGGACGCCAGCTCAAAACATTCGTCTCGGCGCGCAGTACACCGCCTACAACAAGTTCAACGGCATTGACAACAATTACGACGCCTATGGTCTCAGTGCCAAGGACAACAACACCGTATTCGGCTATATCTGGGTTTCTTACTGAACCTGGCCCCGCCAGTGCAGCACCGTGCATAGGGCGCTAGCGACAATCTGACGCGCAAACGGACTCGCCCTTGTCAAAGACGATGCGCCAGGTTCCGGGCGCCTCCAGGCGCCAGCACCTCCACTTCATCGGGCTCCCATGTAAACGGCGCTGTCGGCGCCACAAAATAACGCACCCACGCCTGGACCCAAAAACCCGTGCACACCCAGCACCGGCGGGGCTGGGCGAACATACAAACCAGAACCTCACTCCACCCCAGTCAGTGGCCGGATATGCACCCGCCTTTAGGCGAGGGCATCTACAACAGACACCCCTGACTACTTGCAACTCTCCGGGGATGCGGTCGCTGCGCCCGCTTCCTGCTCAGTCACGCATGGCGTCCGTCTTACGGACTGTTCCTTGTATTCGATCGGGGCGACCAGATCAGCCAGCTCAATCGAATTACCCTTCAAGCGTTTTGCGATCTGACCAATGCCGGCCGCCTGGCCCTGCGCTTCACGCTCTGCACTAACGACAACACTGGTGAGCGCTGGCGTAACTCGCTCCGCTTCATTGACGGGAACACATTGCCCACTGGCATCGCACAAATTAGCCGTGCTACCGGGAAAATACAAACTCGGAGCTATCACAGAGAGACTCGGTTCATAGACCATGGTCGTGTTGCTACTAAATGGGAATCCCCTGGTCGACAAGACACTATTCACCTTGACATTCATGGATTCAAGCAAACCAGGCGTGTAGTAAAACCAAAGTTCCTTCCCGTTGTAGACCTGATTCGTATTGAACAACAGATTGAGCGATGTGGCCGACTCGAAATAGATCGCGGCAGAGTTTGTAACAGCCGCGAAATTGACTTCAAGGTCCTTGGCCTTGGTATTTAGTACAAGGTCTGTTGCCGCCACCACAACCTTCTGATCGCTGGTACGCGTCAAATCAAGCGACAGGAAATTCTTATCACTGATAGTTACATCGGGACTTGTCACGGTGACGTTGTATGAGCTTGGAGCAGTGGTGGCGTTGGCTTTCACAAGAGAACTCGCGGACGGCTGGACAAAACCGAAGTCGTTGTTCGGCTGATCAAGCTTGACCGTGCCGGTGCCCGCGTTCACAGTCGTCGTCCCTGTCACCGTGATCGCGCCTGCTGTCTGTTCGATGTCGTGATCGGTGGCCGTGATGGTTAGATTACCGAGATCTGTCACATTGCCGCCCAACTTCACACCTAACACACCTTCAAGGCTGATTTTGCCTGTCCCGGTAAGGTTGCCTGAAAGCGTCAATTTTCCACCGGTGGACTTGATGGATAGATCACCGGCATCTGTCACATTGGCATTCACTGTCACATCTGCCGATCCTTCCAGTGTGATCTTGGATCCCGACAGATCGCCTGGCAGCGTCAATGGTCCATTCTTGGAAATCAGGATCAACGACGCTGAACCGGTGTCAATAGCGCCGGTCGACAAAGTCAGCGTCTTTCCAGCCTCAAGACGTACCGAACTGTTAGTTGCCTTTTGGGTCAGAATAGCAATTGTCAAATCGTTGGCATCTCGGATGTCTAGCGCACCGCCGGTTAGAGTCACTACTCCCTTGAAGTCATTACCTGCATTAGCCAGCGTGACGTCGGCCGTGCCTGCATCCAGCGTCGTTGCACCATTTACCGTTACCGTGGCCGCGCTGGTCTCAGTGATCGCACCACCCGTGCTCGTCACATTCAGCGTGCCCGCTGCCGTCGTCTTTTCAAGAACGATGCCGCCCGTACCGTCGGTCAGCGCAATG
>CAIXNB010000105.1 GCA_903920695.1 uncultured beta proteobacterium
AAATTTCCGAGCGGCTATTACGTCACCTGGAGCGGCCAGTTCGAGTACATGGAGCAAGCCATCGAGAAGATGAAGATCGTGATTCCGGTGACGCTGCTGATCATCTTCCTGCTGCTGTATCTGAACTTCCGGCGCATCACCGAGACGCTGATCGTGATGCTCTCGGTGCCGTTCGCGCTGGTCGGCGGCGTCTGGCTCATGTGGCTGCTTGGCTACAACCTGTCGGTGGCCGTAGCAGTCGGCTTCATCGCGCTGGCCGGTGTGGCGGCCGAGACCGGCGTCATCATGCTGATCTACCTGGACCACGCATGGGAGGCGATCAAGACGCAGTGTCGCGCAGCAGGACGTGAGCCCGGTGTCGCCGATCTGTACGAGGCGGTGATGGAAGGCGCAGTCGAGCGCGTGCGGCCCAAGATGATGACCGTGGTCGCGATCATGGCCGGTCTGCTGCCGATCATGTGGGGCACCGGCACCGGCACCGGCACCGGCTCCGAAGTCATGAGCCGCATAGCAGCGCCGATGGTCGGCGGCATGATCTCGTCCACCGTGCTTACGCTGGCCGTGATCCCGGCAATCTATGCGCTGGTCAAGCAGTGGCGGTTGAAGAGGGGGATGGAGAGGTAGGTATTCCCAACGCTGGCGAGCAGCCAAGAAAATGGGGTCGGATCACTGGCCGCGCAGCGAACGTGTGCTCTGACCCCATTTTTCGTTTTTGCGACGGGTTTTGGCCACTTTCAGGGGTACTGTTGGCGCGAGTGAACCACGTTGAGAATTTCAACCGCAACCGTAGTCACGCGATAGATCAGGATGTAGTTGGGGTGGCTGACAAATTGGCGCGTGCCAGGAACCGGCCCTCGCCGATAAACGGCAGGCAGTTCGCCCAGCAAATCTGCGTCTTCTTGTAAACGTACATTGAGCTTGAGGGCCGCCGCTGGATTTCGATCAGCGATGTACGTGGTAATCTCCGCGAGATCGTTGACAGCGGTGTCAAGCCAGACGACTTGCAGCATGTCTTGCTTTTGCCGCTTGAACAATGACGTTCATGCGCCGCATGACTTCGTCGGTGCTGTAGCGTGGCGAGTTGGGGTCATCCGCCTTGACCAGAGACGCCTCGACTTTTTCGCGCAACCACTGCTCGTACGCCAATTCTTGCTCGGCCGATGTGAACTCTGATTCAATGGGAGTAAATACGGTGTTCATGGCGTTCAGTTTATCGCATTCATACAGGGCGGTGGCTCAAGTGCCGTAGGTTGATGCAATGGGCGCGTCAGGCATCGGCGAGCCAGCAAAAAAATGGCGTCAGAACACCGGCCACGCAGCGGGCATATGCTTTGGCGCCGCTTTTTTTTGTTTCGTACTCTCCAAATTCCGCACTCGAACCTATTCCATTCGTTTCGCTCCAGCTTTACTTCGGCTCAGCCGAAGTCTCGTCTGCTCAATCATGGTTTCAGGCGCAATGCCCAAGCCCTCGCACAGCCGGAATAGCACCGATAACGTAGGTTGATTTTGCGCAGTCTCGATGCGTGCCACGAAGGTGCGGTCCACATCTGCGCGGTGTGCAAGCTCCTCCTGTGAAATACCCAAAGTATTGCGTCTCGCCTTCATCTCGATGGCGAAGGCACTCATCAACTCGGTATTTCTGGAGACATGCATGAACCTCCTAATCTCGGGTAAACCATGACTATATGCACCAGCATATGTGCTACAAACTGGTTATTGATTTCAACAACGTAGTCAAAAAGGGAGGGTCGAGGTATGAATAGGTCAACGGTCAATACCTGCGCCATGGCTGTGGCACACATATTCACTGCCGCAGTCATGGCGTCCGCAGTGATGTTAAGTGCCTGTGTGGAGGTGGGGGCGGTAGCTCCACCGACGCGCGAACTGCGCAAACTATTTCCTTCCCGGCAATTGGAAATCAGACTATCGGTACGGCTGTGCCCACACTGAGTGCCACGGCCACATCCGGTTTGTCAGTTACTTTTTCTTCCACCACTCCGTCGGTTTGTACAGTTAGCGGTGGCGCTGTGACGTTGGTCGCTGCAGGCTCATGCACGGTCAATGCTGACCAGGCCGGTAGCGCAAGTTATGCTGCCGCTCCCGGAATTTCTCGCACATTCACAGTGGTGAACGCCGCTGTGGGTCCTATTGCGCAAACAATTTCATTCGCAGCACCTGCCAATCAAACTGTGGGAGATGCACCGCCTGCCCTGGTTGCCACTTCCACCTCGGGTTTGCCCGTCACTTTGACTTCTAGCACCCCGTCGGTTTGCACTGTCAGCAATAACGCACTCACGCTGGTCGCAACTGGTTCCTGCACGATCAACGCTAACCAATTGGGCAACGTGATCTATGCCGCAGCGACAACTGTGACTCGCACCTTTACGGTAGCGTCAGCACCTGTACAAGGTGTTGCGGGACCAGCTGAAGGGCTTTGGATAGAAAGCCTTTATGGCGGTAGCGGGTCCACTTACGTTTTGGTGGAACCTGACGGTCAAATGTGGGGCTTCCCAGACGACAGTGTTCCCTTCGGAACGCCCAGCATAGGGAGCTGGGTACCAATCAAGGGCAATATTTCTGCGGCAGGCGGAACGGTGACTGGAACCTTCCGAGATGTTCTGACACCCAGTTGTTCGTTGGTATACACCAGCTGTCCAGTCAGTGGCTTGGCAAGTTCTACATCATTGTCAGTCTCCGGTGCATACCAAGGGCTGGTCCCGGCATTCTCATTCAACAGTACCAAGCGAGTTAGCAGTACCGCAACTGTTTCAGTGCCAGTGGGCACTTGGACTATGGCGGCCTCAATGACGGGGGTTCTTATCGGTGCGCAGGGAACTTTGATCATCGGCGCTGACAAGTCGGTAACAGTAAGCAACATCAGCGGATGCGCATTCTCCGGCACTCTCAATACAGTTCCAAGTGGCCAATATTTTCGACTTTCCGTATCAGCCGTGAGCGGGGTTTGCTCGACTGGCATCACTGCTGGCCAGATAAACGGTGTCGTCTTTCAAACCACCGATCTGCGCCCTAATGGTGCGCTTTACGTCATGTGGCATGACTCGGCTTACAACAGGGCCTTTTGGGCAGCGGGATACAAATAGCCGAAGCGAAACAGTGGTGAACGACTCGTTGATCAAACGCCTAATCTTGAACGGTGGGGGGTCATCCCCAGAAGTGTGCTGCTGCACCATTACGAAGTTGCAACCTCCGATCCGGGATGCCCTTCTATGCAGGCTGCGTGAAGGGAAACTCGGGCTAAGTTCTCGAATATATGGATTTTTTACTCTTACTGAGGTCACAGGATATGAAATGGAATGTTGCGGTATTTGCGATTTTGCTGGTCGGGTGCGCTGCCCCCCCTCCCCTTAAGCATGAGTTTTCCTTTTCGAATACTTCCGCTGAGGCCTTCGATTGCGCGTTATTCGCAGCTCGCGACATTGGTTTGAGCATTAAAAGCACGGATGCGGTATCCGGCGTGTTTCTTGCTGATCGATTGCAATTGAACGCTGGCGGGATGCTCGGAGGGTCGGAGCAAAATTTCAATTTTTCAGTAGACAAACAACTCAAGCTGGTGTCGGTACGAGCGGAAGGTTTTGATACTTTGGGGCTTGATCAAAGCGCAAAATTGCGAAAATTTGTCGATGAGTTTCAATCGTCATTTAAGAAGCGATGTGCTGCTGGGATTACGCGCGCTGATGTGGCGCCCAATGCTGCGCCATCGTCAAGTTTGGCTGTTCAATTAGTGAAACCGAATGCGTCGGAACCTTCACCAAGAGAGACACTGACGATCAGTGAAATTCAAACTAGGCTCATTGGACTTGGGTACCTTAAGGGTAGGGCGGATGGCATCATTGGAAATAACACCACCGACGCACTGCGAAGATTTCAGAAGGCAAATGGCGTTGAGGTAACGGGTAATCCAGATGGCGATACGATTTTCAGACTTCACGCCGCCAAATCCAATTGAGTAGATTCCCGCTAGAAGTTTCCATGAGTAAACCGTCGCCTTACACAGCACCATAGACGTTGTGACCTAGAGCGGCCAGTTCGAGTACATGGAGCAGGCGATCGAGAAGATGAAGATCGTCATCCCGGTGACGCTGCTGATCATCTTCCTGCTGCTTTACCTGAACTTCCGGCGCATCACGGAAACGCTGATCGTCATGCTCTCCGTGCCCTTTGCGCTGGTGGGCGGCGTTTGGCTGATGTGGCTGCTCGGCTACAACCTGTCGGTCGCCGTCGCGGTGGGCTTCATCGCGCTGGCCGGCGTGGCGGCTGAGACCGGCGTCATCATGCTGATTTATCTCGACCACGCGTGGGAAACGATCAAGGCCCAGTGCCGAGCAAGTGGCCGCGCGGCCACTGTGAGCGACCTCTATGCTGCCGTGATGGAAGGCGCGGTCGAACGCGTGCGGCCCAAGATGATGACCGTGGTCGCCATCATGGCCGGCCTGCTACCCATTATGTGGGGCACCGGCACCGGCTCGGAAGTGATGAGCCGCATCGCAGCGCCGATGGTCGGCGGCATGATCTCGTCAACCGTCCTGACCCTGGCCGTGATTCCGGCGATCTATGCGCTGGTCAAGCAGTGGCGGTTGCGGCGAGACATGGAAGGCTGAAGTGACAGAGAACGCACCTTTTACGTGTCATTCCCTCGGCGCTCAAAATATCTGACCCACCTGTGCTCACCGAAAGCTGACCCACTGACTGCGCGCTTGTCTGTGGTCGGTCGGGAACGAAGGACGTCAAGTTGAGGTGTGGCGCACGCATCAGCGCCGCGTTGGTACGCAGCTCACTGCGCTTTGCGAGGCGACTTGGGGGTTTTTTG
>CAIXNB010000106.1 GCA_903920695.1 uncultured beta proteobacterium
AACTCTTAACAATCCTCTTAAATCCAAACCTAATTATAACTGGAATAGTCCGACATCTGTCAGTGGTTTTACTAATTCTGTAACTCCTTATTTGACTTGTCTTTATACTGATTCAACTTCTGGTTCTGCTTTATATTATGGTACAGATAATGCTTCTACAAAACCTACTTTTTGGGCTTTAAGAGTAAATACCGCTGTAACCGCTTATTCGCCGAACCGGCCCTATGATATAAATAATATTCTTATTAAAATTTCTCGGCCTACAGAAGTGGGTACATATCAGTATGATATTTGGCCTACGATCCCGCTCGCGAAGCAGGCGCAGGAGCTGATCTTTGGAGTAGTCGTCGTAGTTATCAGCCATTGAAGGATGCGATCAGCTTTCTTGATTGCGGAGCGCCATGGGCGGATTGAACCTGCAACAGGTGATAGGGAACATCGGCAGTGGTGCGCTGCGCCTGGGCTTTGTTGACCCAATCGAGAAATGGCATAGGGCGCGCTGTTCCGAATGAATAAGCAATAGATGAATGCCAGGCTGCTCGAAAAGTCGAATAGATGACGTGTGGCGTCATTCTATTTGACGTATGACGCTTTGCGCAATGCGTCAATTCAAACCAACATCCGGCCCATGAATATTGGGCAAGCCATCCGTGAAATCAGGATCGCGCATAAGGCGACACTGGAGGAAATAGCGTTCGCAGCGGACACCAACGCCAGCAACCTGTCCCGCATAGAGCGCGGCACCCAGGGTTACTCGGCTGACACGTTAGATCGCATCGCTAAGGCCTTGGGCGTGACGGTCTCGGACCTACATTTGCGCATGGAGGCAGCATCACGGACCGTGAATAAGGCAGGTCGTGCGGTCGGCGGCCAGAAGCAGCCTTTACTTGACCCCAGCAAGTATTCAGCGTTGACGCAAGATCATCGGGAACTGGTGGACGAATTCATGACCATGTTGCTGCGGCGACAACGCAGCATCAAGACGTAGCCGGAGACAGCAGCATCCTTTAGCAAATATGAATTGCATCTCCTGGTCCTGTCATCGTGCGAAAAGGGCTTTCTGACCAGCGTGTGACCGTCCGTTCCGAACGCTACGGTCTGGCTCGCAAGAATGGAACTGATATGAGTTATGCCCATCAAAATCTCACCCGGTGAGCTTCGAGTCTGTCAAACTATTGCCCTAATTACAGAAATTAGGGGATCAGCATGGCGCACAACATCGGACAAATGTTCTATTTCGGCGAAATGCCTTGGCACAAGCTTGGCACAAAGCTCGACAAGCCAGCGACCATTGGAGAGGCCTTAAGCGCAGGCGGACTGAACTGGACGGTGAGTATGCAGTCGATGGTGCTGGCTGGGGAGCACCAGTCCGCTGTGCCACAACGCCAGGCAATCGTCCGCGATGACGTGCTGCCCGGTCAACCCGGTCGGGTGCTGGGTGCAGTTCACCCCAACTTCAAGGTGCTGCAAAACCGCGATGGTGCCGCATTGTTTGATTCATTGTTTGGCAAAGGCGCAGCGGTCTATCACACTGGAGGCTACCTCAAAATGGGCGAAGTGGTCTGGTTGATGGCTAGACTGCCAAAGAGCATTGTCTTGCCCGGCGAAGACAAGCTCGATACCTACCTGCTTTTTTCCAACAGCCACGATGGCACATTGCCAATTGACATCCGTCTGACCACGGTGCGTGTCGTCTGCAATAACACCTTGACGCTTGCACTGAGGAAGAAAGACCAGGCACACGTCTTCCGGCGTGGTCATAGTGGCAATTACGAGGTCCTCAAGGCTGACGCTGAAGCCTTCTTCCAATCCATTCTGGCCCAGCAAGACGAAACGCAAATGGTCATGGAGAAACTGGTGCAGGCAAAGTGCAGCGACGATGCGTTTGCCGCATTCTTAAAGCTGCTTTTGCCTGACCCTACGCGGCCAGCAACAGCAAACGCAAACAAGGCTGTTGAGCGCGGGTTTGACACCCGTACCGCAACCGTTGCAGAACAACGAGATCAAATTATGGCGGTACACCTGAGCGGACACAAAGTACCCGATCAACCAAAAGTAGTCATTTCGCCAGCAGAAAAGAATTGGTGGGGCGGCCTGAACTCGATAACAGCCTGGGTTGATCACGTCAGCGAAATTGATGGTGACCGCTACGCCAATACCATGTTTGGTGGGGGCGATCGACTGAAGACTGGTGCTTATCAGAAAATACTGAGCACCATAGTGCCAGTTTAGTCCGCAGGAGCTTACTGTGAAACAATTCATGGAAGACGACCTTGAAAGTATTCGCGTCCTTTGTGAGGCTACCCGACAAAACGTAGACCTTCCCATTGCGCGTCCCGCCTGTTGCCACGAAGCCTGGGGGAACAATGAACCCGGCAGCAGCGGGATTCCGTTCTACTTGGAATTGAACTTTAGAACCTATCCCCAGCGAATCATGGACTGTCTGCGCAAAGTGCCCGGTGCAGTGAGGGGTTTGGTTATATCAGGTCGCTGCTGACATTCGAGGACTTCATGCCCCATAGTACTGACAACGAAATGCCAAGCGCAAGTCTCGTTAATGGTGAGATGCTGTACCCGACCACAATGCATGGCACTCGACCGGAAATCGCGATCACCTACTCGCCAGCGAACAAGGCACGCCAAGAGGCGGAATACTTTGCAGGACTGAGTTATTGGGGCAAGTTGCGTTATCGGCTATTTGAGTTCTTGCGCCGTCAGGCTTACTGAAAGGTCAACCGGATCAGCGTTGTACGGCAGGCCGCAAGTGATGCAAGGATAACTGTCGCTGCTACGACCGCCGAACTCCCGGTAGAGATACTGGCCCAGGCGAAAGCGCAGGGCATACCCGAGAATAGAATCCATGGCGTTCTCTAGAAAGGACATGCGTACATTGTGCGTCAGAACCTTAAGAGTCGCAGAAATTCGCCCCTGAAGTCGGCAACGAACTGAACCACCTACGGCAATTGAAGCCCGCCGGTCAAAGGGAGTTGTCGGCTTTTGTCTTTTTCACTCCCGGCTGCTAGACTTGATTTGCCTGTGGAGCGAGTCACCTTCACTAAATACCCGGCAGTGTCTGTCCTCGTGCCGGGGGCGTATAGTTCATTCGTCCCCACCGGCAGGCTGGCTGACCAACACATCAGAAATGCCTGATGAAGAATCACCAGAGATACCAAGTGGGGATGCGCTTTTGAAGTTACCACCACGGCCAGCTGTGTCATCCGTGGTTCAAAGACAAGCGGTGTCCATCGTGGCGCTTGTCGGCGGCTTCACCCTATTGGATTGATGCAGACCAGGAGTCCACCCGGGGTTTACACTAGCATCGGCTTCGGGAGCGCTGTCGGAGGGCGGCGCGGGACGCGATGACCCATCACCCAATACCTGCAGGTACTCGGCGACGGTGAGCGAATCTAGAGATTTACCGCCTAGCTCGAAGCCGCTATAGATTTCAGTTCTGTCGTGCGTTTATGGAACAATTCATGGGAAACAGCCCGCACAATGCCCCGAGTAAGACCTACACTAGGGTGGAACACATCAATGGTGAAAACGGTGCCCGGTTCCACTACATTGCCCGATACCCCGTGGATGATGGAGCGAATCGCCACGACCCTAATTGGTACCGTGCCACTGAAAAGCGCCGCGGCTTCCTTCGCAAGCTGGTTGATTCGCTGAAAGGGATGTTCTCCCGGCGCTGATGCCGCTCAGCAGGGCTCATGCACCATGACAATCGAACCTCTAGGCGTCTATCGTCAGTGCCGCATTGAATAGGGGCGTCACAGTCACTGCTCCTAATGCTTGCGCATCGGTCTGGCCCGGTGCGGTTGTTGCCTGCAGTACTTTGGTGTTGGTCGCCGGTGGTTTCTTGTTTACTTTGCTCATGTTGTCGCCCCTGTAAATCCGAGGCACCGTTGCAACTTGCGAAATAGCTCGCCGGGTAGTCCGGCATCCCGTGACTGACTGGCGATCCCTGAGCGATGCCAATTGCTACAGCGCCACGATCCATACCCAGCCAGGTGCAAGCATTCGAGGCAAAGGTGCCTATCGTCTAAATCACGATCACGGATCACCAGCTTGTCTGCCAGCGCTTCGCCGTCATGAAGGATCAGCCCCTTGTCCGTGAATCTGGATAACCGCGCCGTGAAGGTGGCAATGTCAGCGCCGGTCATGGACGTGCTGTGTGGCCAGCACCAGCGGTCGGGGTCGATGGCGGGTGCCGGGTCATTCGCCGGGGGCTTTTGCTGGTTTGCTACTGCTACTGTTGCTACTCTTGCTATTTGTGTCAGTGCACCCGGTGCAGCAGTAGCAAAAGTAGCAACAGTAGCAGTAGCAGTCTGCCGTAACCCGCCCTTTTTGAGTAGGTTCGCCAGGCTCATGGTGTGGCCACCAGTAATTCAGGTCTGATCTGAATCAGCTTCCTTTTGCCGTCCCTGACAATGCGTGCCCGGCCCAGCTCAGCCAGTTCTTTGACGGTTGAATCAATGACTGCCTTTTCACGCAAACCGCCCGGCCCGAATTGCTGCACTGTCTTGGTCGATACCTTGTCCGTCCCCTCGCGCCTGCAATAGTCCAGCATCCAGGATTCCAGCCGCATCGGATTTGCCAGTTCAGCAGGCATTGCCAATTCACCCAGAAACCGCTTGGCCTCCAGTAGATGCCATGTAATGACCGGCACAACCGATTCGACACACGCATGATCAATCGGTCCAATGCTGCCGGCAAAAACATGAAACAGTGCAGCCATGCGTGCCACGTTGTCGGCTGCCTTGCTGCCCACATCACGCAGGTCGTAGAGCTCGCCGCCCGTGGCCAATTCAGTTTCAATCGCATCATGGAAGGTCACCCATGCCGCTTTCGCATCCGGTGCCAAGGTCAGCATGGCCGGGGTCAGTATGCCGTCTTCATCTACGGGTGCCGCTCGATCAAGAATGGCTGTCAACCGCGCATTGAATGCTGCCAACGCTGGCCATCCGTCCGGTGGTGGGGTGAACATGCGGGTGCCCATGGTTGACGTAGGCCATCGTCCACCCAGCAGCCCAAGGCTTTGGCAGCGTCCACAAACTCGCGCCCGCCGTCCTTGATCTCATAGGCCAGCACGTCGCCGCCTTTCTCGCCGCAGCTCATGCACACCCATGCGCCACTGGTGACGTTGACGCGCATGGAATCGGAGCCGCCGTGAAAGTTGCAAGTGGTGGTCTTCCAATTGGCAGATCGTGGGCCTTTGAGAATCAGCCCATGGTTTTCAAAGTAGGAAACCGGGTCGGGGAGTAGGGTGCGGTCGAAGGGCATGGCGGCCTCCAATTACGCCGACACGCCCAACACACGACGCATTTCCGCGACCGGCCATGCCAGACGGCCATTGATTCGCAATGGGCGAATGGGGCCATCTTCATGACAAGCCCAGCCGCGCAAGGTTTGTTCGCGGCGGTTGAAGTAGAACGCCGCAGCAGCGGTTTCTACCGTGGGGCGGGTGACAGATTCCAGCGGGGGGAACTGTTTGGGGGTTGCGGTTTGCATTTTGAACCATCCTTTGCCTTGCGGCGTTGTTGATGGTTCTCGATTAAATGCACATTTCCGCCGTTAACTGGTTGACGACTGGTTGACGACTGGTTGACGATGATCAGTGCCTCGAAGCTATGTAGGCCTTCACGTCTTTTGAAAAGGCTGCTGTTGATATATTTTCAGCGCGGGCCAATGCGCCAATCCCTGTAGGCAAGTGCGCGTAGTCATCGCTCGGCATTTGCAATCCTGCCGCGATGCAAAGGTCATAGCGCCTTTTCTGCCTTGCCTCTTGTGTCTCCGCGCCCACAGGAGCAGCGGGAGATGGGGCAGCTTGTTTCCGCGCAGCGTACTCGTCGCGGACTTCCTGGCGGGCAATTTCCTCAAGCCTTGCGGTCTCGATAGCGTGCTCGCGGTCACGCTCACGCTGACGGTTTATCGCGGCCTGGTGGTCGTAAAAGGGCGGAGGTGTAAATACAATTTCTGTCTTGTGTCTTTCTGCATCAGCGATGGCCTTCTCAAGACGTTCACGCTCCACCTTGTCAAAAATGTCACGGGCGCTCGGGTTGATGTGACGTTGCAGGGCGTCCAAGCCTTCGCGCTCGTGCTGGCGCACGATCTCGCCGACGGTGCCGATGCCCACATCGGTCGCCTTTTCAATTTCTTTTTGCAGCACGGATTGGCTTTGAAGATAGGTATCCGCACCAAGGCCAACGCTACTCAACTGCCGACCAAGTGCTTCAGCCGCAATTTCACTGGCACCGGGGTTCATGGCGCGCAGCAAGTCTTGATTTCGTTTTAAGTCTTGCAGATATGTGGCATCAGCCAATCTACTGACCCCGCCATCTACCAGCTTTTCTAGATCGTTCTGCCTATCAATTTCCTTCAGCAGGTCAGGCGAAATTCCGGTGAGACGTACCCAGCCACGCTACCAGCGGCCCACTCGGGCGCGTTCAACTGCAGAATCTAGGTTGAATACTGGGCCGTTGGGCCAATATGGGGTTCAACAAGGAAAAAGATGAACCCACTGAAAGCAATTGCAGGCGTCGTGATGGCGGTTACAGGATCGGCGCACGCTATCGAGCAGCCCAAATTCACGGTCTTGAAAACGACAGAGGTCTTTGAAATACGGAAGTACGAGCCCTACGTTGTCGCCGAGGTCGTGGTGGCCGGACCAGCGACTGAGGCTGGTAATCAAGCCTTTCCGATACTCGCGGGCTACATCTTTGGCAAGAACAAGGGTGAGCGCAAATTCGACATGACCGCACCGGTGACACAAACCGCGGTCTCAGTTCCGGTGAAACTGGAAATGACTGCGCCGGTGACGCAGACGCTCTCAGCCGAAGGCTTTCTTGTGCAGTTCATGATGCCAGGTGCCTATACGCTGGCCACGCTACCAGAGCCGCTGGACGCAAGGGTCAAATTGCGAGAAATCCCCGAACAGACCGTAGCTGTCATCAAGTATTCCGGGACTTGGTCGCAAACCAACTATGACGAGCACCTGGGCATGCTCAAGAACGCACTGTCCCAAGCCAGTATCGCAACACAGGGTGAGCCGGTCTACTCACGCTACAACGCGCCGTTCACGCCCTGGTTCCTGCGGACCAATGAAATTTGGTTCAGGGTGAAGTGAGGAATGTCTATTGGAATTCGCGCAGCTGTGCTGCTTTCACGTGGTCCGGCGTGGCTCCTCGCACGTAATGACTCGGCCTTGTTGCAGTCGTAGCGCTGGGGTGAAATGGGTGTCAGGCGGCCAGTAGCCCGGGCGCAGCAAGAGCCGCAATCACCGCATTCGGGTTGTGCTCAATGACGTTCAGAAGTACCAGTGCGGGACCTTGCGGTGCCCGATCGCCACGGTCCCAGTGACGCAGTGTGGCGGTAGAAAACCCAAAGCGTGCAGCGAATTGTTCTTGCGTCATACCTACCTTCGCTCGTAGAGCCTTGACGTCGACAGGACGGGGCCGGTGGACACGCGTCTGCATAGCGCGACCTTCGGCGTGTTCGATGGCCTCAACCAGGCCACGTTTGATTCCGTCAGCAATTTGTCGGCAGTGTGGATGAACTCGGGCAACTCGGCAACGGTTAGCATGCGCGCTATTGCAATCCAATGGGACGGTTCTGATGGCAACTACTCGCAAGGCGTCGGGTGCTGCTTTGGCATCAAACACTGTCCCGCTTGCGCCTCAATCCATGCCTCAATATGCGTTCATGGTGTCCCGCCCACGGGGCCATCGCTGCCAGCTTATCCCCACACCGTGTGTAGGACTTTGTTGATAACTGCTGCATAACTCGCAAAGCGCGCGTCTTTGCTGGGTTTGCAGCCGTTGCACACGAAACAGGCAGCGGCAGCGACCTGACCGGCACCATCAGGCCCGCGTGAAGCATGCTTCATACTCCGGCTTGAATCACGAAACCCGTTTGCCGGAAGGAAGATCAATGGTTATCCGTGTTGTGAGACTGGGGAGTGCACGAATTCACGGCGAGGGAACCAGCATTGGAACAGTGCGGCGGCGGCCGCGTGGTGTCCCCAAGGCTGAATTCGCCGCGCAGGATTGGTACGACGTCTGGTTTCCCAATCTGGCGCCCAGTGTCGAGACCATGAAGCTCGGGCGCAGTGGCACAACGCCGGCCGAGTGGGCGGTGTTTGTCAAGCGCTACCGCAGCGAAATGGCGACGCCCGATGTCAGCCGCACACTGGATTTACTCGCCGTGCTCTCAAACCACAGCGACTTTTCGGTCGGCTGCTACTGTGAAGATGAGGCGCGTTGGCATCGCGCGGTGTTGCGCACTTTGCTCGCTGAAAGAGACGCCAGCTTCGGTTGAAGGCTGGGCAAGGCTGGCGGCTTTGCCGATGCTTCGCAGGACAATCGCAATCCATGAACGCAAATGCTTTCAAGCAATCCTTGCGTCTGCTTCGCACGCGGCGCTTCGGCATCTTCTGGTTTGCCAGTCTGCTCTCGAACATTGGAACCTGGGCGCAGCAGGTGGCGCAGCCCTGGTTGCTGCTGAGCCTGGGCGCCTCGTCGTTTCTGCTTGGGCTTGACGCGTTTGCGCTGGCAGCACCGGTATTCCTGCTGACGCTGGTCGGCGGCGCGTTGGCCGATGCCATGGATCGGCGCCGAACCATTGTGCTGTTCCAGTCGGTCCAGATGATGTGCCCGATCCTCATCGTGCTGTTGCTGCTGATCGGTGCCGTTCAGCCGTGGATGGTCATTGCGCTCTCGCTGGTGGTCGGCGTCACCGATGGTTTGTCGATGCCTTCGTTTCAGTCGATTGTTCCGAGCATTGTCGAGAGGCACCAGATTCCTACCGGCATTGCCCCTGAATTCGACGCAATTCAATCTGTCGCGCATTCTGGGGCCGGCGATCGCCGGTGTCCTGATGGCCGGCGTCGGTGCGTTTGCGGTCAGCGCTGCGTCCTATTTGCCCTTTATCCTGGTTGCGGTCTGGATCTTGCCGCGCGGCGTGATGGCCAGCGGATCGGGTGAGGGCTTTGCCTGGCAGCAGCTCTATCTGAATGTTCGTGAGGTGCTGCCCGAGCCCTTGCAGCGCGGCGCCTTGCTGACGGTATTCATTACCGGTTTGCTGTGCGCACCGCTGGTGGTGTTCTGCCCGGTTCTGATCAAGGAAGTCTTTCATGGCGACATCAGCCACTTCAGCCTTGCCATGGCCGCGTTCGGGGGCGGCGGCCTGCTCGGGGCCATTGCCTTGTTGGGCGTTGGTGAAAAGCGTGATCGCCGGGTTTTGAGCTCAGGCTTTGCGCTGACCTATGGACTGGTTCTGGTGCTGGCGGCATGGAACCGTTCGACCTGGGGCTTGCCTGTGCTGTTTGTTCTGGCGGGCGTGGCCATGACGGTCAGCAATGCATCCGCTAACGCCCTCTTGCAGGTCAGCGCTTCGCCTATTCGGTGCCGGGGACGTTCAGCTGTTCCCGATTCGGCTCACCAGTGCCTTCGTGAACGCGGCGGTGCTGGCGCTGCCGCCGAGGTCGCCGGTGCGTACTTTGTCAAGGTTGAGCGTTTCGTTGATCGCCACGCGCAGGCGCTGGGCCAGGTCAGGCAACTTGCAGTGGTCGAGCATCATGGCGGCGGCCAGCAACAGGGCGGTTGGGTTGGCAATGCCCTTGCCCGCAATGTCCGGTGCCGAGCCGTGCACGGCCTCGAACATGGCGGCGTCGGCGCCGATGTTGGCGCCCGGTGCCATGCCCAGGCCGCCGACCAGCCCGGCCACCAGATCGGACAGGATGTCGCCGAACAGGTTGGTCGTGACGATCATGTCGAACTGCCAGGGGTTGAGCACCAGCTTCATGGCGCAGGCGTCAACGATCACGGTGTCGAGCTCAAAGCGGCCCTTGTACTTGCGCTCGTACAGGTCAACGCCGGTTTCCAGGAACAGGCCGGTCAGCGCTTTCATGATGTTGGCTTTGTGCACGATGGTGACCTTCTTGCGCCCGGTTGCGATCGCGTGCTCAAACGCGTATTCGAGCAGGCGTCGGCTGCCGGCCCGGGTGTTGATGCCGGTGGCCATGGCGACGGCGTGCGGGTCGTCGTCGATCGGGATGTAGTGTTCATGGCCGATGTACAGGCCTTCGAGGTTCTCGCGCACCACGACCAAGTCGATCTTGTCAAAGCGCCCACCCGGGATGATGGTGCGCGCCGGGCGCAGGTTGGCGTAGAGCTGGAACTCTTCGCGCAGCCGCACATTCGAGGAGCGGTAGCCGCCGCCCGACGGCGTCTCGAGCGGGCCTTTGAGCGCGAGCCGCGTGCGCCGGATGCTGTCGAGCGTCGCGGCGGGCAGCGGATCACCGGCGCTCTTGATGCCGCCCAGGCCGGCGATCTGGCGGTCCCATTCGAAGGGTGCGCCCAGCGCATCGAGCGCGATCAGCGTGGCGTCGACGATTTCAGGGCCGATGCCGTCGCCGGGGATCAATGTGACGGGAATGGTGTTGGACATGTGGCGTACTTTCGCAGGCGTGGATCAGGGCGTGATTATCGGTCTGCGGCCGCGCTGCTGCCCTGACCGGGCGCGTCGCCGTGCGCTGTTAAGCTTGCCGGATAACACGATGGAGTAATCGGCATGGAATTGATTGATGGCATAGCGACCCGCAGAAGCGTGCGCGGCTTCAGGGCGACACCCGTTCCCGAGGCGCTGTTGCGCCAGGTCCTTCAAGTGGCCGGTCGCAGTCCGTCCTATACCAACACGCAGCCCTGGGAGGTGTCGGTTGTCACGGGCGCTAAACGGGACCAGTTGAGCCTGGTTCTGCATGACTTGGCGGCGGCGCCGGCTCCGGTTCAATCAGAGGTCGCTGCGCCGCTGCAATGGCCGGCGCAACTGGAGCGTCGTGCCAGCGAGCATAACGCCCGGCGCTTCAAGGCACTGGCCGTCGAGCGCGACGACAAGGGGACCCGCAACGCCCTGCGCCTGATGAATTACCAGTTCTTCGGCGCGCCCTGTGTCCTCTTGCTGTGGCTGGACAAGTCCCTGAGCGAGTGGTCGACCTTCGATCTCGGGCTGTTCACACAGACCCTGGCGCTGGCCGCGCATGGGGTGGGGCTGGGAACCTGTCTGCAAGCCTCGCTGACGCACTACCCGGATGTGGTGCGGGCGTTCCTGGGCGTGCCCGAAAGCAAGCGGCTGATGCTCGGCATCTCAATCGGCTACTCCGACCCGGACGCCAAGCTCAACAACTACCAGAGCGCGCGGGCCAATCTGGACGAGTTTGTGAGCTGGCATGACTAGCGTGCCGAGCCCTTCCGCTGGCCTTGCTACCGGTCTGCCTCGGCCCGTCATCAACCTGGCGCTGCAAGGTGGCGGTTCGCATGGTGCTTTCACCTGGGGTGTGCTCGATGTGCTGCTGCAAGATGGCCGCGTTGCCATCGAAGGCATCAGCGGCACCAGCGCCGGCGCCATGAACGCAGTAGCGCTGGCGCATGGCTTTGCCCAAGCACATGACAAGCGCAAGGCCGATCCGCGCGAGGCGGCGCGCGCCGCGCTGGCCAGCTTCTGGGAGGGCATCGTGCAAATGGGTGCGCTGTCCGAGGCACAGCGTGCGCCATTCGAGGTCCTGTTCGGTCAGATCGGTGGGGTTGCGTCGGCAACCCAGACTTGGAGCAACGCCATGACGAGCTTTTGGACCAGCGCAATGTCGCCGTACCAGAGCAACCCTTTCGACATCAATCCTTTGCGCCAGTTTCTGGAGAGTCAGATTGATTTCGAAGGCTTGGCGCGACTGCCGGCGCCCAAGGTCTTTGTCGTGGCCACGCGTGTTTCCACCGGCAAGGCCGAAGTGTTTTCGGGCAAGCGACTGACGGCTGATGCCGTCCTGGCATCGGCCTGCCTGCCGATGCTGTTCAAGGCAGTCGAGATCGAAGGCGATCACTTCTGGGACGGTGGCTACTCGGGCAACCCCGCGATTCATCCGTTGATCTACAACTGCGCCAGCCGCGATATCGTGCTGGTGCAGATCAACCCGATCAAGCGCGATGCGTTGCCGACCGACAGCGCCCAGATCATGAACCGCATCAACGAGGTGACGTTCAACGCCGGCCTGATTGCCGAGATGCGCGCCATTGATTTCGTGAAACGCCTGCTGGCCGCCGGCAAGCTGGATCCGGCGCACTACAAGGACGTCCTGCTGCACCGCATCGACGGCGGCGAGGAACTCGAAGCGTTCTCAGCCGCCACCAAGGCTTCCACCAGCGCCAAACTGATCCATTCGCTGCGTGACCTGGGCCAGGCCCATGCGCGTGTCTGGCTGGGACGGCATTTCAATTCGATTGGTGTCACCTGCACCGTCAACATCGAGCGCGACTATCTGGACGATATGCGCGTGCCGGTGACGCGCACGCCGGGTGCGGCCTAAACCCAGCCGAACCAGCCCAGCACGCCACCGGCCGCGAGCAGCCACAGCATGTGGACGTGCGTGCGCCAGACCAATAGCGCGGTCACGACGGTGAGCAGCCACAGCGGCCAGCTGGTCGTCAGCGTGCCCTGATTCGCCGACAGGATCCAGCCAGTCGCGATCAGCAGCGCGATCACAATCGGCGCCATGCCCTGCTTGAAGGCGCGCACCGGACGCAGTTCCCGGTTTTGATGGCCCCAGCGCGCTGCAGCAAAAGTCAGTGTGGTACTGGGAACGAGGATGCCGATCATCGCGCACAGCACGCCCAGCGCGGCGTAGGGCCAGGCATGGTAGCCGGCGGCCAGACCCCCGCCCGCATTGATGCCGACGTTCCAGCCAAACAGCGCAATGAACAACACGTTGGGCCCGGGTGCTGCCTGCGCCAGCGCAATGGAGGAGTTGAACTGGGCGTCGCTGAGCCAGTGCTGCTGCGTTACCAGGTAGCGGTGCATGTCGGGTGCGGTGGTGATGGCGCCACCGACGGCCAGCAGCGAGAGCGACAGGAAATGTGCCAGCAGCGCCAGCCAGTCGACGGCAGTCAGTGTGATATTCATGGCGCGCCCTGCGGGGCACGAAGCTGCCCGATTTGGCGGTAGGCCCAGCCAAAGCCCAGGCCGCCGATGACCAGCAGCACCCACACCAGCGGTACGCGCAACAACGCCACCGCGACAAACGTGCCAACGGCCAGTAGCGTGCAGGCGAGCTTGCCCATGACGTTGCTTTGCAGGGCGCCGATCAGCTTGATGCCGGTCGCGGTGAACAGGCCGGCCGCCACCGCACCCATGCCGCGCAGCGCGCCCTGGATGCCGGGGATGTCGGCGGTGTTGGACAGAATGGCGGCCAGCGCCAGCACGATCAGCAGCGGAAAGCCCAGCATGCCGCAGAGCGCCGCCAAGGCGCCGTGCATGCCAAAGTAGCGGTCGCCAATCATCAAGGAGAGGTTAACCACGTTGGGGCCGGGCAGGATTTGCGCCACGGCCCAGTCCTCGACGAACTCTTCGCGTGTCAGCCACCGCTTTTTTTCCACCATCTCGCGCTGCACGATGGCGACAACGCCGCCAAAACCCTGCAAGGCCAGCCAGGTGAAAGACCAGAAAAGATCGGCGACTGAATGCGGGCGTGCGCGCTGCGGCGCTGCGTCGTTGCCAGGGTGAGAAGAGTGGCTTTCAGGCATGCGGCGATTATCGCTGCGCACCCGTTGTGCCGGTGCGCGTCGCCAGCCACAGCCCTGCCGCGATGAGGACAATAGCACCGAGCCGCCAGAGGTCGAACGCTTCGTGCAGCAGCAGCGCGCCGAGCACGGCGGCGGTCACGGGATTGAGCGCCAGAAAGATGGTGACCCGGGTTGGTGATTCGTGTTTCAGGCGTAGCGCAGCATGGCCAGTGTAAGTGGCGGCACCTCGGACCACCCTGCGTGAGGCCACAATGGCAGCGCCGACCTGGACACCGGTGGCAGCGGCGGCCAGCAGCGCCAGGTTCACAGACGCAGCGCCCAGGTTTCTCCGACCAGGTCGTGCCCGAAGCCGTGATAGGGCTCGCTCTTGACGCGTTGAAAGCCACGCTGGGCGTAGATGTGGCGCGCGGCGTCCAGACAGCTGTTGGTCCAGAGCACCATCTTCTTGTAGCCTTTCTCGCGTGCAAAGGCCAGACACTCGTCTGTCAGGCGTGTGCCCAGGCCAAGGCCACGCGCTTGCGGTGTCAGGATCAGCATGCGCAACTGCGCCACGGTCTTGGATTTGCGCACGACGAAGACCGAGCCGACGAGTTTTCCGTCGAGCTCGGCCATCCAGCAGCGTTCCCATTGCGGCTGGCGCTTGCGCAGGTAGTTGGCGACGATGCCCGCCACCAGTGCTTCAAATTCGGCGTTCCAACCGTATTCGCTGGCGTAGATGGCACCGTGCTGTTGCACGACCCAGCCCATGTCACCGGGCTCGGGTTCGCGCAGAACGACGGATGATTTCACGGTGTCAGTAGACTGGCTCAAAGCGCTTGATCGCGGCCTTGACCTCGTCGCTCAGGGCGAAGCCAGCGCCAAATTTCGTCGCCAGTTCGTCGGCGCGTTTGATGAAAGCGTCGATGCCAATGCCGTAGATGAACTGCATGGCACCTCCGGTCCAGGCCGGGAAGCCGATGCCGAAGATGGAGCCGATGTTGGCCTCGTGCACGCTGGTCAGCACGTTCTCGCTCAAGCAGCGCGCGGTCTCGACCGCTTGGCGGTATAGCAGGCGGTCCTTCAAGTCCGTGATGGCCCAGGGCGCATCGGCTTTTTCAAACAGCGGTTTGAGTTGTGGCCAGAGGAATTTCTTTGCGCCCTTTTCCTTGGGGTATTCGTAGAAGCCGGCGCCAGCGGCGCGGCCCGCGCGCTGGTGAATGCGCACCATGTCGGCCACCAACAGCTCGCCCGGTGTCGCGACATAGGTCTTGCCCTCAGCCGCGAAGTCGGCGCGCGTCTGCTCCATCACGTGCAGGCTCAGGCTGAGCGCCGTTTCATCGAGCACGGCCAGCGGACCGACCGGCATGCCGCACTGGATGCCGGCGTTCTCGATGGCCGGCGCCGGTATGCCTTCACCTAGCATCGCCACGCCCTCCATGACGAAGGTGCCGAAGACACGGCTGGTGAAGAAGCCGCGCGAGTCGTTGACCACGATGGGCATCTTGCCAATCGCCTGCACATAGTCGTAGGCGCGCGCCACGGTTTCGTCGCTGGTCTGCTTGCCGCGGATGATTTCCACCAACTTCATCTTGTCAACCGGGCTGAAGAAATGGATGCCGATGAATTTCTCCGGTGCGATGCTGGCCTTGGCCAAGCCGCTGATCGGCAGCGTTGAAGTGTTCGACGCAAAGAAGCCGCCAGCAGCGAGCATCGGTTCGGCTTCCTGCGTCACCTTGGCCTTGAGTTCGCGGTTCTCGAACACGGCTTCGATGATCAGTTCGCAATCCTTCAGGTCTTGCATCGCGCCCGTGGCCTGGATGCGCGCCAGCAGTTGTTGCTGTTGCTCGGCGCTCATGCGGCCCTTGTCAACGCGGCCTTGTGTCAGCTTGGCGCTGTAGGCCTTGCCGGCCTCGGCCTTCTCCTGGCTCACGTCTTTGAGAACTGTGGCGATGCCCTTGCTGGCCTGAACAAAGGCAATACCGGCACCCATCATCCCGGCGCCCAGCAGCCCGACCTTGGTCGGCTTGAAGCGCGGCGCCGTGCCGGGGCGCGACTGGCCGCTCTTGATCGCATTGAGGTTGAAGAAGAAGGTATTGATCATGGCGCGCGCATTGCTGCCCGTCATGAGCTTGGCCAGGTGGCGGCTCTCGATGCGCAGCGCAGTTTCGATGTCCACCTGCAGGCCTTCGACCATGCAGGCCATGATGGCCTCGGGGGCAGGGTAGAGGCCGCGTGTCTGCTTCTTGATCATGGCCGGTGCCACCACCAGCATGTTGGCCACGCCCGGGCTGGACGGCAGGCCGCCCGGCACCTTGTAGCCCTTGGCTTCCCACGGGTGTTGCGCACTCGGGTTCGCGGCAATCCAGGCGAGTGCCCTGGCGTTCAATTCGGCTGCTGCATTCGGCCCGGGGCTGACCAGTTCATGCACCAGTCCGAGGGTCTTGGCTTCCTGCGGCGAAAACAGCTTACCTTCAACCAGATAGGGCTGCGCGCCCATCAGTCCCAGGTGGCGCGTCATCTTGGTCACGCCGCTGGCGCCGGGCAGCAGGCCGAGCGTCACTTCGGGCAGGCCGAACTGGATCTTGCGATCATCGATGGCGATGCGGTGATGACCGACCAGCGCCACTTCCCAGCCGCCGCCCAACGCCGTGCCGTTGAGGCAGCTCACGACTGGTTTGCCCAAGGTCTCCAAGGTACGGAAGTTTTTCTTGACCAGTTCGATCTCGGTGAAGATGGCGCTCGCGTCGGCGCGCTTGAGCCGCATCGCGCCCTTGAGGTCGGCGCCGGCAAAGAAGGTTGACTTGGCCGAGGCCAGGACGATGCCCTTGATGGCGTCCGTGTCCTTCAGCACCTGGGCCACCAGTTCGGACAGGTCCTGCTGCCACTGCAGGCACATGGTGTTGACCGGCGAATTGGGTTCGTCGAAGGTAACGGTGGCGATGCCGTCAGCGAGTTGGTATTGAATGGTCTTCATGGTTTCTCTCAATCGGTTGAGGACAGAGCTGGTGCGCTGCGCGTCACTGCGGTCTGTCCCGCAAAGTTATTAACAACGCTCCACAATGGTCGCGATACCCATGCCACCGCCGACGCACAGCGTGGCCATGCCGTAGCGCAGCTGGCGTCGGTGCAGTTCGTCGATCAGGATGCCCAGGATCATGGCGCCGGTGGCGCCCAGCGGATGGCCCATGGCGATGGCGCTGCCGTTGACGTTGACCTTGTCGTGCGGCACTTTCATTTCCTTCATGAATCGCATCACGACAGCAGCAAAGGCCTCATTGACTTCGAACAGGTCGATCTGGTCTATCGTCAAACCGGCTTTCGCCAGCGCCTTGCGCGCGGCCGGCATCGGCCCGGTCAGCATGATGGTCGGGTCGGCGCCACTCAAGGCGGCCGAGACGATGCGCGCGCGTGGCGTGAAACCGTGGCGCTTGCCGGCTGCTTCGGAGCCGATCAGGACCGCGGCCGCGCCATCAACGATGCCGCTTGAATTGCCGGCGTGGTGCACGTGGATGATGCGCTCAACCTGCGGGTAGCGGCTCAAAGCGATCTGATCAAAACCCATCGCGCCCATCTGCTCGAAAGCAGGCTTGAGCGAAGCTAGGCCCTCCAGCGTGGTTTGCGGCTTGATGAACTCGTCCTCGGCCAGAATGACCTGACCCAGAAAGTCCTTCACCGGAACAATCGAGCGCGAAAAATAGCCGTTGGCACGTGCCAGCGTGGCGCGCTTCTGGCTCTCCAGCGCAAAAGCGTCCACATCCTGGCGCGTGAAGCCCTCCATCGTGGCGATCAGATCGGCGCCGATACCCTGTGGCACAAAGGCGGTCTGTGAATTGGTTTCAGGGTCCATCGCCCAGGCGCCGCCGTCCGAGCCAATTGGCACGCGGCTCATGCTCTCGACACCGCCGGCCACCACCAGATCTTCCCAGCCTGAGCGCACTTTTTGCGCCGCCAGGTTCACCGCTTCCAGGCCCGAAGCGCAAAAGCGATTGACCTGCACGCCGGCGCAGGTGAAGTCCCAGCCGGCTTTGAGCGCTGCCACCTTGGGCAGAACAGAACCTTGTTCGCCAATGGGCGAGACGATGCCCATCACCACGTCATCAACCTGGGCCGTGTCCAGATCATTGCGGCGTTGCAGATCGCTCAGCAGGCCGGCCAGCAGATCGACCGGCTTGACTTCAAACAGGCTGCCGTCCTTTTTCCCTTTGCCACGCGGTGTGCGGATGGCGTCATAGACAAATGCTTCAGTCATGGGGTATCCCTTTCAGAGTCGGTTCAAACGCAGTTGTCACTGCGACAGGCTGGAATGCAGTATATTGTTTTTTGCAAAGCGTTTGCTTCGCATAAATACCCTCATTGTTTTGAACCAGGTGTCGCCATGATCCAGAGAACCATTTTTTCGTCCGAGCACGAAGCTTTCCGTGACAGTTTCCGTCGCTTCATTGAGAACGAGATCGCGCCGTTTCACGCCGACTGGGAAGAGCAGGGCTATGTTGACCGCGCGGTCTGGAACAAGGCCGGCGACAACGGTTTCCTGTGCCTGACCATGCCCGAGGAATACGGCGGCGCTGGGGCCGACAAGCTCTATTCGGTGGTGCAGATGGAAGAGGTCGCTCGCGCCGGCTGCTCCGGCATCGGCTACTCGCTGCACAGCGAGATCGTGGCGCCTTACATCCTGCACTACGGCACCGAGGCACAGAAGAAAAAATACCTGCCCAAGCTGGCCAGCGGCGAGATGATTGGTGCGATTGCCATGAGCGAGCCGGCTGCCGGCTCGGACTTGCAGGGTATCAAGGCCACGGCGCTGCGCCAGGCTGACGGCAGTTACTTGCTCAACGGCAGCAAGACCTTCATCACCAATGGCTGGCACGCGGACCTGGTGATCGTGGTCGCCAAGACCAACCCGGCCGCCGGCGCCAAGGGCACGAGCTTGCTGCTGGTGGAGCGCGGCATGCCCGGCTTTAGCGTGGGCAAACGGCTCAAGAAGCTGGGTCTGAAAGCGCAGGACACATCAGAGCTATTTTTTGACAATGTGCGTGTGCCGGCCGACATGCTGCTGGGCGAGGCAGTGCAGGAGAACCGTGGCTTCATCTGCCTGATGGAGCAGTTGCCGTGGGAGCGCATGCAGATTGCCATTGCTGCCGTTGCCGCGGCGCAGGCGGCCATCGACTGGACCGTGGATTACGTCAAGCAGCGCAAGGTCTTCGGCCAGCCGGTGGCTGCGTTCCAGAACACGCGCTTCACGCTGGCCGAGTTGCAAACCGAGGTTCAGGTGGCGCGCGTCTTTGTCGATAAGTGTCTTGAACTTTTGTTGGCTAACACTTTAGACACTGCGACCGCCAGTATGGCCAAGTACTGGTGCAGCGATTTGCAGTGCAAGGTGATGGACGAGTGCGTGCAATTGTTCGGCGGCTACGGCTATATGTGGGAGTACCCGATTACGCGTGCCTACGCCGACGCCCGCGTGCAGCGCATCTACGGCGGCACCAACGAGATCATGAAGGAAGTGATCACGCGCGCCATGGGGCTGGGCGGCAAGTAGTGGCGACACTGCTGTCGATTCAGACCGCGCCGGCGCGGCGCGTGCAGATCGGCGGCCGTTCGGTGCTGACAGCGATCCACAAGCAGCCGGTGGCCGGCGCGGTGCAGGTCGTGCCGATGGGGCTGCACGGCGACGAGCAGGCCGACCCCTCGGTGCATGGCGGGCTCGACAAGGCGGTCTACGCCTACTCAAGCGAGCATTACCCGTTCTGGCAGGCGGCGCGTGTGCAAGCCGGGTTGTCCGGCATCGATGACGCCCTGCCGTTCGGCTCCGTCGGTGAGAACCTGAGTTTGCAAGGTGTGCTGGAGCGCGATGTCTGGGTCGGCGATGTGCTGCGCTTTGCCGATTGCGTGCTGCGCGTGACGCAGCCGCGCGAGCCCTGCTACAAGTTCAATGCGGCAATGGGTTTTGCTGGCGCGGGTAAGGCCATGGCGCAGCAGGGCAATTGCGGTTTCTATCTGGCCGTGCAGCAGGGCGGACGTTTGAGCGCGGGCGAGACTTTTGAACTGGTGTCGGGGCCGCGGCGATTAAGCATCACTGAGGCGTTCCGGGCCAAGATGGTCAAGCATCTGCGCTAACTATTCTTCAGCGCCTCGATCTGCGCATCCTTGTCGAGCCAGAGTTGGTGCACCCATTGCTGGTAGGCCTCGCGCACGGCTGCATTGCCGGCGTAGTCGCCTTGTGCCAGTTCACGCGGCACCGGCAGTGGGTGCACGCGCACGATCACGCGTCTGAGTTTGCCGCTGAGGAACTGGGTGAAGGTCGGCGTGCCATCCGGGTAGACGATGGTCACATCCAGAATCGCCTGGAACTTGTCGCCCATGGCGTTGAGCGCCAACGCGATGCCGCCGGCCTTGGGCTTGAGCAGGTGCTTGTAGGGTGATTGCTGGCGCTGGTGTTTGGCGCGTGTGAAACGCGTGCCTTCAAGGAAATTCATCACGCTGGTCGGAATCAGGGCGAACTTCTCGCAGGCCTTGCGCGTGGTCGCCTGGTCCTTGCCACGCATCTCAGGGTGCTTTTTCAGGAACTCCTCGCTGTGCCGGCGCATGAAGGGAAATTCCAGCGCCCACCAGGCCAGGCCCATGATCGGGACCCAGATCAGTTGCTGCTTGAGAAAGAACTTGAGCAGCGGGATGCGTCGGTTGAACAGGTGTTGCAGCACCAGGATGTCAACCCAGGACTGGTGGTTGCAATTCACTAGGTACCAGCTGCGGTAGTCCAGGCCGTCGATGCCCTGCACGTCCCACTGCGTGCGCTGCGTCAGGCCCATCCAGCCGCTGTTACCGGCAATCCAGGCTTCAGCGATGCGCAACAGGATCGGGTCGATCAGCAGCCGCATCGCCTTGATCGGGATGATCAGCTTCAGGATCGCGAAAAACAGTAGGATCGGCACCCAGAACAGCACGTTCAGGACCATCAGCACGGTGGCGATCAGGGCGACCAGCGGTGCCGGCAGGAAGTTGAGCATCTATCGGCACTCCGTCATGGGTGGTTTCAGAAATTGCCGGGCAATTATCGGCTCAATTCCGCGCCGGGCAAACGCCGGCGCCGCAGCTGTCGACCCGGGCCGAAGGTTGTCATCCTGGCCCGACGCTTGTCATCCCGTCCCCGGATCAGGTCCGGGGCGATCCGGGATCCAGTGCCACGCGCTGCATGGATTGCGGGTCGTGGCCCGTAATGACACTTCAAGAGGCAATGACGGACCGGCCGCCCGATACCCCTGCGGCGCGCTTGCCGCAGTCAAAACCTTACACTCGGCTTTCCCCCCCTGTGTGTTCCATGACCGCTTTCCCTGACGTTTCCTTCTTCCCGCGCGCCGCCAAGCCGCTGACCAGTTACCGCAAGTACTGGGCAGCGCGTTTCGGTACGGCCAAATTCCTGCCGATGAGCCGCGCCGAGATGGACACGCTTGGCTGGGACAGCTGCGACATCATCCTGGTGACGGGCGACGCCTACGTCGATCACCCGAGCTTTGGCATGGCGGTGATCGGGCGCATGCTCGAAGCACAGGGTTTTCGCGTTGGCATCATTGCGCAACCGGACTGGCAGAGCGCCGAGCCGTTCAAGGTGCTGGGCAAGCCCAATCTGTTCTGGGGCGTGACGGCGGGCAACATGGATTCCATGATCAACCGCTACACGGCGGACCGCAAGATCCGCAGCGACGACGCCTACACACCGGGCGATGTCGGCGGCAAGCGGCCTGATCGCGCGGCAATCGTCTACAGCCAGCGCTGCCGCGAGGCCTACAAGGACACTCCGATCGTGCTCGGTGGTATTGAGGGCTCGCTGCGCCGCATCGCGCACTACGACTACTGGTCGGACAAGGTGCGGCGTTCGATCGTGGTCGACGCCAAGTGTGACCTGCTGCTCTACGGCAACGCCGAACGTGCCCTGGTGGAAGTCGCGCACCGTCTCGCGGCACGTGAGCCCGTCGCGTCGATCACCGATGTGCGCGGTACGGCTTTTGTGCGCCGACCGGATGATGAATCGGCGCACGACTGGTTCGAGATCGACTCGACGCAGGTTGACGAACCGGGCCACGTCGAGACCCATATCAACCCCTACCAGACCACCAGCGAGCAGGCAGCGGGGCAGGGCGCCTCCTGCGCCAAGGATGAGGGCGCTGCGCCGGCAGTGGCAGGCCCGGTCAGCCAGCCGTTGACCTTCATGCCCAACCCTGCGCTGCGCGGTAAAGGCGGCGTCAAGGCGCCGCCGCGCGAGCGCAGCGTGATCCGCCTGCCGAGCTACGAGCAGGTCAAAGCGGACGCTGTGCTGTATGCGCACGCGAATCGCGTGCTGCACCTGGAGACCAATCCCGGCAACGCGCGCGCCCTGGTGCAGGCGCATGGCACGGGCGTGACAGCGCGCGATGTCTGGATCAACCCGCCGCCGATTCCATTGAGCACGGCCGAGATGGATTTCGTTTTCGATCTGCCCTACGCGCGCAGCCCGCATCCGGCCTACGCGGACGAGGCCGGCAGTCACGATGGCGCGACCAAGATTGCGGCCTGGGAGATGATCCGCTTCTCGATCAACATCATGCGTGGCTGTTTTGGCGGCTGCACTTTCTGCTCGATCACCGAGCACGAGGGCCGCATCATCCAGAGCCGATCCGAAGACTCAGTGATCCGTGAGATCGAGGACATCCGCGACAAGGTCAAGGGCTTCACCGGCACGATTTCGGACCTCGGCGGCCCAACTGCCAACATGTACCGTCTGGGCTGCAAGAGCCCGGAGATCGAAGCCGCCTGCCGCAAGCCAAGCTGCGTCTACCCCGGCATCTGCCAGAACCTCACGACCGACCACCAACCGCTGATCCACCTGTACCGGCGCGGCCGTGCGCTGAGGGGCATCAAAAAGATTCTGATCGGCTCGGGCCTGCGCTACGACCTCGCCGTGAAAAGCCCGGAATACGTGAAGGAACTGGTGACGCACCATGTTGGCGGCTACCTCAAGATCGCGCCGGAACACACCGAGCAGGGGCCGCTGTCAAAGATGATGAAGCCCGGCATCGGCAGCTATGACAAGTTCAAGACGCTGTTCGAGAAGTTCTCTCTCGAAGCCGGCAAGAAGCAGTACCTGATTCCCTACTTCATCGCGGCGCATCCCGGCACCAGCGATGAGGACATGATGAACCTGGCGCTGTGGCTCAAGAAGAACGGCTTTCGTGCCGATCAGGTGCAGACCTTTTACCCGTCACCGATGGCCACGGCCACCGCCATGTACCACAGCTGCAGGAATCCCCTGCGCAAGGTCACGCACGACAGCGAGACGGTGGACGTCGTGCGCGGCGAGCGCCGGCGCCGTTTGCACAAGGCGTTTCTGCGCTACCACGACGCCAACAACTGGCCGCTGCTGCGCGAGGCGCTCAAGACCATGGGCCGCGCCGACCTGATCGGCAACGGCAAGCATCATTTGATCCCCACTTTCCAGCCGCTCACAGACGGTAACTACAGCAGCGCGCGGCGCAAGAATTCAACACCAGCGCCGCTAAATGCCGCTGCACCGGTCAAGGGCCGGTTGCTGACCCAGCATACTGGCCTGCCGCCGCGTGCGGGTGACAAGACCAAGAAAAGACCAAGCTAGCTTGTCAGCCCTGCCCCGTTTGTCATGCCGGCGCCTCGGTTTTCATCGCGGACGTCGATCCGGGATCCGTGCCAGGCATACCGACGGATGCCGGATCGAGTCCGGCATGACAGCCTTGACTTGTCATTGCGGGGCAGGTCCGCAATGACAAATTCAAGTTTGCCATCTGCCCATTCGGAGTCGAGTGCCCACGGGTCTCAGTTACCGGCAGCGCGGCGCAGCTTGATGTTGGCCACCAGACCGCCGGAGGATGCATTGTTCAGGGTAAAGGTGCCGCCCATGCGGGCCACGGTGCTCTCCACGATCGCCAGACCGAGACCGGCGCCGTTGGCGGCAGTGCGCGCGGCCTCGCCGCGGTAAAACGGTTTGGTCAGGTCTGGCAGTTGTTCCGTCGGGACGCCGAGGCCGTGGTCGCGTACGCGCAGCAGCACCCATTTGTCGCGCGTGCGAGCTGCAATCTCGAGCTCCGCGATCCCGGTATCGACCGATTTGCCATAGCGGCTCGCATTCTCGATCAGGTTGCTGATGACGCGGACCAGTTCGACGCCGTCGGCGAGCACGTTCAAATCGTTTTCCAGGTCGAGCGTGATGCGCATGTCGCTGCGGTTGCGCACGCTGAACAGGCAGCTGTCGATGACTTCCTTCAAGGCCACACTGTCCAAGGGCAGTTTGCCGGGACGCGCGTATTCGAGAAACTTGCCGATGATGGCGTCGAGTTGCGAGATATCGGCCGCCATGTTGGCTCGCGCTTCCACATCGCTGACGCTGAGTTCTGTTTCCAGACGCAAGCGGGCCAGCGGTGTGCGCAGGTCGTGCGAGATGCCGGCCAGCATGATGGCACGGTCCTGGTCGATCTTGGCCAGCTTCTCGGTCATGCGGTTAAAGCCGATGTTGACGGCCCGGATCTCGCTGGTGGCCACGGTTTCGTCCAGTGTGCTGGCGTCGAAATCGCCTTCGCGCACCCGGCTGGCCGCAAACGACAGCTGCTTCAAAGGCCGGTTGATGCGCCGTGCAATCAGCGCCGCGCCCACCAGCGACAGCGCGGCGGCGGCCAACAGCCAGATCAGCCAGGTGCGGCCACCGGTGCGGTTGAAGCGCTCGCGGTCGGTGCGCATCCAGTAGTTGTCGCCGTCGATGACGAAACCAACCCATAAGCCTTCCTGGTGATTGACGCTATTGGCGAGTTGTGTGCCGGGGCCCAGACGTGCGACCAGTTCGGTCGTAATGCGCTGGCTCAGGCCATCGCTATCAAAGGGCTCAAAGGTATCGCTGGGTTCGCGCGGCAGGATGCGTACGCCTTCCTGCTCGGTCATGGTCTTGATCAGAGAGACGCGGGCGATTGAGTCGGCGTGAATTAGCGCGGCGCGACTCAGATTGACGAGCGAGGCAATTTGCTGCGCGGTTTGGATTGCGCGTGGTTCAAACTCGAGTGCGCGCAGCGTCTGCAACCAGGCCATCACGCTGCCGATCAACAGCAAGGCCAGCAGAAAGAAGGTGCGCCAGAAAAGACTCAGCCCCCAGTGCAATCGCGTGACGCCCCCAGCCCCAGCCGACTCCAACGGCATGACGCCGGAGTTGTCCGGATTGCTCGCCTGTGTGTCGTTCACACCGATCAGCCCGCGCCGTCCGGAACAAAAACGTAGCCGATGCCCCAGACAGTTTGGATATAGCGCGGGTTGGCGGCGTCGATTTCCACCAGTTTGCGCAGGCGCGAGACCTGTACATCCAGGCTGCGATCAAAGGGTTCGAACTCACGACCGCGCGCCAGTTGGGCCAGCCGTTCGCGTGACAGCGGTTGGCGTGGGTGGCGCACCAATGCCTTGAGCATGGCAAATTCACCGGTGGTCAGTGGCAGTTCCTCGCGGTCGCGCTGCAGAGTGCGCGCGCCCAGATCAAAGGTGAAGGGGCCGAAGCTCACGACTTCGTTCTCGCTCGAAGGAGAGCCCGGTGCCTCATGGATTGGGCGCCGGCGTAGCACGGCATGAATCCGCGCCAGCAGTTCGCGCGGGTTGAAGGGCTTGCCCAGGTAATCGTCGGCGCCGACTTCGAGGCCGACGATGCGGTCCACGTCCTCGCCTTTGGCGGTGAGCATGATGATCGGGGTGCGGTCGTTGGCGGTGCGCAGGCGGCGACAAATCGACAGACCGTCTTCGCCCGGCATCATCAAATCAAGCACGATCAGGTCGACTGCTTCGCGCAATAGAACGCGCGTTAGCGACTTCCCGTCCTCGGCCTGCACCACGTCGAAGCCCTCCTGCGTCAGGTAACGGCGCAGCAGGTCGCGGATGCGTACATCGTCGTCTACAACCAGGATCTTGTCGGTTCGGACCGGGACTTGACTCATAAGGACATCCATAAATTTGTAACAAGGGCGATTTTGCCGGCTGCTTGCGCTGGATCAGGCAGTTTTGCGCACGCTTTGACATACTGTTACAAATCTTGCCCCTGCGCTGAGTGCCACGGTTAACAATAGCGCTGGCGTTTTCCTGTTTGCTCACATCTCATGCGCGTTCATTATTTCGTATCGGTTCCAGTGATTTGCCTTGCTGCAACGGCTGCCTGCGGTCAGACCGCGGCCGAGTCGCGCGCCAGAGCGGAGCAGCCCGTGCCGTGGCAGCGGCGCGCCGAGTTGCGCCAGGCCCTGAAGCCGGCTTCCGGGAGCGAAGCCAAGGCCCGTGAGCCGATGCCGCAGGGCGTGCCGGTGAACCGGCAACTGTCGACGCAGGAGCGCGCCGAGTTGCGGCGTTTGTTGCGTCAGCAGGGCGTCGAGGAGCGACCGGAACGGCGCTGATAGTGCTCATTGCCGCCCCATGTTTGAGGAACCGTCATGTTCAAGACCCTCCAAATCCTGCTTGCCTGTGTCGCCGTGTCCGGATCAGCCGGACTTTCGGCCCAGCCGGTGTACGCGCAAGCCCTGCAAAACGTAGTCCAACTCTCGGCCAGTGGTGCGGTTGAGGTGGCGCAGGACCTGCTCTCAATTGTCTTGAGTACGACGCGCGATGGCAACGATCCCGCGCTGCTGCAAAGCCAACTCAAGGCAGCGATTGACGCCGCGCTGGTCGAGGCGCGCAAGGTAGCGCAAGCCGGGCAGCTCGATGTCCGCACTGGCAGCTTCAGCCTGTCGCCGCGCTATGGCCGCGATGGCAAGGCAATCGGCTGGCAGGGCTCGGCCGAACTGATCCTTGAAGGGCGTGATTTCGCGCGCATCAGTGCCACTGCCGGGCGGCTGCAATCGCTGACCGTCAGCGGCATTCGTTTCAGCCTGAGCCGCGAGCAGCGTCAGAAAGTCGAAGGCGAGGCGCAAGGCATTGCCATTGAACGCTTCAAAGCGCGCGCGACCGAGATCGCACGGGGTTTTGGTTTCGACGCTTACAGCTTGCGCGAGATCAACGTCAGCAGCAGTGACCAGGGTGTCATGCCGCGCCAACGCATGATGGCGCTCAATTCACTCGCTGGCGCTGCCGATGCGCCGGTGCCGGTCGAGGCTGGCAAGACTTCGGTGCTGGTAACCGTTTCGGGCGCCGTGCAGCTGAAATAGCCGCACCGGGCAAGGCCGGGCTACTTGTCCAGACCGCCCATGCACAGGTACTTGATGACCAGGTAGTCGTCCATTCCGTACTTCGAGCCTTCGCGGCCGAGACCGGATTGCTTGACGCCACCAAAGGGTGCCACTTCGTTCGAAATGATGCCGGTGTTGATGCCGACCATGCCGCTTTCCAGGCCTTCGGCGACGCGCCAGATGCGGCCGATGTCGCGCGAATAGAAATAGCTCGCCAGACCGAATTCGGTGTCATTGGCCAGGCTGATGACTTCGGCATCGGTCTTGAAGCGAAACAGCGGTGCCAGCGGTCCGAATGTTTCTTCGCGTGCCACCAGCATGTCGGGTGTGGTGTCAGCGATCACGGTCGGCTCGAAGAAGCTGTGCCCCAGTGCATGGCGTTTGCCGCCGGTGAGCAGGCGACCACCCTTGGCCAGTGCGTCGGCAACATGCTCCTCGACCTTCTTGATCGCGGCGCCGTCAATCAGCGGGCCTTGCGTGACGCCGGCGTCAATGCCGTTGCCGACCTTGAGTTTTTCGACCGCCGCGACCAGCTTGGTGGCGAAAGCCTCGTAGACGCCGTCCTGCACATAGAGGCGGTTGGCGCAGACGCAGGTTTGACCGGCGTTGCGGTACTTGGACATGATGGCGCCTTCTACCGCAGCGTCCAGATCGGCATCGTCAAACACGATGAATGGCGCGTTGCCGCCGAGCTCCAGCGACAATTTCTTGATGGTCTTGGCGCATTGCTGCATCAGCAGGCTGCCAATCTCGGTCGAACCGGTGAAGGACAGCTTGCGTACCGTGGGGTTGGCGGTCATCTCGCCGCCAATGGCGCTGGCCGATCCGGTCAGCACATTGAAGATCCCTGGCGGCACACCGGCGCGTTCGGCCAGCACGGCCAGTGCCAGCGCCGAATACGGTGTGGCGAGCGCCGGCTTCAAGACCATCGGGCAGCCGGAGGCCAATGCCGGCCCGGCTTTGCGCGTGATCATCGAGGACGGGAAATTCCACGGTGTGATGGCAGCGCAGACGCCAATGGGCTGTTTGATGACGACGATGCGGCGATCGGTCCAGGGCGATGCCAGCGTATCGCCGCTGACCCGCTTGGCCTCCTCGGCAAACCATTCGATGAAAGAGGCGGCATAGGCGATCTCACCCTTGGCTTCGGCCAGGGGCTTGCCTTGCTCGACGGTCATGATCAGGCCAAGATCGTCGGCATTGGCCAGCATCAGGTCGTTCCATTTGCGCAGCACGGCGCTGCGTTCCTTGCCGGTCTTGGCACGCCAGGCCGGCCAGGCGGCGTCGGCCGCGGCAATGGCACGCCGCGTTTCCGCTGTTCCCATTTTCGGCACCGTGCCAATGGTCGCGCCGGTGGCTGGATTGGTGACGGCGCAGGTCTCGCCGCTGTCGGCGTCGCACCATTGACCGTTGACATAGGCCTGTTGGCGCAGCAGCGTTCGGTCTTTCAGTTGCATCATGTGAGTACTCCTGGTGGTTGGATCAAAAGGCGGCCTGGTACATCGCCAGCGCGTCGTCGTAGCTGACATCGCGCGGGTTGTTGACCAGCAGGCGCTGGATGGCCATGACGTCGGTTGCCAGCATCGGCAGGTCTTCCTGCTTGACGCCAGCGGCGCGCAGTGTCTGGGCGTAGGGCATGGCGGCGACACGTTCCGCGATGGCGGTGACGAAGGACGCTGCCGCTTCTGCATCAGCTGCGCCGGCCAGTTGCGGCAGGATGGTGCGGCCCAGTTCGGCATAGAGCGCCGTCGCAGCCGGCAGGTTGAATTTCAGCACCGCAACAAAGACCAGCGAATTGCTCAGGCCGTGCGGCAGACCGTAGTGGCCGCCCAGCGGGTAGGCCAGCGCGTGCACGGCAGCGACCGGGGCATTGGCAAAGGCCATGCCGGCAAAGAGCGAACCGAGCAGCATGTTTTCGCGCACCGTCGGGTCCTTGCCATCGCTAACCGCTGCTGGCAGGTTGGCATAGAGCAGTTGCAGCGCCTTCAGGGCCAGCGCGTCGGACAGCGGGTTCTTCTTGAGCCGGGTGGTGAAGGCTTCGACCGCGTGCACCATGGCATCGACGCCCGTCATGGCGGTTACGGCCGGCGGCAGGCCCAGGGTCAGGCGGCTGTCGAGCAGCGCCACGTCGGGGTAGAGCAGGGGCGAGACCACGCCTTTTTTCTCGTGGCTGGGCGTGGTGAGGATCGAGATCGGTGTCACCTCGGAGCCGGTGCCGGCCGTGGTCGGCACCTGGATCAGCGGCAGGCGCGGGCCGCGCGCCAGACCGATGCCGTAGATGCCGGGCAAACTCTGCGGCGTGCGCGCCAGCAAGGCAACCAGCTTGGCCGTGTCCATCGAGCTGCCGCCACCGAAACCGACCACGCCATCGGCGCCGGCGGCACGCGCGGCTTCCACGGCAGCCTGCACGCTGAGTTCCGGCGGGTCTGCCAGCACATCGGAAAATACGCTGCACCCGACCTTGGCGGCCTGCAGCGAGGCCAGTGCGCCGTCGATCAGGCCGGCCTTGATCAAGCCGGCATCGGTGACCAGAAAGAGTCGGCTGATGCCCAGGCTGGCGGCGATTTCACCGAGGCGCTCGGCGCCGCCCTGTTCGCAGATGATTTTCGGGCTGGTTTCAAAGAAGAACTGGGCCATGATGAATTCCTCTTGATGCTTATTGCGCGGTCCAGCCGCCGTCCATGTTCCAGGCCACGCCGCGCACGTTGTTGCCGGCTGGCGAGCAGAAGAACACGGCCAACGCGCCGAGTTCCTCGGGCGTGGTGAATTGCATTGACGGTTCCTTTTCGCCCAGCAACAGCTTGGTGGCTTCCACGTTCGACAGGCCCAGTGCTGCGGCTTTGGCGTCCACCTGTTTTTGCACCAGCGGTGTGAGCACCCAGCCCGGGCAGATGGCGTTGCAGGTGACGCCGGTGCTGGCGTTCTCCAATGCCGTCACCTTGGTCAATCCGACGACACCGTGCTTGGCCGTCACATAAGCCGATTTCTCCGCTGACGCGACCAGGCCGTGCACCGATGCCACGTTGATGATGCGGCCCCAGTTGGCGGCCTGCATGGCGGGCAGAGCCAGGCGCGTTGCGTGAAAGGCGCTGCTCATGTTGATGGCAATGATGGCGTCCCAGCGCTCGACCGGGAAGTTCTCGATCTTGGCGACGTGCTGGATGCCGGCGTTGTTGACCAGGATGTCGATACGGCCAAAGCGCGCCGCGGCCTGCTTCATCATGTCTTCGATCTCGGCCGGCTTGCTCATGTCGGCGCCGTGGTAATCAACCTGCACGCCCAGGGCCGCGACTTCCGCCTTCGGTCCTTCGACATCGCCGAAGCCATTGAGCATGATGTTGGCGCCCTGTGCGGCCAGGGCCTTGGCGATACCCAGGCCGATGCCGCTGGTGGATCCGGTGACGAGGGCGGTTTTGCCTTTTAGCATGATGTTTCTCCGTGAGGGCGCAGTGGGCACTGCGATTGAATTAGGATGATGCCATTATCCAGGGAATGATTTCAACATGAACGAGCCTAAGCTGAACTACGTAAGCTGCCCTAATGCCGACGGTGGGCACCGCATGGCCTATTGGGAGTGGGGCGCGCCGGACGCCGGCCACGTTGTGGTTTGCGCGCACGGGCTGTCACGTCAGGGACGCGATTTTGACGTGCTGGCGCAAGCCCTTTGCGAGCGATCGGGCAACACGATCCGCGTCGTCTGCCCGGATGTGGTGGGGCGCGGCCAGAGCGACTGGCTGAAGAACCCGAAGGGCTACCAGATTCCGGCTTATGCCGCCGATATGCTGGCCTTGCTGGCCCAACTCAAGCCGCGCACGCTGGACTGGCTGGGCACCAGCATGGGCGGCGTGATTGGCATGATTCTGGCGGGGTTTCCGGACCTGCCCTTGCCCACAACCATACGCCGACTCGTACTCAACGATGTCGGTCCGGCCATGCAGTGGCAGGCCTTGCAGCGCATCGGCGAGTACCTGGGCCAGACCGGCAGCTTTGCATCGCTGCAGCAGGCCGCCGACGCGCTGTGGGCGGACTCCACCACCTTTGGTCCGCACACGCCCGCGCAGTGGCTGGCGCTGTCCAGTCACATGGTCAAACCGCTGGCCGGTGAGCCGGGAAGCCTGACCCTGCATTACGACCCGGCGATCGCCGTGCCGTTTCGCGAGGTGACCGCCGAGTCGGTGGCGCAGGGCGAGGCCATGCTGTGGGCGCTCTATGACAACATCAAGGCAACAACCTTGCTGACGCGCGGCGCCGAGTCGGACCTGTTGTCCGTGGCGACCGCGCAGTCCATGACGCAGCGCGGTCCGCGCGCACGCTTGCTTGAATTCCCCGGCGTCGGCCACGCGCCAACTTTTGTCGTCCCGGCGCAGGTGCAGGCGGTCGTGTCATTTTTGCTGGACTAGCGCACGGATGAAAAGTCTTCCGAGCGGGCACGAAGCGCCGTCCCCCGTCATGCTGGCAACGGCACAAGGCCTGCCCGGGCAGGAGCAGGAGCAGGCGCTGGCGCGGGCGCGCGCCTTTGCCGAGCCGCTGCTGGCCACTGAAACGCTGGACACCGGCGAAAACACACTGGCGCACGCCGATGCGGTGGCGGCCATCCTCAAGAGCATCGGCAGTTCCGAATCGATGCAGGCTGCGAGCTACCTGGTCTATGCCTGTGATCACCTGAACAAGCCGCAGGAAGTCATCGCCAAGGCCTTTGGCGACAGCTTTGCGACGCTGGCCGTGGAGACCACCAAGCTGGTGCAGGTGCAGCGCCAGGCGCGCCAGACCCAGGTTGCCAGCGCGCGCGCAGCGAGCGCGATCCCGATGGCGCAGACGGCAGCCGCGCAAACGGAAAACGTGCGCAAGATGCTGCTGGCGTTCTCGCGCGACCTGCGCGTCGTCATGCTGCGCCTAGCCTCGCGCCTGCAAACGCTGCGCCACTACGCTGCCTCCAAACTGCCGGTGCCGCCGGGGCTGGCGGCCGAAGCCCTTAACGTCTTTGCGCCGCTGGCGAACCGCCTGGGCATACGCGAAATCAAGTGGGAGATGGAAGACCTGGCCTTCCGTTTTCTGGAGCCCGACACCTACCGCCAGGTCGCCAAATTGCTCGACGAGAAGCGCTCCGAGCGCGAGGCCCACGTTGAGCGCCTGCGCGCGCGCCTTGAAGCAGAACTCAATTCGCAGGGCATGGCCGCCACGGTGCTCGGGCGGCCCAAGCACATCTACAGCATCGTCAAGAAGATGCGCGGCAAGTCGCTTGGCTTCGAGCAGGTCTACGACATCCGTGCGCTGCGCATCGTCGTCGCCAGCATTCCCGATTGCTACGCGGCGCTAGCCTGGGTGCATAGCCAGTTCACACCTTTGCCCGAGGAGTTTGACGACTACATCGCGCGGCCCAAAATCAATGGCTATCAGTCGCTGCACACCATCGTGCGCGATCAGAGCGGCCAGCCGATCGAGATCCAGATCCGCACCAAGGCCATGGACGACCATGCCGAACTCGGCGTCGCCGCGCACTGGGCCTATAAGGAGGCCGGTACCAAGGGCTATGCGGGCGTGACGGCAGGTGGCGCCTACGACGCCAAGATCGCCGTGCTACGCCAACTGTTGGCCTGGGAGCGCGAGTTCTCCGGTGCCCAGGGGCAGGGCGCTTTTGAGGACCGCATCTATGTGCTGACACCCGACGCTGCCATTGTCGAGTTGCCGCAGGGTGCCACGGCCGTTGATTTCGCCTACAGCGTGCACACCAATCTGGGACACCGCTGCCGCGGCGCGCGCATCGATGGCGTCATGGTGCCGCTCAACACCCAACTTAAGAACGGCCAGACGGTGGAGGTCACAGTGGCGCGCGAAGGCGGGCCCTCGCGCGACTGGCTCAATCCCGAACTGGGCTACCTGGTCAGTCACCGGGCGCGCTCCAAGGTGCGCGCCTGGTTCAACGCTCTGGCGCTGGACGAGACCGTGGCCAAGGGCCGCGAGGCGGTCGAGAAACTGCTGCAGCGCCTGGGCAAGACGGTGGTCAAGCTCGACGACCTGGCCGCTCAGCTTGGCTTCAACTCGGCCGATGATTTGTTCGAGGTCGTTGGCAAGGACGAGTTCTCGCTGCGCAATATCGAGACCGTGCTGCGCCCGCCGGAACCGTTGCCGACCGAAGACGAGCAGCTGCTGCTGAGGAAGCCGCGCAGCCAGGCCAATTCGGCCAAGGGTGGCTTGCTGGTGGTCGGCGTCGATTCGCTCATGACGCAGCTCGCCAAGTGCTGCAAGCCAGCGCCGCCGGATGCCATATGTGGCTTTGTCACACGCGGCAAGGGCGTCAGCGTGCACCGCAGCGATTGCTCGAATCTGCGCGAGATGGTGACCAAGAATGGCGAGCGCGTGATCGAGGTCGAGTGGGGTCAGGCGCAGTCGAAGGAGGCTGCGGTCTACCCGGTCGATGTGGCCATCGAAGCGGCCGACCGGCAGGGCCTGCTGCGCGATATTTCCGAAGTCTTTACCAAGGAAAAAATGAACGTGATCGGTGTCCAGACGCAATCGATCAAGGGCACGGCCTGGATGACCTTCACGATTGAAGTGTCAGATGCCGGGCGCCTGACCAAGGTGCTTTCGGTAGTGGCGGATTTGAAGGGCGTGCGCTCGGCGCGGCGGCGTTGAACGGGCGGCAAGCCCCTTCAGTAAATTCCAACATCAATAGGGGACTCGTGCGCAATTCGCTGCAGCCGCTCAGCATAAGTCGTCAACTGCTGCTTCCTTTGCTCGTCCGTCATGCGAACCGGCCCATAGACGATCTGCGGTGCCAATATGTCGAAGCCAACAAACTGCAACATGCCTCGATGAATAGGTCGCAAAATTCCAGCAATGTCCCCGTTGAATGCCCCTTTGCGATAGGCCTCTTCAGGGCCACCCGTCGTCAGAGACAGTAGTGCGCGTTTTCCGCGAAAAACGCCACCCGCGTAAATCTGACCACCACCGTAGATGCGCCCCATCGCAAAAACACGATCAACCCAGCCCTTGAGAACTGCCGGCAATCCAAACCACCATAGCGGAAACTGCCAGATCATCAAGTCGCACCACTCAATCTTTTCCATCTCTGACGCGATCTCCGCCGAAAAGCCACCTATCTCGGTAGAGTAAAGCTCTTCAAGCTGTTGTTTAAAGTAGTTTGGATCTTTGACCGTCGTAAAGTTACCCCGGCCGGAAACGGGATTGAAGTGCATTTCATGCAGGTCGGAAGTCTTTACCTCATGGCCAGCTTCGGCAAACATCTCACAAGCTGTGCGAAACATCGCACCGTTAAAACTTTGTGACTCTGGATGCCAATAAACCACTAATACTTTCATAAACGGACTCCTTGCTTTGTTGCCTGATGTCTGAATTGTGCTGCGCCGATAGGCGTCCGCACCAATGAAATGGTATGTCTCATTTTCGATGGCGCCGTACGAGATCTACCAGTTCTTGAAGAGACAACGGCTTATCTCGGCTGCGATGAACCATGCGGTGGCAGTTTGAGCACACGACCGTCATGTCGGTTCTAGGGTTGACGGTTGATGGCTCCGTCATTCGTGAGACTGGCACCAAGTGATGTACTTCAATGTAGTCTTTGCCGCGTGAACCGTAGATCGCTGCGAAGCTGAAGTTGCACGCCAAGCAGGTTGTTCCATGAACGGCAATAGCCGTAGCCCGAAGTTTTGGGTTTCGCTCGAAGTGCGCAACCAGTCGCTCGGAGCGCAGCCCCTCAAGTACCGACTCCTCTTCCGCAAACGCTGCTAGATCAGCAGTAATCTGCGACTCGGTTGAGCCTGACGAAGGCGGAAGAGTTCTAGCGGCTTCGACCCTTTTCGGTGTGAGTTTCCAGTAATTTCGGCGTGCGTCAGGCGCGCCGTTTGCCCGAAACAGCAATCCCTTGTTGACGAGATGCAGTCGGGCAAATTGGACGCGGTTTGCCCAATGGCTGGCGGAGTTGCTGTACTTCTGGGTGCGCTCTGCATGGGTTACCTCGGGATGACGAAGTGCAAGTTTTCATATACGCGTCATGCTGTGGCTCGCGCGTCAGGCTCGGCCGCAAGAAAGGCCAGTAGATCGTACTTTGAGTACATCGTCCGTAGGGATGGTCATGTCAATGAGGCCTAACGATTAGCGTTTATCCGCCGCGCTGCAATGCTGAAAGAAACCATATCGCCTCCCACGGCTGATAAACCTTGTTGGACTGAACCGTCTGCACAGGCGGTCCGTATAGGGGTTTGAAAGCTTTGCCCCTCTTGTTTGATGGAATTATGACCGGGCGTGATGCGGCGTTGGCATGAAGTTGCTTATGCCAACGCCTACGAAGGTCTCAATCGTGGTAGCGCGCTCGTGCTGAGCATCGATTCGCTCATGACGCAGTTCGCCACGTGCTGCAATCCGGCACCGCCGCATGCCATCTGCGGCTTTGTCGGGCGCGGCCAGATACCGGTTATTGCTGGCAGTAGACCCACGGTCAGCCACACACAGTTGGTATTGCCCTGCATTGACTGCTGCACACCAAAAAATATATCCGTCCAGCAAAGGTATCGCGCAGTCCGGCAAAGCTTGATTGCGCCAGCATTCCTAGCATTGCGCCTGGGCGCGTGAGTTCAGTGTCGACGGGCAAACCTGACTGACTCAAGCAAACAAGGCAGCCATTAACTTGGCCGACCACCATGCTGAATCGGACGGAGTATTGCCATGATTGAAGTGAAAACCGCTGTGATCAAACAGTTTGCTGTATCCATCACCCTGTTGTTCATGCTGGTTCTCGGCGGCTGCGGTGGCGGTGGCGCCTCACCCCCAGCTCCTTTGCTCAACGACTCATTCAGAACAAATGTCAGCAAGAATGTGGCCGTCCGGTCCGATGCCCTGAACCATGAGTTCCTGTTGCAGGGGAATATGGTTGAACTTTCAACTGCCCAATATTTCAGTGGACTCAAGAGCAGGGTGGTGGTCTTTCAGAAGCAGGCCGGCAAGCTCTTCATGCTGGAATCCCAAGTCGGGCATACCGTGATGCCGGACACCCCCTTTGCGATCATTCTGGCTGAATTTCCAATCGTCAAAGAGGAAGGCGGCTGGATCTGGTTCGATTTCAATCAGGGCATGTCAAAAGTATTCACAACCGGCGAGATGTACGCATCGGATGATCAAGGCACAGGCTACGTCCCCTCCTTCGCGGTTGCATCGGTC
>CAIXNB010000107.1 GCA_903920695.1 uncultured beta proteobacterium
CGCCGGGATGTAGATGCCGGCCACGCTGGCAGCGTTCAGGATGGATGCGCCAGCGGGCGCCTGCACGGTTTTGCCGTCGATGCTCAGATCGACCGGCGCGCCGAATTCGGCCGCATCGCTGGCCCGGCTGGCCTTCCACCAGCTGATGACAGAGGTTTCTTGCGTTTGCATGACTGGGGTCTCCTGATCGTTGCTGCCGCTGGCTCAAGCCACTGCCGACTTCATGCGGGCCTGCTGCGCCTGCAGGTAACCCGGGAAATAGAAGCCGCTGCATTCGCCAGCCCGTACCGCAGCGATGAAGTCAGCCATGCAGGTCACCGGTCGCGTAAAGCGGGTGGCGCAGCGCCCGACGGCGGCGGTCTTGTGGCAGTCGCTGCCGCCCAGTGTTGGCAGGCCCATCATTTCGGCGGCACGCAAGGCGAGCGCGTTGTCACCATCGCTGTTGTTGCCGTTGTGCGATTCGACGCCGGCAATGCCTTCGATGTCGAGCAAGCCTTCGAGCAGGCTGGCCAGACCGACTTCGCGAAACGGGTGGGCAGGAACGCAGATGCCGCCGAGCTGGTTGATGCGCTCGATGACTTCGTGCAGCGGCAGGTAGTTGTCGCGGCCCCAGCTGTTCCAGCCATCGTCCTGCACACCATAGGCCAGCAGGTGGCCGCGGTCGGTGGCGATCTCGACGCCTCGCAGCACCAGCAGACCTTCATCGTGACCGACTTGCTCAACCGGCTCTGACGCTTCGTAGGAGTAATGCTCGGTGATGCAGACCGCGTCGATGCCCAAGGCCTTGGCGCGGCGTACCAGATCGACCGGCTCCAGCCAGTTGTCATAGGAGTACTTCGTATGACAATGGGTGTCGATCCACATGGTGCATTGCAGGGCGTGGCGCAAGCTAGGGCAATTCGTATTCGAGATTGACACGTTTGGACGGCACGAATTTCTGGCGCGCGAAGAATTTCTCCAACGCGAAGTCGTCCCAGTTCACCAGCGTGTAGACCTTCTGCACGCCGGCGGCTTTCATGTTCATCATGAACTGGTCGAGCATCTCGCTGGCCACGCCGTAGTTGCGGAAGTCGGGGTGCACGCCCAGGGTGTCGATGGTGGCGGTGGCGTCCGAGATGCCGAACTCGCCAAAGAAGACATAACCCATCACAAAACCGACGACCTTGCCTTCGACTTCGCAGACGATGGAGCAGTTGATGTTGGTCTTGCGGTTCAGGATGCCGGCAATCTTGCGCTCGTAGTATTCGCGCCGCGATTGCTTGCTCGCCGCCTCGTCGATCGCGACGATGGCGTCCAGATCTTCCTGCTTGAGTACGCGCAGGATGCGTTCCTTGCTAGCCATGTTCATTCTCCTTGGATTTTCTTAACCAAATAGTTCATCGTTCTTGTCGGCGCCGCCTTCGGGGCGGACATAAACCGAACCCCAGACCTGACTGGCTTTTGATTTGTCCACCGCATCGAAACAGACGGTGCAGGATTCCGTGTCTGCCTTGCCCGCTGTGTCGGCCGTCGCCGTGCCAAAGCGTTCGACATGCACCTCATAGCCCATGGCGCGGTAGTTCTCGACCACTTCCGAAAGGCGCGGCTCGCCGATGGTGGTGCGCAGAATCCAGCCCTGCTGCTGCAGCAGAAAGATCGGGTCTATGCTGTCGGATTGACCGCAGGAGCTGGCACCGCAGGTCGATCCGGAGGAACACGATGAGGCACTGGCGCAACTGCTAGGCGCCTGCACGATGGGAATCACGACCGGACTGTTCGCCATGGCGTTGCTCCTCACCAGGAATGCTTGATGGCACCCGGCGTGCAAGCCGAAATGCAGGGCAGGCTGCCATAGCCTGCGGCGGGCTTGCAGGCCGAGCAGTCATAGGCCAGCGTGCGGCAGTTTGGCTTCTTGACCCAGACCACCTCGTCGTCGTAGTCGTCGGTGATGACCTCGAACATCTGCTTCGGGCAGGCTTCCAGGCAGGCACGGCCCGCAGCGCAATCGATGCACTTGTCGGTGTCGATACTGATGTAGTACTCGCCCGAGCCGTCCTTGTAACCGTAGTTGGCAATCATCTGTTCGCTCCTCGTGTGTTGCGGTCGTGACCAGGCGCAAGCGCAAAGCGCCACCGCCTCAGGCGGCCTTGGCGCCCTGTTTCTGCATCAACGTGTAACCAAACAGCGCAGCACCGAGGGCGCCGGCGATCTGGCTGTCAACCTTGGTTTCCATAGCCTTGATGCCGAGCAGCTTTTCGATGCGCTTGACGACACCCGGGTTCTTGGCAATACCACCGGTGATGAAGAAGCCTTCTTCCACGCCAATGCGTTCCAGCAGCGAGACGACGCGCTCAGCCATGGCCTGGCAGTAGGCGGCAATCACCTTGTTCTTGGTATAGCCGGCCTTGAGCAGACCCAGGGCTTCGGACTTGGCAAAGACCACGCAAACCGAGGACACGGCATCGGGCTCGGCATCGATGTCGAAAGAGCGCGGTCCGAGTTCGGCAATCGGGATCTGCATCAGGTCCGAGATCACTTCCATGCCGCGCCCGGTGCCGGCCGCGCATTTGTCGTTCATCAGAAAGTTCGTGACCTTGCCTTTTTCGTCGCAATGGATGGCCTTGCAATCCTGGCCACCCATGTCGAGGATGGTGCGCACGCTGTTGCCGCCCATGTAATTGGCGCCGCGCGCATGGCAGGCAATCTCGGTGATGGCCTTGTTGGCAAACGGTACGTTGACGCGGCCGTAGCCGGTGCCGACGACGTAATGGATGTCGGACTGCTGCATGCCGCACTTGTCCATCACGCCCTGCAGCGCGTTGGTGGCCGAGTCCGGCGAATTGTTGCCGGTGCGCATGCTGTTAAAGCCGTACAACTCACCGTCCACGACGAGCACGGCCTGCGATGAGACCGAGCCAACGTCAATGCCGCAGGTGATGATCTTGGCGCTCTTCCAGTCCTTGCTCTCATCGACCCAGACGTTTTCCTGCCAGCGCCAGAATTCTTTCTTCGCCGGCACGGTTTCTACGCTTGTTTCCACGCTTGTTGAGTTCATTGGGGTTCTCCTTCTTTGCGGCGGTTCAATGCTGACGCTCGGCAGCGATCAGGGCGCAACCGAGCGCGCTGATGTACTCGGGCATGGCGGGCAGTGAGATCTGGTCAACGCCCATGGCATTCTTCAAGGACTGCACGAAGCCGGCGTTGTGCACCATGCCCCCAATCAACACGACTTCGCCTTCGATGCCAACGCGCCGCACCATGGCGCAAACACGACTGGCCACGGCGTCGAGCACGGCCTTGGCAATATCGTTCTTGGGCGTGGCCGAGTGGATCAGCGAGACCACTTCGGACTCGGCGAACACGGTGCACTGGGCGTTCATCGGAATCGTCTTGTCCGACAGCAGACTGGCGTCGCCAAATTCCTTGAGGTTCATCTGCAGCGCGCGCGACATGGCTTCGGCAAAGGAGCCGGCGCCGGCTGCGCATTTCTCGTTGCCAGCGAAGTCAACGGCGCGGCCCTGCTCGTCGGTCTTCATGCCGCGCCCCTCTTCGGCGCCGACATCGACCACAGTGCGCGCCAGCGGGAACATATAGGACGCACCCTTGGCGCCAGCGGTCATTTCGGTGATGCCTTCGGTAGCGAAGGCAACCTGTTTGCGTCCGGCGCCGGTGGCAAACACGGCGCTGATCTGCTCCCTAGTCAGGCCAGCGCCGGTCAACACATCGTCGTACACCTTTTCGGCGGCCTGATCGGGATCGAGATCGCCCGGCATCATGATGTGCGTTTTGCGGATTGCATAGTTGAGTTGCGGTGCGCCCTCAACCTTGATTTCTTCGAGCAGCACGACCTTGACGGTGCGCGAGCCCATGTCTATTCCTGCGGTAATCATCTTTGTCTCCTTCCAGATTTCAGCTTAGGCGGCTTGGCGCCGTTGGCCCAGTTGCTCCATAAAGGCGTCGACGCGGGCCTGCGTTCGCACTTCGTCGAATTCACGCTCATCGCCCATATTGCCTTCGTAGGTCATGATCGGAACGCCCGCTTTGGCGATGCCCATGCGGTTTTCCATGATGCCCAGTGACAGGCCTTCGCAGCCCCGGTTCAAGTGCAGCATGACGCCATCAACCTGCCACTCCTTGACGATGCGCAGCATCATTTCGGTCTTGATGCGCGGGTCGTAAAAGTGCTGCCACTGCGGTTTCGACAGGTTCCAGTCGGCATACAGGCGCAGCGCGGTCTGGCGGTCGTTGATTTCAATGCCCTTGTTCCAGGGCAGGGTGCGGCCACCCCAGCTGCCGTCTTCCTTGGTCTCCCAGATGCCTTCGAGCGCGAAGGTGTAGAGCGACCCAACCGAGACCGCGCCGAAGGTCTCCAGGTAGCGAAAGATCTTCAGGAACGACCAGGGCGGCTGTGTGTCCGACATCATGCGCACGGACTCGTTGGGCACGGCGGCGATGCCGCGCGCCACGCGGTCTTTCACTTCCTCGTACAACTCGTCGTAGAAATCGGCGCACCATTGCGATGATTTGGAGAGCGTCGCCAGCACGTAGAGCGAGTACATGGTCTTCTCGTCGAGCGGCGCCGGTTTGACCTTGTTCAGGGCGCAGATGTCAGCCCAGCGGCTGGTTGAGCGCATCTCGTTCTTGACGGCCTTGATGAAGAGCTCGTCGTTGAACGTGCGGCCGGTTGATTTTTCGAGAAACTCGATGCCCTCGTTCAACTGGCCGACGACGTAGTCCAAGCGCGCAGTGGTCATGTCCTTGTAGGGTCCGACGCCGACGTCAACGTAGAACTGCGGCACCTGCTCGGCCACGGCCACGTGCTGATACCACTTGGAGTGCGAGCAGCAGATCTGCGACTGGAAGATGAAGTCGGGTTTCGGGAACTTGCCGCCGAACAGGTATTTGTCCAGGTGCATGCCACCCCAGTAGATGCGCATGTAAGAGCACAGGTCACGCGCGAAACCGTAGGATTCGGCGGCGTCCATGCACTCTTTGGCAAACTTGCGGTCATGCGAGACGGCTGCGGCATAGGGCTCACCGGTGAGCGAGTAGACGTCTTCACCGAGACCTGCCGGCAGCGCGTCCAGCGCCCAGGCGGAACCAGACCAGCGCAAGCCGCCGTTGTCTTTGGCCCGGGCGTAGTTCATGTAATACTGCTCGCGCAGTTCTTTGGCTTTTTTCCAGAGCTTCAATGGCTCGGATGGGTATTTGTTTTGCATGGACTGTGTCTCCCGTCAGGTCAGAAAAGGTCTTCTTCGCTCATCGTTTCGAGGAAAGCCTCGACCCGGATGCGGAAGGGGCCAATCGGGTTGGTGATGTCGAATTCAAGGAACAGGGTCGGAATGCCGTTGGCTTCCAGATGGCGCTTGAGGTCCGGGTAGTCGCCCTCATGCGGGTCGCAGAATTTCTGCTGCAAAAAGATCGCAGCGCGGGCGTTGAATTCCTTGGCCAGACCGAGTACGTGGTCAAAGCGCGTGTGGTCGGGGTAGTCCTTGGTCGGGCAAGCCGGGCGGTCGCAATAGCGGTCGGCAATGGCCTTGATGACGTCCTCGTCGGGTTTGGACTCGTTCCAGAAATAGCGCGTGCCGGAACACTGGTCATCGATGACGATGGTGGAGCCGACCGACTCGACCATGGCCATGAAGGCAATGTCGTCGTTCTCGGAGCCGATGGTCATGAAGCGCACGCCTTCGGGGCGCTTCAGATTGCGCGCCGGCAGCGCGGCGAGCACCTTCTTGAGTTCGTCGTTGTGCTCGCGCTTGTCGACAAACTGCGCTGTGAGCGAGGCGTAGATTGCCTCCACGCCGCTGACCTGCGGATCGGTCGCCTTGCGGTACTCAAACAGCTCGCGCAGCAGGCGCCGGTTTTCATCGACCACGGCCAGTGCTTCCTTGAGCTTGGCGTCAGTCAGTTCCTTGCCGGTCAGGGCTTGCAGGAAGACGCGGAAGGATTGCAGTTCGGCGTGATGCGCTTTGCGTGCGTGGGGTGACTGCACCTCGTTGGGCATGGGCACGTAGTAGTCCCACTGCACGCTGGGCACATTGCTGCGCCAGGAGCTGAAAGTCTGGCGGTACTGGATGCACGACTGCGTGAGCGTGACGCCGTCGCAGTAATCAAAGCGTCCCAGCAGGCCCTGCGCCAGCGAGTCGCGGCAGAACGGGCAGAACATGCCGAAGATGTGGGGCTCGGTGACGTTCTGCGGTTCGTGGGCGCCGAGCACGCGAACCGGCAGCATATCGGCCGCGATCAGCAGTTCCTCCGCGGTATAGGTGCACATCGTCGCCACCACCTGACCGCCGGTGCGCTGTTTCCAGGCCCGCGCGTAATCATGTCGCTTCTCGTACCAGTCCTTGAACTGGTCAAATAAACCGTCGCTCATCGGGAAGTCTCCTTTTGCACAGAATTTATTCAAACCGGAATTGGGTCCTGCGGAACATGCAATATACCGCAATAACTGCACTATAGATCATAACATGCGCTATAACGCACATTCAACGCAAATAAATTTGTCTTTTTGATTTGAATCAAACAAAAAGGGCGGTTTGGCGAACCAGGAATGGTCCGAACAGGCGCTCGCGCCCTCAGCGGAAATTCGCAGCGCCGGCCGGCGGCGTCAGAGAGCGATCTGCTTCAGAAGTTCGTCAAGGCTTTGTGCAAGGTCGAGCCCGGAGGTGTTGAGCGTCACGTCGGCTTTGCGGTACATCGGCTCGCGCCCAACCAGGATCCGCTCTAGGTCCTGCATCGCCTCCCGGTTGTCACCCATCGGCCGCCGGTCACCCTGAGCGACCACACGGGCCATGTGCTCGGCCGGACTGGCCTTGATCCAGACCGTGAAACAGGCGGTGAGCAACTCATCGAAGGTTGCCGGCTCGGTGGAAATACTGCCGCCTGTCGAGAGTACAAAGCGGTCCTGCGTTTCGAGCAAAGCTTCGAGTGCACGCCGCTCATAGCGACGGTAGGCCGCTTGCCCATAGAGGGCAAACACCTCGGACAGCGGCATGCCAGCCGTCTGTTCAACCACTTTGTCGAGTTCGATGAAGGGCAGCTTCAACTGTTCTGCCAACAGCCGACCCAGGCTGGTCTTGCCGGCGCCGCGCAAGCCGACCAGCGCGATGCGCTGGCGCCGACCGGACTTTTCGAAAGTGCCGCGCAGCAGATTGCCAGCCTGCGCCAACTGCGCCGGGGACAGACGCGCCAGAAACTGCGCCAGCAGCGTGAGTTCCGCCGCTTGTTCCGGGCCGACCCGGACGATCTCTTCGAGCGGCATGGCCATGGCCTGCGCCACCTGGCGTAGCCGCAGGATCGAAATATTGCCCTTGCCGCTTTCGAGTTGTGCCAGGTAGCGCAACGAGACGCCGGAGTCACGCGCCAGGATGGCGCGGGTCATGCCGCGGCGCACGCGCAGGTCGCGGATGTGCTCACCCAGGGCGCGCAGGTATTCGCCATCGTCACCGGACAAGCGGGGCGTTTCCGCGCTCTCGGATTGATCGGTACTCATAACTCGGTTGCGCCAGCGGGCACTGCAAGGGCATGGCCCGAGCGACGGATGAGCCGCATTGTCGCGCAGCTTGAACCGAAGACGCCGTCTTGCACCAAGACAAGGCCGCGACTAGGGTTTAACCCGAATAAGTGCAATATATTGCTTGACATCGTTTTGAAGCCAGCTTATGGTTCCGCGGGTGCACAATATTTCGTGCGTTAGTGGGTGCGAGCAGAATAATACACGCAGATGCCAAAGCTTGCCGGCGGCTGAAGCGGCACCCGCGCCAGATCGCCGTCACAAGAACAGGAGACCAGCATGACCTCATCCGCAAGCGGCAGCCCCGCGCCCTACGTGTCGCCGCCGGGCGAGCGCTTCAACTTCGCACAGCATTTGCTGGCCTGCAATGCGCAGCGCCCAAACAAGATCGCCTTTATCGACGACCTCGGCACCCTCAGCTACGGCCAGCTCGACGAGCGCGTGCGCCGCGTTGCGGCCGCGTTGCAGGCAGCGGGCATCAAGCGCGAGGAGCGCGTGCTGCTGCTGATGCACGATTGCCGCGACTGGCCAGTGAGCTTTCTGGGCGCCATGTACGCCGGTCTGGTGCCGGTGGCCGTCAACACCTTGCTCACGGTTGATGACTTCGCCTACATGCTTGAGCATTCGCGCTCGCAGGCCGTGCTCGTCTCCGGCGCCCTGTTGCCGGCGCTCAATGCGGCCATGATCCGTTCCGACCACGAGGTGCACAAAGTCATCGTCTCGCACCCGGCAGCACCCTTGCACCCGTCGGAAACCGAGTTCGAGGCCTTTGTCCAATCGCAGCCGCCGGCACAGAAACCGGCTGCCACGCACGGCGACGACCCCGGTTTCTGGCTCTATTCCTCGGGCTCGACCGGCCGCCCCAAGGGCACGGTGCACTCGCACGCCAATCCGTACTGGACGGCCGAACTGTATGGCAAGGCGGTGCTCGGTTTGACCGAGCATGACGTCTGTTTTTCCGCCGCCAAGCTCTTTTTCGCCTACGGCCTGGGCAATGGCCTGAGCTTTCCCATGAGCGTTGGCGCGACCACCTTGCTGATGGCCGAACGGCCGACGCCCGAGGCCACGTTCAAACGCTGGCGCGGTGAAGTGGGTGGTCAGCGTCCGACCGTGTTTTTCGGAGCGCCTACGGGCTTTGCCGGCATGCTGGCCTCGCCAGCAATGCCGGACCGGAAAGACCTGGCGCTGCGCCTGGCCTCGTCGGCCGGCGAAGCCCTGCCCGCCGAACTGGGTACGCGTTTTACCGCCCAGTTCGGAATCGAGGTGATCGACGGCATTGGCTCGACCGAGATGCTGCACATCTTCCTCTCAAACCGCCCGGGTCAGGTGCGCTACGGCACGACCGGCTGGCCGGTGCCCGGTTACGAGGTCGAACTGCGCGGCGACGACAACCAACCGGTGGCCGACGGCGAGACTGGCGACCTCTACATCCGCGGCCCCTCTGCCGCCATGATGTACTGGGGCAACCGCGACAAGACACGCGAAACCTTCCAGGGCGGCTGGACCAAGAGCGGCGACAAGTACGTGCGAAACGCCGACGGCACCTACACCTACAGCGGCCGCAGCGACGACATGCTCAAGGTCAGCGGCATCTATGTTTCGCCGTTTGAAGTCGAGGCCACGCTGGTGCAGCACCCGTCCGTGTTGGAAGCAGCCGTCATCGGCCTGATCGACGCCGAGGGTCTGACCAAGACCAAGGCCTTTGTCGTGCTCAAGGACGGCACCCAGGCCAGCGAGGACGAGCTCAAGACCTTCGTCAAAGACCGGCTCGCCTCCTACAAATACCCGCGCCTGATCGAATTCATCACCGAGTTACCAAAAACCGCCACCGGCAAGATCCAGCGCTTCAGGCTGCGCGAACGCGATGCAAGGCCCCAGTGAGCCAAGCGGCAAGTTTCGTTCAGATCGACTGGCGCGAGTCGGCGCTGCGCATCGAGATCGAATGGATCGCGCGCGAGAAATCGGCTGCGCCTCTGCTCGTCTTCCTGCACGAAGGCCTGGGCTCGGTGGCGATGTGGAAGGACTTTCCGCAAGCACTGTGCGCCGCTGTGGGCTGTCGTGGTCTGGTCTATTCACGCCCCGGCTACGGCCGCTCGACGCCGCGCGCGCCCGAGGAAATCTGGGACCTGGACTTCATGCACCGCCAGGCGGTTGAGGTGCTGCCGGCCCTGCTCCTGGCGCTCGACATTGACGCGCCGCCCTGGCTATTCGGCCACAGCGACGGCGGCTCGATCGCACTGCTGTACGCGGCGCACTTCCCGCAGCGCGTTGCGGGCGCCATCGTCGTGGCGCCGCACATCCTGGTGGAAGACCTGTCGGTTGCGAGCATCGCCGTGGCCCGCAGCGCCTACCTCGAAAATGACTTGCGCGCACGCCTGGCGAACTACCACGACGACCCCGATTCAGCCTTTTGGGGCTGGAACCGGATCTGGCTGAAGCCGCAGTTTCGCGACTGGTCGATAGAAACTGAGATTGAATCCATCGCCTGCCCGCTGCTGGCGCTGCAGGGCGTGTACGATGAATACGGGACGATGAAACAGATTCAGGGCATTGCGCGGGCGGTGCCACAAACTGAACTGGTCGAGTTGCCCGATTGCGGCCACTCGCCGCAGCGCGACCAGCCAGAGCGGCTGATCGCGGCCGTCACCGAATTTATGCACAACCACAACCGAGGAGAGACAACATGAACTTAGTACGTACCAGCCTGATCGCCGCCTGCGCCATCGCAGCGCCGCTGGCCATGGCCCAGAACACCGGCAAACTCAAGGTCGGCCTGATGCTGCCCTACACCGGCACTTACGCCGCGCTCGGCACGGCGATCGAAAACGGCTTTCGCCTTTACGTGACCGAGCAGGGCGGCAAGATCGGGGGGCGCGAGATCGAATACGTGAAGGTGGACGATGAGTCCGATCCGTCGAAAGCCACCGACAACGTGAACAAGCTGGTCAAGCGCGACCACGTGGACGTGCTGGTCGGCTCGGTGCACTCGGGCGTGGCCATGGCCATGGCGAAAGTCGCCAAGGACACCAACACACTGATGATTGTTCCGAATGCCGGCGCCGATGCCGTCACCGGCAGCATGTGCGCACCCAACATCTTCCGCAGTTCGTTCACCAACTGGCAGCCGGCCTATGCCATGGGCGAGGTCGCCGTCAAGAAAGGTGCCAAGCGGGCAGTCACCATCACGCACAAGTACGCCGCCGGCGACGAGTCGGTGCGGGGTTTTCGCGAAGCCTTTGAAAAAGGTGGCGGTCAGGTCATGAAGGACCTCAGCGTGCCCTTCCCGAGCGTCGAGTTTCAGGCGCTGCTGACCGAGATCGCAGCGCTCAAGCCCGATGTCGTCTACACCTTCTTCGCCGGCGGCGCCGCCGTGAAGTTCGTCAAGGACTACGCGGCTGCCGGCTTAAAGAAGAGCATCCCGCTGTATGGCGCGGGCTTCCTGACCGACGGCACGCTCGATGCCCAGGGCGCCGATGCGGCCGATCTGCTGACCACGCTGCACTATGCCGACAGCCTGAATACGGCGCGCGACAACGCCTTCCGCCTGGCCTACGCCAAGACCTACAAGCTGCAGCCCGATGTCTACGCCGTGCAGGGTTATGACGCGGCGCAGATTCTGGGCATTGGAACCAACGCAGTGAAGGGCGATCTGAACAAGAAAGCCGAGTTTGCCGCAGCGGTGGAGAAAACCAAGATCGACAGCCCGCGCGGCCCCTTCATGCTGTCCAAATCGCACAACCCGGTGCAGGACATCTACCTGCGCCAGGTAGTGGGCAAGGAAAACAAGATGCTGAGCGTGGCGAGCAAGGCGCTGGCCGATCCGGCGCGCGGCTGCAAGATGTAGCCCTAGGGCAGTCGCCGCTGATCCGCCCCGATGGACGTCGCCACCTTCCTGATCCAGTGCCTCAACGCGCTGCAATACGGCCTGCTCCTGTTTCTGGTGGCGTCCGGCTTGACGCTGATTTTCGGCATCATGGGCGTCATCAACCTGGCGCACGGCAGTTTCTACATGATCGGCGCCTACATGGCCTACGCGTTGGCGCCAATCGTTGCATCCACGTTTGGCGGCGGCTTCTTTGCCACACTGCTGCTCGGCTTGGTGCTGGCCGTGCTGCTGGGCTACCTGCTGGAATGGGCGTTCTTCAGTTTCCTGTATGAGCGTGAACACTTGCAGCAGGTGCTCATGACCTACGGCCTGATCCTGGTATTCGAAGAAGCGCGCAGCCTGCTGCTGGGCGACACCGTGCACGGTGTGGCGCCACCCGATGCGCTGGCCGGCACGATTGCGCTCGGCCAGATGATGACCTACCCGGTGTACCGGCTCTTCATCTCGGGCGTCTGCCTGCTGCTGGCGCTGGGCATGTACCTGGTGCTCTCGCGCACACGCATCGGCATGATGATCCGCGCCGGCAGCACGAACCGCGAGATGGTGCAGTCGCTCGGCATCGACATCAAGTTCCTGTACCGCATCGTGTTTGCCGCTGGCGTCGCGATCGCCGTCTTTGCCGGCATGATCGCTGCGCCCGTGTCCTCGGTCTACCCGGGCATGGGCAACTCGGTTCTGATCATCTGCTTCGTCGTGGTCGTGATCGGCGGCATCGGCTCGGTGCGCGGCGCGCTGCTGGCTGCGCTGCTGATCGGCGTTGTCGATACCTTCGGCAAAGTGCTGCTGCCGCAGGCTTCGGGCGTGCTGGTCTATGTGCTGATGGCGCTGATCCTGTTGTGGAAACCCGATGGCCTGTTCAAGGCCGGCTGAATGATGAAACGATCCGGACTTCTTTTCGTGCTACTCATTTTCGCGGCACTGGCACTGTTTCCGCTGGTAGCCGAACCCTACGGCATCGACCGCGTCACCAAGATCATGGTCTTTTGCATTTTTGCACTCAGTCTGGAGCTGCTCGTGGGCAGCACCGGGCTCGTGTGTTTCGGGCAAGCGGCCTTTCTCGGCATCGGCGCCTATGCCGCCGTGCTGCTGTCGCCGCAAGACGGACCGGCTTCGCTGTTGTGGCTGCTGCCGGCCAGCATGCTGACGGCAGCGGTCTATGCGGTGTTCATGGGCGCGCTGTCGCTGCGCACGCGCGGCGTTTACTTCATCATGGTGACGCTGGCGTTTTCGCAGATGGCCTTTTACATCGTGCACGACACGCCACTGGGCGGCGGCACCGACGGCATCTACCTGACGAACAAGCCAGCGCTGGGATCGCTGCTCGACCTGGACCGCTCCCTGCCGATGTACGGCTTCACCCTGGCCTGTCTGGTGATCGTGTTTGTTGTCCTCGCGCTCATCCTGCGCTCGCGCTTTGGCCGCGCACTGGCCGGCATCCGCGTCAATGAGCAGCGCATGCGGGCCACCGGTTTTTCAACCTATCCCTACAAGCTGGCGGCCTTTGTGATCTCAGGCGCCATCGCCGGTCTGGCCGGCTTTCTGTTCGCGGTCAAGGACGGCTTTGTGAACCCGGAACTGATGAGCTGGCACCTGTCAGGCGAAGTGCTGATCATGATCATTCTGGGCGGGCTCGGGCACCTGCGCGGCGCGCTGCTGGGTGCTTTTGCCTTTGCCATGCTGCAAGAGTTTTTCAAGTCGGAGGCGGTCTTTGGCGACTTTGCCAAGCACTGGCACCTGGGCCTGGGTCTGTCCATCATTCTCTGTGTGGCGCTGCTGCCGCGCGGGCTGGTGGACGTGCCGCAACAAATCCTGCTGCGCCTGCTCGGACCTCGCCCCAAACCACCCGGCACAGCAACGGAAAAGAGTCTGCCATGAGCGCCGAGCCGGGCCGCCCCAAGCGTGTCGCGCCGTCTCTGCGAGACTCATGCGAGGCTCGCGCCACCTCGGGGGCCATCGTGAGCGCACCCGAATTCCTGTTGCGCGCGCACGGTTTGAGCCGGCGCTGGGGCGGTCTGCTGGCGGTGGACCGGGTCTCGCTCGACTTGCAGCGCGGCACCGTGCACGCCGTCATCGGCACCAATGGCGCGGGCAAGTCGACGCTCATCAACATGCTCTCGGGCGAACTCAAGCCCAGCGGCGGTCGGGTCGAATTGCTGGGCCACGATGTCACGCAGTGGTCACAGCCGCGCCGCGCGCGTGCCGGCCTGGGCCGCAGCTACCAGCGCAACACCATCTACCCGAGCTTCACCGTATTCGAGAACTGCCGCTTGGCGGCGCAGGCGCGCACGCCGCGACCCTGGGCCTGGTGGCAGGACGCCCGCCAATGCGCGACCAGCGTGGCAGCGGCCTACGCCAGCGTCGAACGCGCCGGCCTGACCGACCTGCGCGAACTGGCGGCCGGACTGCTCTCGCACGGGCAGAAGCGCCAGCTTGAGATCGCCATGTGCCTGGCCACCAAGCCCGATGTGCTGTTGCTCGATGAGCCGTTGGCCGGCATGGGCGCTGAGGAAACCGAGCGCATGCTGATCCTGCTGGCCGAGTTGAAGACCAGCCACGCGATCCTGCTGGTTGAGCACGACATGGACGCGGTGTTTCGCATCGCCGACTGCATCACGGTCATGGTCAACGGCACGGTGATCGCATCCGGCACACCCGATTTCGTGCGCAACAGCCCCGAAGTGCGCGTCGCCTATCTGGGGGAACACTGACATGGACGCCGTTCAAACCCTGACCGAGCCTGCATCACGCCCCACTGACGCCAACTTGATCGTCGATGCCCGCGGCCTGCACGCCTGGTACGGCTCAAGCCACGTGCTGCACGGCGTTGATCTACAGATCGGGCGCGGCCAGACCGTTGGCCTGCTCGGACGCAACGGCATGGGCAAGAGCACGCTGATCCGCACCCTGCTCGGCCATGTGACGCAGCGCAGCGGTCGCATCGTCGTGTTCGGGCAGGACGCCTCGCATTTCAAGCCGCATCAGGTGGCGCGCCTCGGTGTCGCCTATGTGCCCGAGGGGCGCGGCGTATTCCCGAATCTGTCGGTGCGCGAGAACCTGGTGATGGCGGCACGCCCAGGGCGCAACGGGCGCAACGACTGGCCGCTGGAACGGGTGCTGCAGACCTTTCCGCGCTTGCAAGAACGACTCGCAAACCTGGGTGGAGAAATCTCCGGCGGCGAACAGCAGATGCTGTCGATCGGACGCGCCCTGATGACGCATCCGGACCTGATCGTGCTCGACGAGGCCACCGAGGGATTAGCGCCGCTGATCGTGGACGAGATCTGGCGCGTCATCGGCGAAATCCGCGCCGGCAATATTGCCACGCTGATTGTGGACCGCGACTACCGCCGCGTACTGCGCTGTTCGGACCGCGCGCTGGTACTGCAAAAAGGACAGGTGGTGCTGCAAGGCAAGGCCAGCGAAGTGGCCAACAGCGCAGAGCTGTCAGCCTATCTCGGCGTTTGACCGGGAGAACCGCCATTGAAGGATGCTGGCGATAATGACTCACCTTTTCAACGCAAGAAATCAAACGCCCAATGGCCATCACTGAAGAAGGCGCCGATGCCACTGCCCTGCCGGCCGAGGACAGCCTGACCCAGGAGCCCAAGAATCCATTCCTGGCGGCGCTGGGTGAGCGCGTGCGTGCCCTGCGCTCTCGCCGCGGCATGACGCGCAAGGCCACGGCAGTGGCGGCTGAGGTGTCCGAGCGCCATCTGGCGAACCTGGAATACGGCGTCGGCAACGCGTCCATCCTGGTGCTGCTGCAGGTGGCCAACGCGCTGCAATGTTCGCTTGGGGAATTGATTGGCGATGTCACAACCTCCTCACCCGAGTGGTTGATGATCCGTGAACTGCTGGAGCAACGCGACGACGCAACACTGCAGCGCGTGCGGGTGGCAATTGGTGAAATGCTGGGCACCGGCGGTGGCAGCGCGGCGCGCAGTTCACGCGTGGCACTGATCGGTTTGCGCGGTGCCGGCAAGTCAACGCTGGGCCAGATGCTGGCCGATGACCTTGGTTTTCCGTTTGTCGAGCTGAGCCGCGCGATCGAGAAGTTCGCCGGCTGCAGCGTCGCCGAAATTCAGGCCCTGTACGGTGTCAACGCCTACCGGCGCTACGAGCGGCGCGCGCTTGAAGAGATCGTACAGACCTACCCGGAGGCGGTCATCGCCACGCCCGGCGGGCTGGTGTCCGATGCCACCACCTTCAACCAGTTGCTGGCGCACTGCACCACGGTCTGGCTCAAAGCCGATCCTGAGGACCACATGCGCCGCGTCATGGCGCAGGGCGACTTGCGTCCGATGGCCGCCAGCAAGGAAGCGATGGACGACCTCAAAGGCATCCTCGCCGGCCGCGCCGCTTTCTATTCCAAGGCACAGTTCAAGGTCGACACCAGCGCCCAGGCGCTCGAGCCCAGCTTTGAGTTGCTGCGCCTGACCGTGCGCAAGGCGCTGAATTTGCCGAATTGAGCGGCGCTGGGCCAGCCAGGGCGCGTCTGGCGTCAAGGCAAAACAATCCACATTCCCGCAGCGCAAATCCATCTTTTGGGGGATAGCGCAGGACGAACCCCGTTTCCAGAATTTGCTTGAGGCTATTATGGAGGTTGCCGTGTGTCGCGGCGCGAATCCGGACGAGTATCTTTGCGGCAGGCACTGGTTCCTTGCAGATATCAGGTCAGGTTTCGATTGCATCCATCCAAAGGAGTAAACCATCATGAGCAAGGCACACAAAGTGCTACCGGAGTTGGTGCCGATCGGCCTCTTTGAGTGCATGACCGGACAGGCTCAGGCCGCAACACCCCAATGATCAAACTTTTGACTTTGAGCCGCGCCGCGTGCGCCGGCGCGTTGCTGGCACTGATATTTGCTGCGCTTACTGCCGCCGTGCATGCGGCCGAAGCGCCTTTGCCGGTTAGCGACTTCTTCAGTGCCAGCATGATGTCGCAACCGGTGCTCTCACCTTCCGGAAAATACCTCGCAGTGCGCATCGCCAACGCGCAGGGGCGGCGCCAGTTGGCTGTCATCAACCTGGACCCGCCACGCCAGGCCAAGGTGCTCGCACAATTCACCGATGCCGACATCGCCGACGTGCATTGGGTCAATGATGAGCGCCTAGTATTCAACATCAACGATCTGCAATCGGCCTATACCGACGGATTCGCGCCCGGTCTCTTTGCCGTCGACCGAAGCGGTGAAAACCTGCGACCGCTGGTGCAACGCAACTGGCAGTTGTTTTACGACGCGAACGCAATTGCGTCGCGCGAACTGCCATTCAACCACCGCTTGCTGCGGGTACTGCGCGACGGCACAGCCGACGTAATGGTCGAGCGCCTGAACTTCGACAGCAACTACCGCGAGTTGCTCAGCACCACACCCCTGCGGCTCAACACCCTCACCGGGCGCGCCACCGGCGTGGGAACCGGTTTGGGGCAGGCTGCGCTTGGCTGGCTGTTTGACGGCAGTGGTTCGGCGCGAGTCGCCGAATCCTTGAAAGACGGCCAACAGACCGTGCATTGGCGCGCCAAGCCGGAAGACCCGTGGAGCGTCATCAGTTCAGGGCCGGCGTTTGCGCCCGAGCCGGGCAGTTTCAGCCCATGGGCCTTGAGCAATGGCGGGCAGTTGTTTGTCCTGGCGCAACGCGCCAACCCGGAGCGCACCAGCGATCTCTTTCGATTCGACTCGGCTACGCGTCGAATGGCGGCAGAGCCATTGGTGAGTCTGAAGGGTTTTGATTTTTCAGGGAACCTCATCTACAACGAAACGACGCAGACCCTGCTAGGCGTTCGCTACACCAGCGATGCGATGGACACGGCCTGGCTCGATGCCGAAATGCGCGCGATTCAGGGCAAGGTCGACCAACGCCTCGCTGGCGTTATCAATCTGCTCGATGTGGCGGAATGCGGCTGTTCGCGCTGGTTGCTGGTGACCTCGTATTCTGATCGGCAAAGTCCGATTTACTCACTCTACGACCGCAACACCGATCAAATCGAATTGATCGGACAAGCCCGTCCCCAACTGGATCCGCGCCGTATGGCCAAGCGCGATTTCGTTCACATCAAGGCCCGCGACGCTCAGGCGTTTCCAGTGCACGTGACGCGCCCTGCTGGCAAAGGTCCTTGGCCAGCGGTGGTATTGGTGCACGGCGGGCCGCAGATGCGTGGCGGCAGTTGGCAGTGGGATGCCGACTCGCAGTTTCTGGCCTCGCGCGGCTATCTGGTGCTCGAACCCGAATTTCGCGGCAGCACCGGTTATGGTGACAAATGGTTCCGCGCCGGTTGGAAGCAATGGGGCCTGGCGATGCAGGACGACGTGGCCGACGCCACGCGCTGGGCGATTGCGCAGGGGCTGGCCGACCCCAAACGCGTCTGCATCGCCGGCGCCAGCTATGGCGGCTACGCCACCCTGATGGGTCTGATCCGTGACCCCGATCTGTACCGATGCGGTGTGGCCTGGGCAGCGGTGACCGACATTGGGCTCATGTACAGCCTGAGCTGGAGCGATCTGCCTGAAATCTGGAAGCAGTACGGCATGCCGGTGCTGATTGGCGACCCGGACAAGGATGCGGCGCAGTTGGAGGCCACCTCGCCACTGAAGCAGGTAGCGCGCCTTAAGCAGCCTCTGTTGCTGGCCTTTGGCGGCAGCGACCGGCGCGTGCCGATAGCCCATGGAACGAAATTTCGGGACGCGGTAAGCAAGACGAATTCCCATGTCGAATGGATTGAATACGTAAAGGAAGGACACGGCTGGTTCAAACCCGAAAATAGTTATGACTTCTGGACGCGCGTCGAGAATTTTCTAGCCAAGGAATTGGCCCCGCAGCCTTAATCCGGCCGCGAGAGGTCTGATTGCCTATGAAGACATCGCATCTTCTTTTGCTGATACTGAGCAGCGCGGCTATCGCTTCAGCAACGAAGAATCCCCGGGTCAAGGCGGGCAGCGTGATCTTCCTCGTGGTCCTTACTGTAGCCGGCGCCCTTGGACTGCTTGGGTAATTACGGACCTTGATTGGAACGCGACGGTCGCGCCTTCGCTGGATGACGAGATGGTGACACGTCTCGCGTATTGCACGAGGCCCGCCGCATTGCGCCGTCGGCTATCGAGCGCTCTTTTTCATACGCAGTCTGCGGCAACAACGTTCAATTCATTGCGCCGGCTTCTGCTGTCCCACCCGAGTGCAAGCAGTAAGAACGAAGAAGCCGATCTCGACGGCGGGCGGATGGAGCGGCTGGTTGGCAAAAGGTGGTTGCCAGCGATGCGGCCTGGCTGCGATGTGTGCGAATGCTTGGCGCTGGCGGAGTGGCAACCCTGCCGGCTGCGCGTGAATCAGACCCCACAAAGCAGACAGCCCCCGCGCCCTGCTATTTCGCAGGGGGCGGGGGCTGCGAATTGCGTCTGTTTGTTTAGGTCGTTGCGCCGGCTATCAGCGCGTTGAACGTTGCGCTCGGGCGCATGACAGCCGTCACTTTCTGCTTGTCGGTCAGGAAGTAGCCGCCAATATCGGCCGGCTTGCCTTGCACCGCCTTTAACTCGTCGGTGATCTTCTTTTCGTTCTCAGCCAGTGCTTTGGCCAGCGCCGAGAATTTGCCTTGCAGTTCCTTGTCCTGCGTCTGCGCGGCGAGTTCCTGTGCCCAATACATGGCCAGATAGAACTGGCTGCCACGGTTGTCCAACTGACCGGTCTTGGGTGACGGGCCCTTGTTGTTATCGAGCAGTTTGCCGGTTGCCGCGTCCAGTGCCTTGGCCAGAATCTTGGCCTTTTCGTTACCGGTCTTGATGCCCAGATCTTCCAGGCTGACAGCCAGCGCCAGGTATTCACCCAGGGAATCCCAGCGCAGGTGGTTTTCTTCCACCAGTTGCTGCACGTGCTTGGGCGCCGAGCCGCCGGCGCCGGTTTCGTACATGCCGCCGCCGGCCATCAGCGGGACGATGGACAGCATCTTGGCGCTGGTGCCGAGTTCCATGATCGGGAACAGGTCGGTCAGGTAGTCGCGCAGGATGTTGCCCGTGACCGAGATCGTGTCCAGGCCACGGATGGCACGCTCCATGGTGTAGCGAATGGCGCGCACTTGCGACATGATCTGGATGTCCAGACCGCTCGTGTCGTGGTCTTTGAGGTAAACCTTGACTTTCTTGATCAACTCGTTTTCATGCGGGCGATACGGGTCGAGCCAGAACACGGCCGGCATACCGGAGTTGCGCGCGCGCGTGACGGCCAGCTTGACCCAGTCGCGAATGGCCGCGTCCTTGGCCTGGCAGGCGCGCCAGATATCGCCCTCTTCCACGTTTTCCGTCAACAGCACTTCGCCGGTCGCCAGATCGGTGATGTTGGCAACGCCGTCTTCCGGGATCTCGAAAGTCTTGTCGTGCGAGCCGTACTCTTCGGCCTGCTGCGCCATCAGGCCGACATTGGGCACCGTGCCCATGGTGCGCGGATCGAAATTGCCGTTCCATTTGCAGAAGTTGATCATCTCCTGGTAGATGCGGGCAAAGGTGCTCTCGGGCATCACGGCCTTGACGTCTTTCAGGCGGCCGTCAGCGCCCCACATCTTGCCGCCGTTGCGAATCATGACGGGCATGGAAGCGTCAACGATGATGTCGTTGGGCGAATGGAAATTGGTGATGCCCTTGGCCGAGTCCACCATCGCCAGTTCCGGGCGATGCTCGTGGCAGGCATGCAGGTCGTTGATGACTTCCTCGCGCAGCGACTGCGGCAGCGTTTCGAGCTTTTCATACAGGTTGTTCATGCCGTTGTTGACATTCACGCCCAGTTCATCAAACAGCTTGGCGTGTTTTGCGAAGGCATCGCGGTAGAAGATGCGCACGCAGTGACCGAACACGATCGGGTGCGAGACCTTCATCATCGTGGCCTTGACGTGCAACGAGAACATGACGCCGGTCTTGTGCGCGTCTTCAATTTCCTTTTCGTAGAAGTCCAGCAGCGCTTTCTTGCTCATGAACATGCTGTCGATGATCTCGCCGTCCTTGAGCGCAAGCTTGGGTTTGAGCACGATCGTCTTGCCGCTCTTGGTGAGCAGTTCCATCTTGACGTCGCGTGCCTTGTCCAGCGTGATTGACTTCTCGCCGTGGTAGAAGTCGCCATGGTGCATGTGGGACACGTGCGAGCGCGATGCCTGGCTCCACTCGGCCATCGAGTGCGGGTGCTTGCGGGCAAATTCCTTGACCGCCTTGGGCGCGCGGCGGTCCGAGTTGCCCTCGCGCAGCACCGGGTTCACGGCGCTGCCGATGCAGCGGGAATAGCGATTGCGAATCGCCTTGTCGGCGTCGGTCTTGGGATCTTCCGGGTAGTCCGGCACGGCGTAACCCTTGGACTGCAACTCCTTGATGCAGGCCATCAACTGGCCCACAGAGGCGCTGATATTGGGCAGTTTGATGATGTTGGTGTCGGGCAACTGCGTCAGGCGCCCTAGCTCTGCCAGGTTGTCCGGAACCCTCTGCGCTTCGGTCAGGCACTCGGGGAATTCACCGAGCACCCGTGCCGCGACCGAGATATCGCATTCGGCCACGTTGACGCCAGCCGGCGCCATAAACGTGCGAATAACTGGCAAAAAGGCACAAGTCGCCAGAAACGGCGCTTCATCGGTCAGGGTGTAAATGATTTTGGATGCTTCGGTAGGCATGGCGTTCCTCTTTCTAATCGGGTTGGTCGATAACCGCTAACTGTATTCGACCGGCGTCGGCCGGATCGGGTTTTGCGGCCGGAGAAGATTGATTGACATCAAAGAATGCTTGAAGCGACCTGTTTTGTGCCGAAATAGCACAGGTGACCTCTGGTCATCGCCGCTACTTTCGGTATCGCGAAGCGTGGTGATCCACGCCCCCGGCCTGCCATGCCGGACCTGATCCGGCATCCAGTTCTCCCCAAGTCTCAATTTATCAAATCGACCCCAAGGGTAAACCCTAGCGAGTTATCACCGTGAATCAGCCACTACACGCAAGCGAAGTCGCTAGCTGACCGCTAACCTCACGTACCTGTCGCCACACCCCCGCTGGCGCGTACTTTGAGACAATTTGAGACAAGAGGATCGGTTTATGCAGACGGCTGGCGCCAATGATCAGACCTTGCTCGATGCGCTGTACCGCCATGCGCAGGGCAAGCCTGCGCTGTGGCCTACCGGACCAGCGACACGGTTCTGAGTTTTACCGACGTTGAGCGCGCCAGCAACCGCATTGCCAACGCGCTGGCCGCGCTGCAGATCGGGCGCGGTGACCGCGTTGCCTGCCTGACCAGACACCACCTTGAATGCCTGCTGCTGACCCTGGCCGCGTGCAAGCTCGGCGCTGTCTGTATGCCGGTCAACTGGCGCCTGGCGCCGGGCGAGGTCGCCTACATCCTGACGCACGGCGAGGCCCGTTTCATCGTGGCCGACGCGGCTTTCATCGGCTCGCTGCTGGGCGGTGCTGCCGACGGCAGCGTCAGTACCGTGCGCAAGCTGGTTTGCACCAAGCCTGACAGCGACGGCTTTGAGGGTTTCGCCGCCTGGTACGGCGCGCAGAGCGAGCACTTCCAGCCCGTCGCCATCGCCCCGGACGACGCGGCACTGCAGCTTTACTCATCGGGCACCACCGGCTTGCCCAAGGGCGTGGTGCTGTCGCATCGCGGACTGCTGTCGACCAGTCGCACCGTGGCGCAGGACTGGAAGTTCGACGCCAGCGGCGTGCTCGGCAACCCGCTGCCCACCTTCCACGTTGCCGGCATGACCATGCTGCTGCTGACGCTCTACACCGGCGGCCAGACCGCAGCTTATGCCGACTTTGACCCTACCACCTTCATTGACGCCATCGCGCGCCATGGCATCACCCATTCGTTTCTGGTGCCGGCCATGCTGCTGTTCATGCTGCAGTCGCCCACTGCGGCGCAGGGCGACTACCGCAGCCTGCAGCTCATCGCCTACGGCGGCTCACCGATCAGCGACCAGGTACTGGAAGACGCCATGCGCTTGTTTCAGTGCGACTTTCTGCAGGTCTATGGTCTGACCGAAGTCTCGGGCCCGGCCACGTTTTTGAGTCAACAGGACCACCGCGACGCGACCACGCGGCCCGAACTGCTGCGCTCGGCCGGTAAGCCGATTGGCGGCGCGCGCCTGCGCATTGTGGATCCCATCACGCGTCAGGATGCGCTCGAAGGCGGCACCGGTGAGATCTGGATCGAGTCCGAACGCAACCTGCTGGAATACTGGCGCGACCCGCAGGCCACGCAGAGCGCCTACCCGGAAGGCCGCAACGCACGCGGCGGCTGGTTTCGCACTGGCGACGGCGCCTACCTCAAAGACGGCTACATCTTCATTCACGACCGCATCAAGGACATGATCATCTCCGGCGGCGAGAACATCTATCCGGCCGAAATTGAGAACCTGCTGATGAAGCACCCGGCCGTGGCCGACGGTGCCATCATCGGCGTGCCCGACGCCAAGTGGGGTGAGGCCGTCAAGGCCTGCGTCGTGCTCAAGCCCGAGGCCCAGGCCAGCCAGAGCGACATCATCGACTGGATGCGCGAGCGTCTGGCCCATTACAAATGCCCGAAGTCGGTCGAGTTCTTCGACGAGATGCCACGCAACCCGAGCGGCAAGCTGCTCAAGCGCGTGCTGCGCGAGCCTTACTGGCAAGGCCAGCAACGCGCCGTCAACTGATCATCCGGCATGACCCATTCCACGCCACTTCCATTTATTCAACCGGAGACAACCATGTTCAAGAAGATTTTTATAGCCGGATGTGCCGCCGCGGCACTGCTGGCCACGCCGTGGGTGACGGCACAGGAAACCAAGCCGATCAAGATCGCCCTCATCGCCAGCAAGACCGGCCCGTCTGAAGCCTACGCGCGCGACACCGAGCGCGGCCTGCGTCTGGGCCTGGAGTACCTGACGCAGAACACCATGACCGTGATCGGCCGCAAGATCGAGGTCATCGTCAAGGACGACCAGATGAAGCCCGAGCTGTCCAAGGCCATGCTGACCGAGGCGCTGGCCGACGACAAGGCCGATATCGCCGTTGGCACTTCGTGGTCGGGCGGTGCCCTGTCCATGGCGCCGGTGGCCGAGGAGTTCAAGAAGATCCTGATGGTCGAGCCGGCGATTGCCGATTCACTGACCGGCGCCAACTGGAACCGCTACCTGTTCCGCGCCAGCCGCAATTCCTTCCAGGACGCGCTGGCCACCGCCGTTGCGCTCAAAGACGGCGACAGCGTGGCCTTCCTCGCGCCCGACTATGTCTATGGCCGCGACGGCATCGCTGCCTTCAAGGACGCCATGGCCGCGATCAAGAGCAAGGCCAAGGTGGTGCACGAGGAGTTCGTTCCCCTGTCCACGGCCGACTTCACGGCGCCAATGCAGCGCATCTTCGATGCCATGAAAAACGCCACCGGCAAGAAATACCTGCTCGTCATCTGGGGCGCACCAAACCCGATCCGCAAGATCTCCGAGCTCAAGCCCGAGCGCTATGGCATCGAGTTCCTGTCGATTGGCGGCGCCAATCTGGAAAACATGAAACCCTGGAAGGGTCTTGATGTCGGCGGCGGCACCTACTACTACTACGGCTTCCCCAAGAACGCCATGAACGACTGGCTCGTCACCGAGCACACCAAGCGCTTCAAGCAGCCGCCAGATCTGTTCACCGCAGGTGGTTTCGTCACGGCCGCTGCCATCATCGCCGGCATCCGAAAAGCCAACTCGGCCGACACCGAAAAGCTGATCGCCGCCATGGAGAACCTGGAGTTCGACACGCCCAAAGGCAAGATGAAGTTCCGCAAGGAAGATCACCAGGCGATGCAGGCGCAGTACCAGTTCAAGATGAAGAAGGGCGCTGCTGGCGAGTGGGATCTGCTCGACCTGGTGCGTGAAGTGCCGGCCTCCGAAATGCCGGTGCCGCTCAAGGTCAAGTAACAGGTCGCTGTTCATGTCCCCATCGACACCCGTCCTGCGAACCGAGGCTTTAAGCATCCGCTTCGGCGGCCACGTCGCGGTCAACGCGGTCAGCGCCGAGTTTGCTTCGGGCACGCTGACCGCCATCGTTGGCCCCAACGGCGCCGGCAAGACGACCTACTTCAACCTGCTGTCGGGGCAGTTGCGGGCCACGTCGGGCAGCGTGCACTACCGGGGTGTCGACATCACGCGGCTCGGGCCGGCCGAACGAACCCATCTGGGCATCGGGCGCGCCTTTCAGCTGACCAATTTATTTCCGCAGCTCACAGTGCTGGAGAACGTGCGCCTGGCGGTGCAAAGCCGCCAGCGCGCCGGCTTCAACATGCTGTCAATGTGGCGCAGCCGCGCCGATCTGCTGGCGCGCGCCGACCATTACCTTGAAATCGTCGGCCTCGCCACCCGCAATGGCCTGCTGGTAGCCAGCCTGCCACACGGCGACAAGCGCAAGCTCGAGGTTGCCATGCTGATGGCGCTGGAGCCGCAGATCCTGATGTTCGACGAGCCGACCGCCGGCATGAGCGTGGACGAAGTGCCCGTCATCCTGCAGTTGATCCAGCGCCTGAAAGACCAGGGCGACAAGACCATTTTGCTGGTCGAGCACAAGATGGACGTGATCCGCTCGCTGGCCGACCGCATCATCGTGTTTCACAACGGCCAACTGGTGGCCGACGGCGAGCCGGCAGCGGTGATGGCTTCGCCGGTCGTACAGGAAGCCTATATGGGTGCAAAGGTGGCTGTCCATGCCTGAACACAACAAGGCGCCGCTGCTGCGCCTGGCTGGCGTGCACACGCACATCGGCGAGTACCACATTCTGCAGGGCGTCAACTTCGAGGTGCCGCGCACCGGCGTCACGGCGCTGCTGGGGCGCAACGGCGCCGGCAAGACCACGACCCTGCGCACCATCATGGGCCTGTGGCATGCCAGCAAGGGCACGGTCAGCTTCGACGCAGCCGACATCACGCAAACCAAGACGCCTGACATCGCGCGCAGCGGCATTGCCTATGTGCCGGAAGACATGGGCATCTTCGGCGGCCTGACGGTGCAGGAGAACCTGCGCCTGGCGACGCGCGATGGCAAATTTGACGAGCTGCGCCTGGAATGGATCTTCGGCTTCTTCCCGGCACTCAAGCGCTTCTGGTTGCGCCCCGGCGGCACGCTCTCGGGCGGGCAGAAGCAGATGGTAGCGATTGCGCGCGCCATCATCGAGCCGCGCAAGCTGCTGCTGATCGACGAGCCCACCAAGGGCCTGGCGCCGGCCATCGTGCAGAACCTGGCCGACGCTTTTGCCGAGCTCAAGGCCAAGGCCACGACCATTCTGCTGGTTGAGCAGAACTTCAACTTCGTGCGCTCGATTGCCGATCACGTGGTGGTGATGGACGACGGTCGCGTGGTGCACCATGGCGCCATGGCCGCGCTGATCGAAGACGAAGACCTGCAGGCGCGCCTGCTCGGTCTGCAGCCGGCGGCCAGCGCATGAGTAGCACGACCCTTTCCACTTCCCCATCTGCCGCCACCGATCCGCTGGCGGCGCTGCCGGGGCGCAAGACCGATCTGGTGCCGCTGCTGGTGATCGTGGCCTTCGGCCTGCTGGCCATGCCGCTGATTGGCAGCAGCTCGACCTGGATCACGCTCACCGTGGCGGCGCTGGCCATCGGCATGATGCTGTTCATCATGGCCAGCGGCCTGACGCTGGTGTTCGGCCTGATGGACGTCATGAACCTGGGTCATGCAGCGTTCGTGGCGATCGGCGCCTATGCCGCGACCTCGATCGTGGCGCCGCTCAATCCCTGGCTGACATCCAAGTCGCTGCTGCAGAACATCGCGGCTGTGGTTGTCATCGCGCTGGTGGCGATGCTGGTGACGGCCGCCGTTGGCTGGATTTTCGAGCGCCTCTTCATCCGGCCGGCGCAGGGCAATCACCTCAAGCAAATCCTGATCACGATCGGCGCCATGATCATCCTGGATCAGTTGGTGCTGGTGATCTGGGGCGCGAATCAGATGCTGCTGCCGTTGCCGGCCAGCCTGCGCGGCTCGCTGCTGTTTGGCGATGTCGCCATCGAGCGCTACCGGCTGATTGCCATCGGTGTCGGTGCGCTGGTCTTCATGGGTCTGATCCTGATGCTGCCGCGCACCCGCATCGGCCTGATGATTCGCGCCGGTGTCGAAAACCGCGAGATGGTCGAAGCGCTGGGACACCATGTGCGCCGCCTCTTTGTTGCCGTCTTCGTCGCCGGTGCCGGCCTGGCCGGTCTGGGCGGCACCATGTGGGGCTTTTACCGCGAGCAGTTCACCGTGAGCATTGGCGCCGAGGTGCTGGTGCAGATCCTGATCATCGTCATCATCGGCGGCCTGGGCTCCATCACCGGCTGCTTTGCGGCCGCCATGCTGATTGCGCTGAGCACCAACTACGTGAGTTTTCTCGCGCCCGACTTTGCGCTGGTCTCGAACATCCTGGTGATGGTCGTCATCCTGCTCTGGCGCCCGCGCGGCCTCTATCCTCTGGCGGCCCAATGACAACACAAAAGCCAAGCCTGTTCACGCAACTTCTTTCGGGTGATTTCCCGCGCAGTCGCCTGCTGACCCTGCTGTTGATCGGCGTGCTGGTTTACCTGGCCGGCGCACCCTTTCTTTTCTCGGGCGCGCGCTCGCTCAATGTGGCGGCCACGATCTGCGTTTTCCTGGTGCTGGCGGCATCCTACGATCTGCTGCTGGGCTACTGCGGCATTGTCTCGTTCGCCCACGCCATGTTCTACGGCATCGGCGCCTACGGTGTCGCCATCGCCCTCTACAAGCTCGGTCCTAGCTGGAGCGCATTGGCCATCGGCGCTGGTGCAGCCATTGCGCTGTCGGCCGTGCTGGCTTTGCTGATCGCGCTGGTGTCGCTGCGCGTCAAGGCCATCTTCTATTCGATGACCACGCTGGCCGTGGCCTCGGCCTTCAGCGCGCTGGTGCTGCGCCTGACCTCGATCACGGGCGGCGACGACGGGCGCAACTTCCGCCTGCCCGAAGTGCTGACGCCGGGCTTTCGCCTGTTCGAGGCCGAGCTCTGGGGCACGGCCATCACCGGCAAGCTGCTGTCCTATTACCTGGTGTTTTTCTGCTCGCTGCTGCTGTTCCTGCTGATGCTGCGCGTGGTCAACTCGCGCTTTGGCCGCGTGCTCGAAGCCATCCGCGAGAACGAGTTCCGCGCCGAAGCCATCGGCTACCGCACGCTGCGCTACCGCCTGACCGCCAACTGCCTGTCGGCCGTGCTGGCCTGCTGCGCTGGCGTGTTGATGGCGGTCTGGCTGCGCTACGTCGGTCCCCAGACCACGGTCAGCTTCACCGTCATGCTCAACATCCTGCTGATGTGCGTGATCGGCGGCCTGGGCACGATGTACGGTGCCGTGCTCGGCGTGGTGATCTTTGTGATCGCCGAAAACTACATCCAGGTCGGCCTGCAGTCGCTCAGCCACAGCCTGGTCGACGTGTCCCTGCTGGCCAAGCTGTTCCACCCGGACCGCTGGCTGCTCTGGTTTGGCACCATCTTTGTCCTGTCGGTCTATTTCTTTCCGAGCGGCATCGTCGGCAAGCTGCGCGAATTGCGCAGCCGCTTCGGCCTTTGAACTTCCCATCAGGCACACAACATGACTGTCAACACGCGGGTCGATGGCCCGCTCCTCATCATCACCATCGACCGCGCTGCCGCCCGCAATGCCGTCAACCTGGCCGTGGCGCAGGGCATTGCCGCAGCGCTGGCCGAACTCGATAGCCGCAGCGATCTGCGCGTTGGTGTGCTGACGGGCGTTGGCGGAAATTTTTGCGCTGGCATGGACCTCAAGGCCTTCACGCGGGGTGAAGTGCCGATGATCGCGGGCGCCGGTTTTGCCGGCATTGCCGAAGCACCGCCGCGCAAACCGCTGATCGCGGCGGTCGAGGGTTTCGCACTGGCCGGTGGCTTCGAGATTGCGCTGGCCTGCGACCTGATCGTGGCCTCGCACAGTGCGCGTTTCGGGCTACCGGAAGTCAAACGCGGTCTGGTGGCCGCCGCCGGTGGCCTGCTGCGCCTGCCGCGGCGCCTGTCCTACCACCTGGCGATGGAACTGGCCCTGACCGGGCGCCAACTGACGGCGCAGGAGGCGCGTGAGAACGGTTTGCTCAACCGCCTGGTCGAGCCCGGACAGGCGCTCGCCGTCGCCTGCGAGCTGGCGCTTGAGATCGCTGCCAACGCGCCGCTGGCGGTGCTGGCCAGCAAGCATTTGATTGCCCAGTCCCATAGCTGGCCAGAAGACCAGATGTTTGCGCTGCAAAAAGCCATCACCGACCCCGCTGTCAACTCGGCCGACGCCCAGGAAGGCGCCCGCGCCTTCGCCGAAAAACGTGCCCCGGTCTGGCGCGGCTGCTGACCCTTCTATTGACATCCATCGTCTCGGTATGTATCATGAGACATACCGTTGAAGTGAGTGTCCACGATGAACCAAACTGCCAAAATATTTACGACCGGCCGCAGCCAGGCGGTGCGCCTGCCGCTCGAGTTCCGTTTTGACGTGGCCGAAGTCTTTATCCGCCATGACCCCATCACGGGGGATGTCGTGCTTTCACGCAAGCCGGTGGACTGGCAGGGCTTGCTTGACGTGGTGGCACAAAACAGGGACGAAGACCTGACGATCAAGCGCCGCCAAACCCGGACCCGGCGCGACCCCTTTGAGGGCTGGCAAGAGTGAGTCAGCGCTACATGCTCGACACCAATGTGGTCAGTCACATCATGCAGGGGCGTGACGCAGCATTGCTGGCGCGTTTGACCCACGTGCCGGTTGGGCAGGTGGTCATCTCCAGTATCACCTTGGCTGAGTTGACGTACGGCCTGCATCGCAAGGGACAGCCAGCGCGTTTGAAAAATGCCATGACCCAAGTCCTGCTGCGTATGGATGTGCTGCCCTGGGATGAGACGGTTGCCACTTGCTACGGCGAGTTTTGCACCCTGCTGGAAACCCGTGGCATCAACCTGAGCGACTTTGACATGATGATTGCTGCCCACGCCGTGGCTGTGGACGCGACACTGGTCAGTCGCGACAAGGCGTTTGCGAAAGTGCCCGAGCGTTTGCGGCTCGAAATCTGGTAGAACGCGTTCCGCTCTGTCGTTGCCGTCCCCGGATCAGGTCCGGGGCGATCCGGGACCCAGTGCCACGCAAACCATGGATTGCGGAGCAGGTCCGCAATGACACCCCTGTGTAATGACACCCCTGTGCAACGACACCTCGGAGCCAGCGTAAGCGTGCGCTATAGAATGGGCCGCGCCGCGTGGGCGGTCCGCGCAGGAGGTTGGTTTGAAGCTTGTTGCCAAGACGGGTGTGCAGGACGCCGGGCCGGCTTGCCCTGACGCGGCCAAGCCCCTGATGTGGATCACACCGGGGCGCGTGCTCTATGCCGGGCTGCTTGGGCGGCCCTCGCTGCGCAAGATCGGCGGCTTCATCATCTATGTGGCGCAGCAGCAGCCGATCCGCGTCAGCATTAACGGCGGCCCCTGGCAGCAGGGCGATCTGGTCGTGCTGCCACCCTATGTGCCGCACCGCATCGCCAGCGAAACCCGTTTCATCATCGACCTGATCATCGAGCCCGAAACCTTGCAGCAGGACCTGCTCCCCGCGTTCCTGCGCGGCCAGCAAGGCGTGGTGCAGGCCCCGGCGTTTGTGGCGCGCGTGCGCCAGGTGCTTGACCAATGGCAGCTGCGCTGCGCGGCCGTGGCTGCGGACGATGCCGCCTTTGACCTCGTTCTCTTCGGCGAGACGCTGCCACGCGCCACGCTCGACCCACGCATCGCCCAGGTGCTGGCCGACATCGTGCAGAACCCGGCTGGTGAGAGCAGCGCCGCGCAGTACGCCGAGCGCTTCAAGCTCTCGTTCTCACGCTTCGTGCATTTGTTCAAGGAGCAGGTCGGCGTGCCGCTGCGCACGCTGCGCATGTGGAAGCGCGCCCGCAGCATGCTCGACCACGTGACGCAAAACGCGAATCTGGCCGACATCGCCCAGCTCACCGGTTACCCCGACTCCTCGCATTTCAGCCATTCGATCCGCCAGGTCTTTGGCCTCTCGCCCAAAGACGTGTTCGCGGGCAGTCGCGCGCTCAAGCTGCACGGCCTGCCGGCAACGGCTGGCAGCAAGCACCGGCCCAAGAACTGAGGCGCGAAGCCGCAGACAGCACGGCAAGGCGAAGCAGCAACGACAGGGATGGTTTGGAAACGGAATCAGCCACTTTGCGCAAGACGCGGGCGCGGCCGGCCCCTAATCTGGCAGCTTGACCGCACAAGCCCAGAGAGCCACCATGAACCGGATATTCAATGCCAATGAAACAAGCATGCCCGCCACGGCGCGCGGCGCCCACGCCATCGGGCTGGCCGAATGGCTCACCCGCCGCGCCGCCCGCGTGCCGCTGGCACCGGCGCTGACCTGCGACGGCGTCACCTGGAGTTACCGCGAACTGGTAGCGCGCGTCGAGTCCATGTCGGCCGTGCTTGCCGCCGGCGGCGTGACACCGGGTGCCTGCGTTGGCTACCTCGGTCTGAACGACCCGATGTTTGTCGTCGTGCTGTTCGCCGCAGCACGGCTCGGCGCCATCTGCGTGCCTTTGAACTTTCGCCTGACCGGCTCCGAGCTTGTGTTCGTGATCGGCGACGCCGGCGTGCACACGCTGGTTGTGGGCGAGGAGCACATCGAGGTCATCGACAGCGTGCGCAGCCAGCTCGCCTGCCAGCGCTTCATCCACCGCGGCGTGGGCGCGCCGGGCTGGGAATCGGCCAGCGCGCTGATGGCAAAGCCGCCAAGCGTGCCCGCTGCCGTCGCCGCGCGGCCCGACGATGTGGCCGTGATCATGTACACCTCCGGCACCACCGGCAACCCGAAAGGCGCGATGCTCACGCACGGCAACTTCTGGGCCAACAACCTCAACGAAATCCTGCTCTGGGACCTGGTCTCGACCGACGTCACGCTCAACTTCGCGCCCATGTTCCACGTTGGTGGTCTGCTGTGCGGCTCCATGAGCACACTGGTGGCCGGCGGCCATCTGGTGCTGCAGCGCGGCTTTGAGCCCGGCGCCGTCATGCGGGCGATCGCGCAGTACCACGTCAGCGTCACCTTCGGCGTGCCGGCCATGCTGCTGTTCATGACGCAGCACCCCGATTTTGAGCAGGCCGATCTGAGCTCGCTGCGCCTGGTCTCGGTCGGCGGTGCGCCGATGCCCGAACCACTGCTGGAGCTGTTCAACGCGCGCCATATTCCGGTGCACCAGGGTTACGGCATGACGGAGTCGGCCTCGATGATCACCTTCCTCAGTCCAGACCGCGCGGTTGACAAGCTCGGTTCCTGCGGCACGACGCCACTGCTGACCGAAGTGCGGCTGATCGACATGAATGGCGAGCCGATAACCGAGCCTGACGCGCGTGGCGAGATCTGCGTGCGCGGCGCCAACATCATGGCCGGCTACTGGAAGCAGCCCGAGGCCACCCAAGCCTGCTTCACGCCTGACGGCTGGTTCAAGACCGGTGACGTTGGCTACCAGGATGCCGAGGGCTTTCTCTACATCTGCGACCGCCTCAAGGATATGGTGATTAGCGGCGGCGAAAACATCTACCCGGCCGAGGTCGAAAGCATTCTGTACGGCCACCCCGACATTGCCGAAGTAGCGGTGATCGGCGCGCCCGACGAACGCTGGGGCGAGCGCGTCGTCGCCGTCGTCGCGCCCAAGCCCGGCAAGACCGTCACGCTGGCCGAACTGCAGGCGTTTTGCGATGGCAAGTTGGCGCGCTACAAGTTGCCCAAGGAACTGCGCCTGGTCGAAACGCTGCCACGCAACCCGACCGGCAAGGTGCTCAAGTCGCGCCTGCGAGCGGCACCGGATGCGCAGGCCTGAGCGCCGGCGAAACACCAAGGGAGTCGATATGAATTTTGAACACAGCCCGCGCACGCTGGCGCTGGTCGAGCAGGTCCGGCGCTTCATGGCCGAGCGCGTGCTGCCGGTAGAAAACCTCTACCACGAGCAGGTGCAAAGCGGTCAGCGCTACCGCACGCCACCGGTGCTGCAGGAGCTCAAGCAAGAAGCGCGTGCGCAAGGCTTGTGGAACCTGTTTCTGCCCGGTGCGCATGGCGCAGGTCTAAGCAACCTCGACTACGCGCCACTGGCCGAGGCCATGGGCCAGGTGCTGTGGGCGAGCGAGATCTTCAACTGCTCGGCGCCCGACAGCGGCAACATGGAGGTGTTGGCCAACTACGGCACACCGGAACAGCAGAAGCAATGGCTGGAGCCGCTGCTGGCAGGCGAGATTCGTTCCTCGTTTTCGATGACCGAGCCCGAGGTTGCTTCCAGCGATGCCACCAACATCCGCTGCGAGATCAGGCGCGACGGCGACGACTACGTGATCAACGGCCGCAAGTGGTTCACCTCCGGCGCCATCAACGAGGACTGCAAGTTGCTGATCGTGATGGGCAAGAGCGCGCCCGATCATCCGGAAAAACACAAGCAGCAATCGATGATCTTGGTGCCCAAGGACACGCCCGGTGTGCGCATCGTGCGCGACATCCAGGTCTTTGGCTACGACGACGCGCCAGTCGGTCACCCCGAGATTGTTTACGACAACGTGCGCGTGCCGGCGGCCAACCTGCTGCTGGGCGAGGGCCGCGGCTTCGAGATCGCACAGGGACGGCTCGGCCCCGGGCGCATCCACCACTGCATGCGCCTGATCGGCTGCGCCCAGCGCGCCCTGGAGATCATGTGCCAGCGCGCCAACCAGCGCTTCGCCTTCGGCAAGATGCTGGGCGAACAAGGCCCGGTGCGCGAGGACATCGCGCACTCGTTCTGCGAGATCGAGCAGGCGCGGCTGTTGACGCTGCGCGCCGCCGACAAGATGGACCGCGAGGGCAACAAGGCCGCACGGGATCTGATCGCCGCCGCCAAGATCGTGGTGCCAAGCATGGCGGCGCGGGTCATCGACCGTGCCATCCAGGTCCACGGCGGCGCCGGCGTTTCGCAGGACACCTTTCTGGCCGAGGCCTACGTCTACGCGCGCTTCATGCGCATGGGCGACGGCCCGGACCAGGTGCACTTGTCGGCGCTCGGCAAGGCGCTGCTCAAGCGCCACGCCGTGGCACCGACCTGAACAGTGGCATGAGCGCGGTCGTCGGCATTCCGCAGCTCGATCTGACGCGGCTCGCGGCCTACCTTGAAGCCCAGTTACCCGCCTTTGCCGGACTGCGCTCAGCCGAACGACTCATAGGCGGCAACTCGAACCCGATCTGGCGCATAGCGGCTGACAGCGGCCGCTACATCCTGCGCACGCAGCCGGCCGGCCTGTTGCTCAAATCGGCCCATGCGCTCGACCGCGAGTACCGCGTCATCACGGCGCTGCGTGCCAGCGCGGTGCCGGTGGCGTGTATCCACCTGCTGTGCAACGAGCTTGACGTCGTCGGCGTGCAGTTCTACCTGATGGACTTTGTCGACGGCTGCGTCCACGCCGATGCGCGCCTGCCCGAGTTGGCGCTGGCCGAGCGCGCCGCGATCTACGACAGCGCCATCGACATGCTGGCGACGATCCACCGCCTGGATGTGGACGCGCTCGGGTTGCGCGATTTCGGGCGCAGTGGCCATTACTTCGAACGCCAGTTGCACCGCTGGACAACGCAGTACCGCACCGCTTTGCCGCAGGGCGATCCGACGGTTGACGCACTGATCAAGGCGCTGCAGCAGGCGATGCCAGCCGATGATGCGGCGCCCGTGCTGCTGCATGGCGACGCCAGGCTGGACAACCTGATGTTCGACACCGCGGGCCAGCGCATCGTCGCCGTGCTCGACTGGGAACTCTCGACGCTCGGCCATCCGCTGGCCGACCTTGGCCAGTTTCTGGCGGTGCAGGAGTTGCCGAGCGACTACCTGCTGCCAGGCCTGGCCGGGCTGGACCGGCGCGCCCTGGGCCTGCCCACAGCCGAGGAACAGGCGCAGCGCTACTTTGCCGCCATCGGCCGGCCGCCGGTTGACCTGCGCTTCTACCAGGCATTTGCCCTGTTCCGCCAGGCTGCGATGTCGGCCGGTTTGCGCCGGCGCGCCGAACTCGGCACGGCCGTGGCCGAAAGCGCCCTGTTCTTTGGCCAGACGCTCGACGTCTTTGCGCGCGTCGGGCTCGACATCCTGGCGCGAGCGGCCTGATCCGAAGGAGTATTCCGCATGTCCATCACCAGCAGCAATCCATTCGACCTCAGCGGCAAAGTCGCGCTCATCACCGGCTCGACCATGGGCATCGGCGAGGGCACGGCGCGTGTGCTGGCGCAGGCCGGCGCGCATGTCGTCATCAGCAGCCGCAAACCGGACGACTGCGAGCGCGTGGCGCAGGCCCTGCGCGACGAGGGTCTGAGCGCCGAGGGCCGTGTCTGCCACATCGGCCGCATGGAAGACATCGCCAGCATGACCGAGCATTTGCGCGAGCGCCACGGCGGCCTCGATATCCTGGTCAACAACGCGGTGCTGAGCCCTTGGCGCACGATTGACGACACCGACCTCGCCCTCTTTACCAAGACGGTCGAAGTCGATCTGCGTGGCTACTGGTACCTGTCGCTGGAGGCGACCAAGCTGATGAAGCCGCGCGGTGGTGGCAGCATCGTCAACATCGCGTCGATCGCGGCCTGGCATCCGGACAAGATGCTGGGGCTTTATTCGACCTTGAAGACCGCCTTGATCGGCATGAGCCGGGCCTTTGCGCTGGAATACGGCGAGTTCGGCATCCGCGTCAACACCCTGCTGCCCGGCGTGATCCAGACCAAGCTGTCCGAGGTCTACGACGCCCCGACGCAGGCCCGCTTCATCGCCAAGACCCCCGTGCGCCGACTGGGCCAGCCGCAGGACATCGGCTACGCGGTGCTCTACCTGAGCGCCGCCAGCGGCGCCTTCGTCACCGGTGCCAGTCTGCCCGTTGACGGCGGCATCACCATTTCCATCTTCTGAGCCTGCGCTTCTCAGTCAACGCTACCGAAGGCGCCGCGGTGGATGACTCCGCGAATCTCCCCCGGCCTTCGGCCTCCTCCTTGATTTCGCTACGCCACCCACCGCGACACCTTCGGCCGCGGTAGTTGGTGTTTGGCAGAGGGGGAATACCAACATTGGTTGAAGGATCAGGTTGGTAGGGCGCTTAGTGCAGCGGCATCAAGGGGGAGGCCGCAGGCCGGGGGATAGCCGCGGAACTGAGCGCCCTGCCAGCCTGAGCACGCGGGAAGATCCTTAGGGAAACGCGGATTTATTCGATGAATTTGCCAACCTGCACAGGGACTCAGACGTTATGGTGGGGTAGCCACCACAACACCGAACCGACATGAATCCAACACTGCAGACCCAAG
>CAIXNB010000108.1 GCA_903920695.1 uncultured beta proteobacterium
CCAACAACAGCACCCACATCCGCTCTCCCCGCAACGCGCTTTGCACCCGGCTCAGCAGCAGGCACAGCAACAGCCCAAGCAAGGCGTTCTGCAACAGGCACAGCAGCAGCCCCAGCAACTGGCGCAACCGCAAGCCCCGCAACGCGCTCTGCAACCGGCTCAGGCACCGGCGCAGCAACAGGCACAACATCAGGAGCAGCAGCGCGCCAGGCAGCAACAGGAACAACAACGGGTCCAACAACAGCAGGCACAACCGCACACCTCGCAACGCGCTTTGCAACCGGCTCAGCAGCAGGCACAGCAACAGCCCAAGCAAGGCGTTTTGCAACAAGCTCAGCAGCAGGCCCCGAATCGCCCTGGCGTCCCGGCTACGGCGCAGTTGCCACCGGCCGCGCATGCATCGGGCGCTAATGCAGCAAGAACGCCGCCAGCGCAACCAGTGGCGATCGACACCAAGACCACCCTGACGCCACGCGGGGATCGCACCGGGTTTGACATTCATCGCAAGAATACCGATGGCTCGCAAACCGTCATCACACAAAAGCTGCTGCCAGACGGAAGCAGGAAAGTGACCGGGTTCAAACAAACCGAAAACGCCAAAGAAGGCACCACCACGCGCGTCTATTCCGATGGGCAGCGTGTGGTGCAGGGCCGTGATTTTGAACGTCGATCTACCGCCAGTGGACTTGATTTCGTCGCCCGCAACAATGGTCTGCGCGAAGCCGTGATGCCTGACGGCAAACCCGCGTTCAAGGACCGTTTTGCATCGGTGCGAGACAGCCGCGGCGCCGAGCGTCAGGTGATCGAACGCAGCAGCTATGTCAATTGGTCCAACGGACGAGCCGAATATCAACAACGCCCGGTTGTTCGCCAATACGACGTGGGCCGTATCCATGGCGCACCGGTCGCCCAATACCGCCCCCCTGTGCTCGCACCCGACTACTACCGCCGTTTCAGGTCGAACTTTTCGACACCGGTGGTGCTGGCTGGCATCGGGGCAGCGGCGATCGGGAGCTGGGTGGCGTTTGGCTCACCTGCTACCAGCTACACCGACCCGGCAGCTCTGATGGGCGACATGCAAATTGCGTCCGGATTTCAGCAAGGCAATGCCTACGCCACCTCGAGCGGTGCGACGCCGGTCTATGACACACCGGAAGCGGCTGCCCTGCGCAACCAGATGGCCCAGGTGCAACAACAGGTCGGCAGCAATGTGGCGGCTGACGCTGCCCTCAATAGCCAACTGGGCCGTATCGATATGCAGGGTGCTGCGTCGCAAGTGCCGCAGGCCGCTGGCAGCAACAAGCCGACACAGATACCGGAGGACGCACGCTTGCAAATACGAAAACAGGTTCGCCTCAGTGTTGCAATGCAACGCAATGGCCGTCCGCTGGTACTGGACGACGTGTTGACGTCAGGCTTCGCCAGCATCTACCTGTTTCAAACCGCACAACCGCTCAATGCGCCCAGCGCCGCAACGGCAAGTGAGTGCTTTTTGTACACCGGTGACCTGATTGGCTTTGCACGACTGCCAGGCAGTAACAGCAGCACGGCCGAAATGCGGGTTGTTGCAAGCGGCGCCAACAGTTGCCGCCCCGGTGAAGTCGTTCAGGTTCCATTGACCGACCTGCAAGAGATGCTCAATGGCTTTAGCGAGCGGGTTGGTGACAACATGCAGCGCGTCACGGCCTGCTCCGCCACGGGTCGCTGCTAACAGCGGTCAGTCCCTGTCAACACATCTTTTGCATTGAAGAAAGACAACCATGTTTTGCACAAATTGCGGTAAATCTATCACACCCGATGCCAAATTCTGCACCCTCTGCGGCGCCTTGCAAACCACGGCAGCGCAGGTGGCCGTGCCGGCACCGGCACCGGCACCGGCATCGGCACCAGCACCAGGATTTCAGGGCTATGCCGCGCCGCTTGAAAACAGGCCTTCTGCACATCCGGCAAACGCGGCCCGACCGGCACCCACGCGCACGATCACACCTGTCATCTGGGCCGTTGCCGGCGCGCTGCTGGTAGCGATTCTGGGTGGACTGGCTTACTGGGGCTGGAGTAATAAAGTCGCTGCCGAGCAAGCAGCAAGCAAACTGGCGGCTACCCGAGAACAAGGCCGGGTTGCCGATGAGTCATCCAACCAGACTGGGCCGCAATCAAGCGACCCATCTGATGTTGCTGCTGCGCAGCAGGCACTAGACAGGCGCATTGAAGCTGAAGAAGCACAGGCACAAACAGTTGGAAGTGGCCAGAATTTGAGCAAAGGGGCCGTAGCCAAGAAGTAGACATTCAAGTTCACTTTTCCTTTTGCAGTTTGAGGAAATTTGAGTTCGACTGGGTACAATCGATATAGCTATGGCAAAGCAAATGACGACCGGTCGCGCGTTTCTGACCGTTTGCTGAGGTGAACGATACAGGCCTTGATCATATTGGCCGGTGCGACTGCCGCGCTGGGCCGTCGAATCAAACTGGAGTTGGCGCCAGCGTAATCGTTACCGCGGGGCCTTAGGTCATCGTCGCGTAAACATTCTTGACTAGCGCCATGACCGCCACGCGCCCTTGCGCAGATTTGAGATCAACTGCGATCAAACGCTTGTCCGGGTTGATGGCGTTGAGCTGGCCTACTTTTTCGGATAGCGGTAGAAGCCCTCGCCTGTCGATGCGCCGAGCTTTCCCGTGTCGAGGTAACGCTCCTTGATCAGCTTGGCGAATGCCTGCCTCTTCGGATCCGGGTTCATTAAGGAAATGTTGTAGGCCGTAGTGAGTCCGACGATATCGAAGATCTGGAACGGGCCCATCGGCGCCCCGGTGGCGATGCGCCACGTCTTGTCTACCATGTCAGGCTCGGCTATGCCGTCGACGAGAAGGTCACCCGCCGCGCCGAGGAAAGGCACGAGCAGCGAGTTAAGGAGGTATCCAGCTTGCTCCTTCTTGATCTCAATCGGAACCATTCCCGTTGCCGTCGCGAAGTTTATGATCGTCTGGACGACAGCCGGGTCGGTCGCAGTCGTTCCCATAATCTCTGCCGTATTGTGCGACCAGACACGATTGGCGTAGTGCAACGCAATAAATCGGTCGGGGCGACCCGTGAAGTCTTTCAACGCACTTGGCAGCAGGGTCGACGAGTTTGTCGCGAAGATCGTCTTGGGCGGCGCGAGCTTACCCAATTCGGTGTAGAGGGCGCGCTTGATTTCGAGGTTCTCTGGCACGACCTCGATAACGAGGTCGGCATCCTTGACAGCGTCGCCGAGTTCGAACGAATAGCTGATATTGGCGAGCGCCGCTGCCGAGCCGCCATCTGCAGCACCGCCAACATGCTCATCGATATAGGTCTGTGCCAAACTGGCGAACCGCGCCTTCGCTTGCCCAATGATCTCCGCATTGATGTCGTACGCGATGACGGCGAAGCCATGGAACGCCGTTTGAAACGCAATTTGAGAGCCGAGCACGCCGGTTCCGAGGACGGTGACGTTCTTGATTGCTGGCATGAGTTGTTCCTTCTGTTTAGGGTTGGGTGGCAGATCGATCGGAGAAGGAGTGCCGTCTCGAATTCTGGTTGAAAGTGCTGCGGAGCATCGTGCGCCAACGCACATAGTCCGGCCCGCAAGAGAGTCTCACAGTCGGCAGAATTTTAATGGGCTTGGGCCTTATTCCATGCGGGTTTCAGGTGGCTTCACACTAGGCCTGAGCGCGAATCCATCGCTTTCATTTTGTTTCAATATCTCTGTGTCGGAGTACTAGGACACAAAATTCCAAACGCCAAAACGTCGTCAAATTGCAATCAGGGCAATCAGGGCAATCAGGTTTTGGAGCGGTGCTGCGCGTCAAAGCGGGGCCTAAAAAAGCAATCAGGATGGGTCGACACTCTTTTGGGCCAAATTGTCCCAATTTCAAATTTCCCGGTGCCCGTCGCGCACATTTCACTATTTGGGGATGTAAGCCGGAACCCCAGAAATTTCCGCTACCCAACCTGACCTTCAACCTGCGAGCTTCTTTAGGCGCTCAGCAAGGCGTCCGTACGATTCGTTCACGTACTCCAAAGTCTTGGGCTCTGCGCCGTGTGCACGCAGGGGTTCTAAGCCCAAATACTTGACCACTGTGGACAATACACTTGTCGGCTCACCTTCAACGTCATCATTGCCACACGATCCGTGAAGTCATTTGTCAAGCAAGGAAACAATCAACGCTGTCTGATCGTCTGTGGGGTTAGCGTCGCTGGTAAATGACTTTACTGCTTGGCGAATCGAGTTCAACAAGGCAACTGGCTTGAGAAACGACTGGCAACCCACCGCTAGAAGATCGGAAAGCCGGTCGACCCCGAATTCCTCACCGCCGACGCTGCGTGCTTCAGAAATCCCATCAGAAAACACCAACAGACTGTCACCTGTTCCAATCGGTACAGTCGATTCAACATAGATCTCGCCGGCCATGACGCCAACAGGCACGTTGTCTCCTATCAAGTGCTCAACTTGCCCCGTTTCCGAGCGCCTAAGCAGCCCATGAGTGTGTCCGGCATTGACAAAGATTAGCGTACCGGCCGCCAGGTCGCAACGGTACAAGGCGAGCGTGGCAAACGAAGAAAGATCTAACAACTGTGGAGTCAACGCCAGGTGAAGCCGATTGACGATCTCTGCCGGTGACGGCAGAGTATTCGTCCCTGCTCGCTGCGCCTGTAGGTCAGCGAGAACCTGGTTGTAAGTTGTCTTGATCGCGGCACCGATCAAGGCTGCAGGAACCCCTTTTCCCATGACGTCACCGACTAGGATTTCGAAACTGCCAGTTCTCAGGCGACGGATGTCAAAGAAATCACCGTCTAACCCTTGAGATGGCTCACTGAAGCTCGCAAAGGCTGCGCCTCCGATGGTCTCGGGGACGGGACCTTGCAACAAGGTTCGTTGGATGTTGCTGCCAATTTCCAGTTCTCGCAGTCGGGCTTGATCCAAAAGACTGGCCGCGCGCAGGAGTTGGTCACGCTGAGCCTCCACCTCTTTGCGCAAGCCATCACGCTCGACCAGATTGCCAATTCTGGTCCTGGCCACTTCCACGTTCATCGGCTTTGTGATGTAGTCAACAGCGCCCAGGGCCAAACCTGCGCTCTCCGACTCGCTCTCACTGAGCGCCGTCAGGAAAATTACAGGGATCGATTTCAGACGCGGGGTCGCCTTCAACCGGCGGCACACTTCGTAGCCGTCCATGTCGGGCATCATCACATCAAGCAGTATCAAGTCCGGTGGCACTTTGGCCGCCAGCGCCAATCCGATAGGTCCAGAGGTGGCGATCTGCAAATCAAAATGCTCTTGCAGCGACGCTCCCAGAGTCTGCAAATTCGCAGGGGTGTCGTCGATTACCAGGATACGGGGGCGTGACTTATTCAATTGACTCTTCTCTCCAATTCTTCGCAGCCATTATCTGGTGTAGTCGATCCAGGACCAGATCAAAATGAAATCCGTCCATCTGTTGCCCGGCTTCGGCAATCTCGGCCTCCAAGTCTGTTCCCCTCACCGATTCCCTCAATTCCCGAAAAAGGCCAATTGAGTCAAACTTACTTTGTTCCAGCAAGGGCATGATTTCGTTCACAAGCTTGATTACCTTGGCCTTGTCGACCACCTTATTTGCGCTGGCTATCGAATCTGATGTAGCGGGTTGGATCACGGCTGCTGGAAGCCACTTGTTCAACACGGCGACCAGGGTTTCGAATTGAATCGGTTTAAATACGAAGTTGTCCATGCCAACTGCCATGCATCGCATCCTGTCTTCAAGGAAAGCAGATGCAGTCAAGGCGATGATCGGGAGCCGCGGTCGGCCATTGCTGGCTTCCCATTGCCGTATCTTTTGCGTAGCAACGTAACCGTCCATGATCGGCATTTGAAGGTCCATCAGAATCAGATCGACTGACTCGCCGCGCAGGACAGCGTCGAGCCCTTGCTGCCCATCGTTAGCCAGCACGACCTTGACGCCCATTTTGCTTAGCAACACGCTGAGCACCTTTTGATTGACCGAGTTGTCCTCCACCACCAGGACGCGACCTGCCAATTGCGTTGGGATCGATCCGGCCGCCTTCATTCCCGATGCTGGCATTTCAGACCATGTGCTTACCGCGTCGGGCTCTGGCAATTCGGCGCTGATGCGAAACCAGAATCGCGATCCTCGTCCTTCTTCGCTTTGAACGCCGACCTCGCCACCCATAAGCTGCGCCAGGTTCTTGACTATGGAAAGACCCAGTCCGGTGCCGCCGTAACTTCGGGTAATTGAGTTGTCCGTTTGAGAAAACGATCGGAACAGCAGGTCTTGCTTATCGTTTGCGATACCCGGACCAGTGTCAATAATCGCGAATTCAAGAGTGGCAGAGTGAGCGTTGCAATCGACTTCACGCGCCTCGATTCGAATGGCACCCTGGGTTGTGAACTTGATCGCATTTCCAACAAGGTTAGACAGCATCTGACGCAAGCGATGAGGGTCGCCCAAATAGCACTTTGGCGGACCATTCCATTCTGAGGAAATTTGTAACCCCTTGCCTACGGAAATTTCGGCAAATAGTGCGCGAGTTTCACTGATGACCTGTTCTGGCTCAAATGGGATGGATTCCAGATTGACTTTGCCCGCCTCAATTTTGGACAGGTCAAGTATGTCGTTGAGCAGCGTGAGTAGCGTATGACCAGAACTCACAATCGTCCGCGCGTAGTCGAGTCGCTCAGACTCCGTGATTTTGGGCATCAGAAGCACTTGGGCCATGCCCAGGATGGCGTTCATTGGTGTGCGGATTTCGTGACTCATGGTTGCAAGAAACCGGCTCTTGGCAATGTTGGCAGACTCGGCCTCTTCCTTTGCAGCTAACATAGCTTGCTCGGTTTGCTTGCGCGCAGTGATGTCGGTGCGAATCGACACGTAACGCAGCACCGTGCCGGCGCTATCCATGGATGGCACGATGGTCGAATCAACCCAATAAAACGTGCCGTCTTTGCGTCGATTCCTAACCTCTCCCCGCCAGATTTCACCATGCCCAATGGTGTTCCACATGGTCTTGAAGAATTCATGCGAGTGATAACCCGAGTTCAGCAGGCGGTGGTCTTGCCCAAGCAACTCCTCACGACTGTGTTGGCTGACTTCAAGCAGTCTATCGTTGGCATAAATGATCTTCCCGTCGGGGTCTGACATACTCACAATGTCGTGTTGATCGATGGCGTATTTCTGGAACTCAAGCTCTGTCAACGTTTTTCTTTGTAACTCGTACGCCTGGCGCAGGTTGTCTTGAGCTTCTTTGATTTGCCGGATGTCCTGAAACGACACCAGCGCCCCGGTGAGCTTGCCCTCCATCAGGATGGGGCGCGCACGTGCTTTGACCGGAATGAAATGCCCAACTCGTGTGACAAAATGACAAGTGCACTCAACTGCATCGACCTGGCGAATGGCTTGAAGCTGGGGCGAGTCTTCTGATGAAAACTCGGCACCGTCTGGCAATGTTGGCTGCAACGCTTGGTGCACTGGTCGCCCGATCAGTTCTTGCTCTTGCCAGCCCAGTACCTGTTCGGCAGCCGCATTCAGGAAGGTAAGGTTGCCATTCAAATCAGTGGCGTAGACGCCATCGCTCAGGGTATTAAGCAGCGTGCGAGTCATTTCGGCATTGTTGGAGCGCTCGCGCTCGTTGGCAGCGTTGAGTTCTGCAGAACTTACCCTCAGAGTGTTTTGTAACAGTTGTCGCTCTTTGTCGGTTTCCCGGTAATACTGCTCAACGACTGCAAGCAGCGACTGGAGCACTGCATCGGGCTGGAATTCTTTGCCGAAACAATTCCGAAGTTGGCGTTCAAGCAGGTGATGCATTTCGCAGGCCTATTCGTAAAGAGTGGTGAGCGTCATGGTCTGGTTGTGCAACTGGCATTGCATGAGTCCGGCAAACGGGGCCAATTCTCCATACGAATAGAAGCCTGTGATGGCGGTGGCATTGCCCAATTTCTCCTGCACTATCTCGAGTTCGTTTTCAACCAATTGACCCATCACCAACCGACGCCCAACGCAACTAACAAGTAAGCACAACCCTCTAGCATCCGGGTTCTGCGGTTTCGCCACTTCAGCCGCCAGGCCAGCGCTGTCAATCAAACTATCCAGATTGGCCTGCATCATTTTGCATAGGTAACCTTGTGGCACGTCTCCCGCGAAAGTAATGCTTTGCGCCACTTCGTCAATCGCCAGCAGTGTTCGGGTCAGGGGTAAATCGGTTTTTTTGGCTTGAATACTCAACGGGAAGCGCAAACCGCTGGAGGGCAACTCACTGGCTAAATCGCCCAGATAATGCTTGTAGAGCGTCAATGCCGGTATGCCATCAATCTCATAGACCACATTGCCGCTTGATTTGGTGACAACGCGTTCGATGCCAAACTCCTCCCAGCCCGCGAAACATCCGCTATTGATGGAGATGTCACCATAAAAACCCAGGGCCGCAATACGCCCCGACTCGGCCGGAGCATCGGCCATGATCCAGGTCTTACCGAATCGCGTGCCGTCGCCCGCCAACCCACCGGTGACCGGCAATCCGGCTTGGTTGAGACCCAACGCAAGGACCGTACCGTTGACCAACTGTCCATCGGATATAGCAAACACATGGCGTAAATCAGGTGCAGCCAGTTCCGCCATCAATTGCCGGCCCAGATCGCTGGCATTGGTGTCGGGCATAACTTGGGCCACCGCCAGGCGAACACGAGCACGCGTGAAATTGACTGCTGTGACCACCACATCGGCATCACTGATTTCCACCCCCAGCACGCTCCCGGCCGAGGAGCAGCCCAGGATGTGTGCTTGCGGGAAACCGCTGCGCAACTGGGTATAACAGGCCTCTGATTGAAAGAAAGGACTGTCTGAGAAGACCAGCAACAAATCTGCGACGAGAGAAAACGATGGGAAAGGCTCCCATCCTGAGTCGAATTCCCAGCGAAACTGAGCAACTTGCATCGTGTTTCCTTTCTTGAAATCTGTAGAACTGCTAAATTTGATTCCGTATGAACCCGGTGGAGACGAGAGCGTGGCAAACCAGGGCTAGCCTGAATATTTCATCGACATAAATCGGCAGTCCTGCCCGAAGGCGCGTTGTCACTTGTATCTGACGCCAATTACAACAGAAGACTGCCAATGCCAGACTGTACCGAAGAAACAGGAATAGGCAAGCTGCTCGAATTTGGCCGTGATAGCACAAAGTCGTAATGTCCCCTTTGGGTTTGAAGGGCAATCATGGTCGAGGTAGTACAAATGAGTTTGAAAGGAGCGGACCGGTACGGGGTAATCCAGCGGGTCATTGGACGCACCATGGGCCAGTCAGACGCGGCGTTGTGGCTAAACGAATAGCGTTTATCGGACGCCGCAAAGATGTTTGCCGATGGCACGACAAATGGCCGGCGTCAGATAAACCACGTTGGACTGAACCGCCACCCAAGGCGATCGCGATAGGGGATTGAAAGCTTCGCAGGGTTTGCCCGA
>CAIXNB010000109.1 GCA_903920695.1 uncultured beta proteobacterium
ATCACTTTCTATGACCGCTTCGGAGAAGTCCTGTCGCGATCGGCAACGACTGCAATAGAGCACCAACCATTTCTGAGTTGATTTTTTGGAAGACGGCTAACGCTGCCCTGTTGAAATTGCCGTCACTGCGCTGAATGTCGGCAACGTGTTGACTGGCAGCAGCTGGCTATAGCGAAAGTTGAATGCCGGCGATCGGTCAACACGGGCATAGGTGCTGGTGCGAACACGAGGGTGTCGATACCCCTTTCACGACGACGAGCGATGAACAGTACGACTGAAGCAGAACGGCGGCGAAGGCCTCACCGAACAGGTGGCACCACGGCAAACTCCGATGGGATGGGGTGCAATCGGATGCGCGAATAAAACCTGTTGCAATTGCACAGTCATCTGTCGTCCAGCCCCGGCAGCTTGGGTCGCCCGAAACTCTCCAGCCAGATGCCAGCCACCAGGGCCGAGATGCTCGCCAGCGCGGCCAGTGTCAGGCTGACAGAGTCCGTGCTACCGACCAAGCGGTACAGCCAGGGCAGCAGCAGGCTGACGCAGACGCCTGCGGCAAAGGAACTGGCAATGATGATCGCGAGGCGGTCGCGCCGCAGGCGGACGTAGTCCGCGCGCAGTTGTTGCCGCTGCTGCTCATATTCGTGGGCCAGTTGCTGGCGGCGTGCTGCGAGCGCGGCGGTCTGCTCGCTTTGCAGCCGCGCCGTCAGCCGTGCGCGAAACCCGTCTGGCAGTGCTGGGGGCTGCAGCGCCTGTTGTAGCGCGCGTTCCAGCAGGGCGGCGTCATGCGTCGTGTCGTGGCTTGGTTCGAGTGGGTGTGGGTGATTCGTCATGGCGGTTAGTACTTAGGTCCAAAGTGCGGCATCGGCCAGGCCGTGCTCTTGCAGCGCACGGTGCAGCGCCTGGCGCGCGCGGTGCAAATGGGTCTTGACACTGCTCTCGGGCAGATCGAGCAGGGTGGCGACCTCGGTCACCGAGCGCTCTTCGTAGTAGTAAAGCGTCAGGCAACTGCGTTGCGGGGTCGGCAGTGCCTGCACCAGGCTGCGCAGCCAGACCAGTGAGGCGGTGTCGTTGTGTTCGGTGGGTGTGGCAATCTGATGGGCTTCCTGCGCGACCTCGACGTCATCGAGCGACGTCCAGACCGGACGCTGCTTGCTCAAGCTTGTCAAGCACTGGTTGCGTGCAATGGCGTAGATCCAGGTTGAAAACGCGCCGCTCTGGGCGTCGTAATGGTCCAGGTAGCGCCAGACCCGCAGAAAGACCTCTTGCGCCACGTCTTGCGCCAGACTGGTGTCGTGCAGCATGGAGGCGCAGAGCCGAAACACCTTGAGTTCGTAGCGCTCCAGTAGCGCGTTGAAGGCGGCCGTGGTGCTACCGGATTGCAGATCGGCCTGGATGTCGGCATCGCGCCGCGCCGCGTCGCTCGGCGTGCGGGGCGATGGGGTGGGTGATGCGGCGTGCATGGGTTTTTGGTACCGCGCAAATTCCAATCGGTTTCAGCGTTCTGAAAATAAATATTTTCCTGGATTTGAAACCATTTCAATGGAAAGCCGGTACCAAGTGTGTCGATTCACTCCACGAGGAAACTGCCATGACTGACTTGATCCCCATTTTTCCGTTCCTGATTCCCATTGTTGCCATCATCATGGGTATTGGATCAGGCATTGTGGCCCTTGCGCTCGACCACCAAAAGAAGACACGCATCTTTGAATTGCATCACAAGGAACGCATGCTGGCGATCGAGCGCGGCATGGAAGTGCCACCCTTGCCGCCAGAACTGATTCAGGGGCGCGACAAGCCCAGAGGAACGCTCGCCAGCAGCCTGCGCTGGGGCTTGATCTGGCTGTTCCTCGGGATTGCGATCGTCATCGGACAGCTGTTCAACGGCCGGGCCGATATCGCAGTTTGGGCCTTGATGCCGGTTGCGGTGGGCTTGGCTTTGCTGGTCTATTACGTCATCGGTCGGCGTCAAGAGGTGGCGACTTCTGAAGCCGCGTCAGCGGCCAGTGGATCGAAAACTTCCTAGCGCCGGTCAGGAATTTGTTTTGTCGTTTGCTGATGGGCGCTGGCGCTCACAGCCCGAGCTTCGCCAACGCTGATTTGTCCAGCGAGATGACGTACTTGATCGGCATGGAGTGCAGCGGCACTGGGCATGCCATGTCAGTGCCCGGCCCTTGCCGGTATTGAATCGTCAAGGGTCGTCCCGTCGCGCTGTCACGGCCTGCGCACCTCTCGGTCAGAACCTGCCATGCCCCGGCTGGATCAGCCAGCAAGGAAACGCCATTGAGTGCCATCGCCTCTTGTCCCAATCGAAGCGTCTGGCAAGTCATGCGCTCGTCAAGTTTGAAGGCGTCCGGCCGCGTCCAGAACCCTGGCGGACCGCCGCAATCGGAGGCCATCAGGCCCCTCATCAACTGAGTTGCCGCTGGCGTTGAGAGCGCCGGGGGCAAGACCATGCCAGGCTGGATGGGCCGGCCCTCGCCCAGACTGAGTGCCTTGATTCGTTCGACCAAGCCGGGCGCAAACGACGCGCTCGGATCGAGCAGCAATCGCCGCACGGGTTCTTGCGCCGCGCCGTCGGCCCAGGCGGCAAATCCTGCCGCGTCCAGTTCTCGCCCATATTGATGCAGCGTGGCGAGCCGATTCAAGGGCGACGGTTGCGAGGGGTCTTGGCCGCGCAGCCCGTTCTGGACTTGCGCCAGCAGCATGAGGCTAAGCCCGCAGGCATATGGGTCGTCGCCCGGGCCGAACCCGGCGTTCAGTGTCGCTGCCGGGCGATCACCACGCACGAACAGGCAGCGATTAAGCGCACCCTCCAAATGGGCCAGCAGGTCCTCCCGGCTCATGATGTTCTGGCTGCGCATGATGAGCAGGGCGGTCCATTCGGCGTGGCCTTCGTGCAGCCAGGGTTGATGGCTGTCGCTGCTAAACACGCCCGCGTTCCACCAATGCGTGACTTCGTGTGCGACGACGCGTTGAATTTGTACGGCAGCTTGCGAGGGGTCGGAATGAAGCGGCAAGCGCAGCGACATCATTCGCCCTTGCGAGGCGTCGCCATGGAAGTCAAAGCCATTGAGATCCACTGTGGTGACCACAACACCAACCGGGCCAGCAGGCGAGCGACCGTAAGAAGCGCCCAAGCGCTGCATGGCGAGCTTGACCATCTGGTCGATGACGCCGAGTCGTGTTTCATCGAGCGCGGCGTCGTAGACCAGGGTGCCGCCACCGGGCAGGGCCATGCTGGGTGCCCGGCCCAGATAAACGTACTGATCTGCCCCCAAGCGCTGCCACGCTCGGGGCGCTTCCAGCGATCTCAACGCGGCATCCACATCGCTTGGTTGCAGGACCTCATCGACAGCATCCCGGTGCAGCCGGCCCTGATGCAAAACATAGCCACCGGCTGGTGGCAGTCAGCGCCAATGCAGGCTGTGACCGCTCACTGCGGCAACATAGTATTCTGTGAAACTCAAGAGGCCCTGGCCTTTCATGGGCAGAGCCGCTTCATATTGGGCATTCCGCTCGATTAACATCGGCTCCACGCGCAAGCGGGCAGAGTCGCAGTTGGCGGACGGATGCAGAATGATGCGCGTTGGCTCGACTTGCGCGCAGTCGTCCAGCGAGCGAATCTGGCGCTGCCAGAAACCGTTGCTGACCTCGTCAGTGCGGGTGCGCTGCAGTTCCGTGACTCCCGCAGGTGGCGTGTAACTCACGAGCAGCGCGCCGTCGTCGGCGAGGGCGGTTTCGATCAACAGTTCGCCGGCGTGCGCCTGCGAACCGAGAACCATGGCCAATAGGCAGATGAAGCGCTTCAACAAGAGGTGTCTCCCATAGCAATTCCATGCTATTTGGGCGACAGTCTAATCTCGAACAGCGGCTGTCGGAAACTCGCGTTGCGCCTTCAGGCTGGCCTCAATTTCAATCTGGCGGCGAAGGTTGTCGTCGCTGTGCAGTGTTGGATGAATTGAGGCCGTGCGTCTCGGCACCAAACACCAGCCAGTCCCCCGGAGCGAATTGCACGTCGGGCACCAACTGGCTGGCGCGTGGGGTTAGCGTGAACCTGCGCGCTGGCTGTGGCGGCTCGGATGCCGATCCCGAGCGCAGCCGTTCCTGTGATCCTGCGAGAAGAGGTGAAACTTGGCAGCTGTTTGCCATTGGCCGGGCGCTCGGCCGAAGCGGTCAAGGAAATCAAGGCGCTGATCAGTGGCAGCGTGGAGCGGGTCGAGCAGGGCACGGTCTTGGTCGACCATGCCGGTGGCACCATGGCCGAGCTTGTGACTTCGATCCGACGTGCCACGGACCTGATTGGGGAGCTGGTAGAGGAAATGGCAGCAGCAGGACGCTTGAGGAATCAGACGCAAGAACTGGTGGAAACGGTGGCGGTATTCAAAATGATTGCCGGTTTGGATCGACTTTAAACGTCTACTCGGACAAGGTTCGCGTGACTCGCTGCGCAGCCGAGCCACGGCGGGCTGTTGCGCCGAGGCATCATTGGCCGGGCTTGCGAAAGATGCCGGTGCCGCTGCCAATGTAGTCGCCAACAAGCTGCCCTTGAGGTTGGGAATGGGTTTGAGTTTCTGCGCCCGGGTACTGGATGTCAGAACCCGTAGCTCTTTTTTCTAACACCCAAAAAATAGCCTGATGAGCTGGGCGCGCCCCATCACACGCACCAGTTCCCGCAGACTGCAATACACCAGAAAAAGCACGGCAAGCCACATTTGGATCAGCCAGAATTCGGGCCAGACGGTGGTGCTGACAAACTGCGCCCAGGCATTGGCCCAGGTGTCGTGCTTCAACACCTGAGGCACGATCGGCTTGAGGCAGCGCACCAGCACAGATGCTGAAAAATAGATCGTGCTTTTCCACAGGACGTTGTAGATCAGCGGCTGGTTTGGAAATTTGTCAATAAATGGCAGCTTGTCGACGATCAGCATGACTTTGCCAACCAGCAGGGCACCGGCAACCGCCACACCAAAGCCTGGCATCGACACCCCGTATTGACGCGAAATCAGTTGCCGCGTGGCAAATAGCAGGCCGAAGGCAATCAGGAAAAAGATTGCCGGCGGCAGAATGTGGAGATAGCGTTGTTTGATGGACTCAATCAATTTCATGCCAGTTTCTGGTCAGACAGTAAAGGTTCATATCGCAAAACGATCACCGGTAACTCGAAATTCGGTTGGCAGCATTTTCCCGAATATTGAAATAATAAAAAGGGTAGTCGTAACTATGGTAGATACCCGGACCTAAACCCAGCCTGAGACCGGTGGGGTTGGCCGTGGTCAGCAAAACACCCTTGGCCACGTCCACCTGGGCATCAGCAAACTCTGGCAAACGCTCAAATGAGGTGGTAGACACTGGCATCAATGCGCCGAGGTTAAGGGACCTGCTGGCCAATGCGGATGTGCGTGTCCAACTTAGCGGGTTTATGGCCAGCGCTCCGGGCAGCAGCACCGGGTTCTTGCCAGCAGGTACATCGGGCGCCTGGGTGTTATAAGAAATAATAACCCCGGTATCAGTTGGTCCCTGGGCAAATTTGAGATGTGGATTCCGTGCCAAATAATCACTTGTGACTGAATACCCGATCACATAAGCCGCCACCATGCGTCGATAAACATCGGGTCTTTTGACCATGTAGTCTGACAATATATTCAGCAAAACATTGGAACCTTGCGAGTGGCCCGCCAGGATAAACGGGCGGCCATGGTTTTGATGTTGGATGAAGTAATCAAAGGCGGCTAATGCATCGATGCTGGGCTGTGCGGCGATTACGTTTTCTCGCTCTGGCTCTGCCAGACCCAATGTGTAATCGGCATCGGCTTGCCGGTAATACGGCGCAAAAATATTGGCCACTGTTTCAAAAGCAGTGGCTTGTCTGGCAAAGGCAAATTTGGCACCCACCAGCATGGACGGGTTGTTGATCTCGCACATGTTGGGATCGGTTGCGCTGACTTTTTTCCAGGCCGTTGAATACAGGTAAAAAACATCCACCGGCTTGTCAATGCTCGTTGGCACTGATAGCCAGTGCTCAGGCTTTGAATAATCCGTGGCTGTGATGCCAGCGCCAGGCAACTTGGCACTGGGAGCCCCGGCACAGCCAGCCATGCCAAGAACGGCCCCCATCGACAAAACAACTGATGCGATCTCCATGAAACGGCGGCGATTGAACATGGCATCTCCTTATTGCAATTCTGTGCTGTGAAAGTCTGTGCGATGTCGGGACGCACCAGCAAGATGCCGCCGTCCTGTTGCAGACAGGGTATTGATGGCTGGGCGTGACTTGGGCATTTCAGGTCGCTTGCGGAAACTTGGCTCTGAGTACAGCCACCATGGCCGGACTCAGCGGCTTGAATAACTCGGCGTTGTATGACGCGGTGTAAGGCACACCTTTGTCCTGCAAGTTGGTGAACTTGATCGTCGGGTCATTGACCAGTCCGACTTTGGTGCCTGCATCACCGGCTTGCGCTTGCGTTGGGTCGATCGTCGGCATAAGCACTGGGGGCAGGCTGGCCGCGATGGTCATCTTGGCTGCATTCGCTGAACTTTGCAGCAAGTCGTTTTGCACTATCTGCTGCACTGCCACCGCATATTTGCGTGACATAGCCGCCGGCGTGCCAGGGGCCACGGCCGTATCGACATTGGTGGTGACCACTGACACCGTGTAGTCGCTGTTGAGGTAAATCTCAAAGGTGCGCAGTTGCTGTGGAAAGTCACGTAGCGATGAGGTTTCAACATGCCAGAATCCCCGCTCAGGCTGTGCTGTGTCCATCGAATTGAAGGCCTTGACCGTGTTGAAGTGGCGGTGTCCGGCCAGCCACATGATCAGGTTGGGGGTGTTTTGCAGCGTCTGTACCAGTTCTGTGAGCGTCGTCGCATTTCTATACGCTGCCGGCGTGCTGGGTTCGGTTAGCCACCATTGGGGGTTGGTCTTGACGGCGGTCGCCATCTCGATATCGCCCAGCCACCATTCCATTTCGGTGCCTATGGCCGCCACGCCAATCGGTATGTGGGCGGCAATGATCATCAGTTGGTTGGCGGCCTGGCCTGCCGCCAGCTCAGCCTTGAGCCAGGCCCAGCGCGCCGCGTCAAGGTAGCCATGGCCATGAATGTCCTTGGAGCCATCGATCTCGGACTGCGTGTCGTCAAGCACAATGATCTTGAGTGGCACATCGGATTTGGGCAGGAAGCTGTAGCAGGCAAAGCCCGCTGGACTGGTCTTGTCCACCAGGTTGAAGCCGTGCCCGACCGGGTTGGTGCTGGTCTTGAAAAACTCCTGAACCCATTCGGTGCGAAGGAGCGAGCGCCGATCCGGATCAGCAGCCACCTTGGGTGCACCTTTGGAAAACGCCGGACTGGTGGACGAGCCCGTGTGGATGATGGTACCCAAGGCGGTGCTGCCATCGATCAAACCCATGTAGTACTGAGGTTTAGCTGCCGATTTGAAGTCATCCATGTTGAACAGGAGGGGAAAAGTCCCCGTGTTCGGCACCAGTGTGTTAGCCACAGACCAAACGGTACCGGCGACATAAGAATCCCGAAAACCAAGACTTGGATTGGCATCCACCGGGAATGAGCCGATCATGAAGTGGTCGTGGTTGCCCAGGGTCTGGTACCAGGGAATGGATTTGTCCAGCCCGACCGCTTGATACGGTTTTTGGTAGTCGATGCTGTCAGCGCCCAAGTGCGCGCCAGAGCTGGGTGTGATGGCCTTGCCGTCGATCACGTCCATGTACCAGCGCAGCTCGTTGTACGAGGTGCTGTTGCAGGTGTCGCCCAGTGAGAGGGCAAAGTCAAACGGGTTATTCTTATGCAGGGCATTCATGGTCTGCATGGCGGCATCGAGCACATGGGTGCTGTACATCATCACCGGAGAATAAATCGAGGTGTTGCTGGCGGCGTAGCGCTCAAACTGCTGCAGCAGCATGAGCTGGTTGGGTGCTTCCTTGTCGGTGATGTGGATGTCTGAAAACGTGAAGAAATTGACCAGCTTCCTGCCGCGCGCAGGGGCCACGTAACTTGAGCCGATGAGGTCGTATCTGGGCACCACAGGCAGGCCGACGTCAACATATTTCCATTCGCCGTAGCCAAAGTCGTCGTACTTGCTGACCTTGTCTATCTCGTTGGCGGCCAGGCCTTGCAGGTCGTAGCGAAACGAAATCATGCGCTCGGCGGTGGTCTTGACCACCGGGTCGATCAGGTAGGGTGTGGGTGCGGGATTGGCAGTGTCGCCACAACCCGCCGCAAGCGTGCCTGTGGAAACCACGACGAAGGAGCTCAGGCTGTATCGCAAAAAATCCCGTCGACCTAAGTCGCCACCGATGCTGAAATCAGCGGCCTTGTTTGAATCTTGCTTGTCCATGGTGTACCTTTCGTGGATTCATAAATTGCTCTGTCTGGTCAGCTTGAATTCGCATCAAAATCAGGCTTCACCTTTGCGGCGCATTGGTCTTGTGGGGTGATCCTCACGCATGAGCAGCTACGCAAGAGTTATATCTATTGACTTTGGCGGCCCAGGAAATCATTGCCAGAGCGCAGACACTCTAAGCTGCTGGATGGCAGAGTTGTTGTCTGTTCAAGCCAATAAATTCGCCGTTTACGCCATCGTTGTCAAAAGTTGATTTCACGCAAATGGCTTGCGTCAGGGCCGGCGCCGGTCACTCCTGCGCCGCTCGCCCTTGCGTCTATAAACCAGCGGTGTACTACCGGTCCAAGATTTGAAAGCTCGATGAAACGCAGTCAGACTGTCAAAGCCGATTTGCGCCGCAATATCTTCAACCGGCCGTTGACTC
>CAIXNB010000110.1 GCA_903920695.1 uncultured beta proteobacterium
GAGCAGACGCTCCAAGCTGCCCGCCACGGTAGCGACGCCCTTGGCCACGGCAGCCTCGGAGATGTCAACCATGACGACCTTGATGCCCGAGACAGCGCAAGCCTGCGCGATGCCATTGCCCATGGTGCCCGCACCGATGATGCCAACCGTACTAATTTCCATCTTGAAACTCCAAAAAGACAAAAGATCAGACGCGCCGACCACCCTGGCAGCGGCGCGTCTGCGTGAGCGCCGCAATCAGATGCGTTCGAAAATCACCGCAATACCCTGACCGCCGCCGATGCACATGGTGGCCAGCGCATAGCGGCCGCCCGTGCGTTGCAGTTCATAGACCGCTTTGGTCGCAATGAAGGCGCCGGAGCAGCCCACCGGGTGACCCAGCGCAATCGCGCCGCCGTTCGGATTGGTCTTGGCCGGGTCCAGACCAAGCCCCTTGTTGACGGCAATCGCCTGCGCGGCAAAGGCTTCATTGGCTTCAATGACGTCGATCTGGTCGAGTGTCAGGCCGGCCTTCTTGAGCGCCAGCTTGGTCGCGGGAATCGGGCCTTCACCCATGATTTCATTGGGCACACCGGCAACGGCGTACGACACGATGCGCGCCATGGGCTTGTGCCCCGCTTTGGCGGCCACGTCGGCGGCGGCCAGCACGAAGAAGGCTGCGCCGTCGTTAATGCCGGACGCGTTGCCGGCGGTGACGGTGCCGTCTTTCTTGAAGGCGGGTTTCATCTTGGCCAGCGATTCCATCGTGGTATTGGCCTTGCCGTGTTCGTCAACCTGGAACACGACCTCCCCTTTGCGCGTCTGCTGAACAATCGGCACGATCTGCGATTTAAAACGGCCCTCGGCAATCGCCACGGCGGCGCGGCGCTGTGATTCACAGGCAAAAGCGTCCTGCTCTTCACGGCTGATGTTCCACTTGACGGCGAGGTTTTCGGCCGTCAGGCCCATGTGGCCAACGCCAAACGGATCGGTCAGCACAGCAACCATCATGTCGATGGCTTTGGTGTCGCCCATGCGGGCGCCGGAACGCAAGGCCGGCATCATGTAGCTGCCGCGCGACATGACTTCAACACCGCCACCGATGCCGTAATCAAAATCACCGAGCATGATGCTTTGCGCTGCCGTCACAATGCCTTGCAGCCCGGAGGAACACAAACGGCTGACCTGCATGGCGATCGAGTCCATCGGCAAGCCAGCCTGGATCGAGGCCACGCGCGAAACATAGGCGTAGCGCGAATCGGTCGGAATGCAGTGGCCAACCACCGCATTGCCAATTTGTTTGGGATCGACACCCGAGCGGGCAATGGCTTCCTTCATCACGAGGCCAGCCAGTTCCGGCGCCTCCATATTGGACAAAGATCCGCCGAATGCGCCAATGGCGGAACGGGCTGCGCTTAAAACTACTACTTCATTCGTCATCAAAAACTCCTAAGGTAAAAACAAATCGCCTGCCAGGTCGCTTGAACTCAGCAAGTGATGATCGTAACCGGCAGGCCTGACAGCGGCACGCATTCGCACCAGAATAATGCCATCGGACTGTTTCAGGAATTCGGTGAAAATGTATCGAATGATTGCAGGGGGTTTAAGGCCCCCCGAGTTGTAAATATTCGGTGAGCCCGTAGCCCAGTCAAAAAACGCTGGACACATTCAACTTTTTCCACTAACGTTGCACTTGTGCGTGCAACCCCCAATCCCCCAGATACCGCCATGACTGGCGTCGAGGCAACACCAC
>CAIXNB010000111.1 GCA_903920695.1 uncultured beta proteobacterium
CCATGACCCAAGCCTTTATCTGTGACGCCATTCGCACCCCCTTCGGCCGCTACGGCGGCGCCCTGGCCAATGTGCGCACCGACGACCTCGGCGCATTGCCGCTCAAGGCGCTGATGGCACGCAACCCCGGCGTCGACTGGCAGGCCCTCACCGACGTGCTGTTCGGCTGCGCCAATCAGGCCGGCGAAGACAACCGCAATGTCGCCCACATGGCGTCCTTGCTGGCCGGTCTGCCGCTGGATGTGCCCGGCGCCACCATCAACCGCCTGTGTGGCTCGGGGCTTGATGCCGTTGGCACGGCAGCCCGCGCCATCAAGGCGGGTGAAGCCACGCTGATGATTGCCGGCGGCGTCGAGAGCATGAGCCGCGCGCCCTTTGTCATGCCCAAGATGGACAGCGCCTTTGGCCGCAACAACGCGGTCTATGACACCACCATCGGCTGGCGCTTCATCAACAAGCTGATGAAGGAGAAATACGGCGTTGACTCCATGCCTGAGACGGCAGAGAACGTGGCGGTCGAACATGGAATCAGCCGCGAAGCGCAGGACAAGATGGCGCTGGCGAGCCAGATGAAGGCAGTGGCGGCACAGCAGGCCGGCCACCTGGCACGCGAGATCACGCCGGTGAGCCTGGCGCAGAAGAAGGGCGATCCGATTGTGGTGGACAAGGACGAGCACCCACGCGCCACCAGCCTGGACGTGCTGGCCAAACTCAAGCCGATCGTGCGACCCGATGGCAGCGTGACAGCCGGCAACGCCAGCGGTGTCAACGACGGCGCCTGCGCCTTGCTGATTGCCGACGAGAAAACGGCAGCGAAGAACGGCTTGACGCCCAAGGCGCGCATTGTTGGCATGGCCACCGCCGGTGTGGCGCCGCGCGTCATGGGCATGGGCCCGGCACCGGCCACACAGAAAGTGCTGGCGCTGACCGGACTGAGCCTGGCGCAACTCGATGTGATCGAACTCAACGAAGCCTTTGCCGCGCAAGGCCTGGCCGTGCTGCGCCTGCTCGGTTTGCAGGACGACGACGAGCGAGTCAACCGCTGGGGCGGTGCGATTGCGCTCGGTCATCCGCTCGGTGCCTCCGGTGCCCGGCTCGCCACCACGGCGGTCAACCAGTTGCACCAGAGCGGTGGCCGCTACGCGCTGTGCACCATGTGCATTGGCGTCGGGCAGGGCATTGCGCTGATTCTGGAACGCGTGTAGTTCAGGACCGGCGTCAATGCGAAGGGGCCGCTGATCGATGATCAGCGGCCCCTCGCTGTTGACGGACCGGCCCTAGATCGGATAGCGCCCCAGGATCTCGCGCGCCATCACCAGGCGCTGAATGTTGGCCGTGCCTTCGGCGATGTGGTACATCTTGACGTCACGGTAGTAACGCTCGACCGGAAAATCGCCGAGGTAGCCGTAGCCGCCGTGCACGCTGATGGCGGTGTCGCAGGCGCGCAGCGCGGCCTCTGCGGCAAACCATTTCGCCATTGAGGACTCCAACTTGATCGGCAAACCGGCATCGAACATGCGCGCGGCGTTGAAAGTCAGCAAACGCGCGGCCTCGATCTCGGTCGCCATCTCGGCAATCGGGAACTGCACACCCTGAAACGCCGCGATCGCCTTGCCGAACTGCTGGCGCTCTTTCGCGTAGACCACGCTGGCCTCATACGACGCCTGCGCAATGCCGACGATCAGCGCCGCGACGTTGACGCGGCCCCGGTCCAGCGCCTGCGCAAAAGCGCGGAAACCATGGCCTTCGGGACCGAGCATGTTTTCCTTGGGCACGCGCACTTCGTCGAAGTACAGCGATGAGGTCGGTGAGCCGTGCATGCCCATCTTCTTGTCGGCCGGGCCGATTTCGAAGCCCTTCATGCCACGCTCCAGGATGAAGGCGGTGACACCGGACACGGTCTTCACGGTGATGACGAAGATGTCGGCAATCGGGGCGTTCGTGATGAAGGCTTTGGAGCCGCTCAGAACGTAGTCGTTGCCGTCGAGTTCCGCGTGCGTCAGCGGCGCGCCGGCATTCGATCCGCCGGACGGCTCGGTCAGGCCAAAGGCACCCATGCGTTTGGCCGATATAAGGTCCGGCAGGTACTTGGCTTTCTGCGCCGCGTTGCCGTGGTTGCCGATCAGTTCGGTCACCAGGCTGACGTGCGTGTTAAATGAGTTGCCAACCGCGCCGCTGGCCTTGGAAATCTCTTCGAGAATCAGGCACAGTGTGACGGCGTCGCAACCAGCACCACCGTATTCCGCCGACTGCGCGGCACCGAGATAGCCCTGTTCACCGAGTTCGCGAAACAGTTCGCGCGGGAACTCGTTGCTCTCCTCGATATGGCGCGCCTGCGGCGCAATGCGCTCTTGCGCAAATTTCCGAATAGCCTCCCAGGTGTCAAGCTGATCGGCGCTGAGGTGGTACTTGTTCATGATTGATTCCTTGGTGCGTCGCAGAAGATGGCGGCGCTTGACCGCCACCCCGGATTAACGGAACTGCTTGAAGTTCGGCGGCCGCTTGTCGACAAAGGCCTGCTTGCCTTCTTCGCTCTCAGGCGTGCTGCCGAGCAGGCCGAGCGCGACGCCGGCCATCTTGGCGGTGCCGAAAATCTGGGCGCTGTCAGCGTTGAAGCCGGCCTTCAGCGCGCGGATCGCGGTCGGGCTCATGACGGCGGTTTCCTTGACCCAGGCCTTGGCTTCGTTCAGCAGTTCGGACACCGGCACGACCTTGTTGACGAGACCCCACTCCAGCGCCTGCTGCGCCGTGTACTGGCGGCAGAAGAACCAGATTTCACGCGCGCGCTTTTCACCGATGGTGCGCGCCAGATAGGCCGCGCCCCAGCCGGCGTCAAACGATGCGACACGCGGGCCGGCCTGGCCGAATTTGGCGTGATCAGCCGCGATGGTGACGTCGCACAGCACGTGGAACACATGGCCGCCGCCGATGGCGTGGCCGTTGATGGCGGCGATCACGGGCTTCGGAATGTCGCGGATCACGGTGTGCAGCGCGTCGATTTCCCACAGGCCGTTTTCGCTGGTGCCGTAGCTGCCGGTCTCGTTGAAGACCTTCTGATCGCCGCCAACGCAGAAGGCGCGCTCGCCGGCTGCGGTGAAGATGACGGCTGCCACATCGCGCGCGGCCCAGGCACGCTTGAAGGCGTGCAGCAGTTCCTCGATGGTGCGGGCGCGAAACGCATTCATGCGCTGCGGACGGTTGATGGTGATGATGGCCGCGTCGTCCGCGACTTCGTAAAGAATGTCTTCGTATTGCATCAGAGTCTCCAGTTGAAAAAAACAGGCTAAAAGAATCAGGAAAGAAGGACACGCGCCGGATCAAAGGCGCGCACGGCAGCCAGTTCGGCAGCGCTTGGGGGGTCGATACGGCGCAGATTGGAAGCGACTGCTATCGGCCAGTCGCACAAGGCCTTGATGTCACACACGGCCTGCGCCTCGTGGCCGGCCTCGGCCATCACGGTTGCGATCTGCAACTCGCCACCGGCTTGCGCTGGCGCGAGCCAGCCGCGATCCGTCGCGACACCACTGAGACGGCGTGCCGGGCTTGTCACAAAGGGCGATTGATCGGCAAGGCGCCCAGCCAGCAAGGGCATGACCACGATGCAGTCGCTGCCGCCATTGACCAGGTCATTGGCGCCACCGGAACCGACGATCAGTTGGCCGTTGGCAGCGCGTGAGGAATTGATGCTGCCGTGGCGATCAAGCTGCGCCGCCGCCAGGAATACCAGCACGCGCTTTGCCTGCGGCCCGGCGAGCGCGCCGAGCATGCGCAGAAAGCTCGAATGCATCAGGCTGGAGCGCGCGTTCGGGTAATTGAACAGATAGGGGTCGCCCTGGTAGGGGCGGAAACCGTACATACCGGTCTCGGCCACCAGATTGACGGTGATGCCCTGCGCGCGGCAAATCGCTTCCGCCGCCCAGGCCGCCAGATGCGAGACGCCAATGCCAGCAAAGAACACGTCGTGCGAACCCGATGCCGCCGCCGTGATTGCCTCACGCATCGCCACCACGGCAGCGCGCTCCTGCGCCGTGACGGAGTCGAACATTGCCGGTGCTGCCGTCGGCGGCGTCATGTCATGCAACTGCGCCAGACGCTCTTGGCCCAGCTTGGCCAAGTAGCCTGCGTGATCGAGCCCGAAAACCCACTCGTCGAGCCAGGCCCGCAGCTTGGCTTCGTCGCGCGACAGACTGCGCAGCGTCTGGCGCAGCGCATAGTCTTCGGCATAGGGCTGCACCTGATCGGCATCAAACCAGACGAACTGCGCCTGCGGATGCGCGCCAAACGGCGCTTCGACCACGGCCGTGACGCAGTGCCCCGGCAATCCGGGGCGCGGGCCCAGCGCGCGCAGTTCTTCGGGTGTTACCACGCGCTCGGCCGTCACGACAACGCGGCGCGCGGCATAGGCGCCCCACAGCTCTTCGGCGTCGGGGCCGTAGATCACGGCGTTGCCATCGGTATCGGCCAGCGCGGCGTGGACGAAAGCCACATCCGGACACAAGGGTGAAAGCAGCATGGTCGTGCCATCACCGAACGGGTTCTTGATTTCGATGCGGCCGGCGCCCTTGGCCAAGTCGCTACCGGCCAGGCTGGTGGTCGGCACAAACGGCCAACCGAGCGCGCCGGCCATCAGGCGCAGCGTCATCGTCAGATTGGTCCAGTTCGGGTCGCTGCCCGCGTCCTGCTCGAAGTGCCGGATCAGCACGCGCGAGGGCGAAGGCGAAGGATAGGTATTGCCGGCAAAGGCGCTCTCCAGCGAGCTGACCACGCCGGCGGCGCACAGCACGCTGGCGTATTCGAGCAGGCCGGTGGCGACCAGGCGCAGGTTGCGCTGGTCGCGAAACTGCCGCGCCACCTCCCACACCGCCGCGTGTGAGCGGTTGTGCGAGAACACGAAGTGGATCGTGTCGCCGGCGCGGACGCTCTCGCGAATCGCCTGCGCCAGGGAGACCTGCTTGCCGTGCATGCTCATTGCCAGTCTGTGCTGCTCAGCCCATCATCGTCAGGCCGCCGCTGACGCTGATCACCTGTCCCGTGATGAAGCTGCTGCGGTCGCTGGCGAAGAAGACCACGGCATCGGCCACTTCTTCGGGCTTGCACAGGCGACGAAACGGAATTGCGCCAATCAGCGCCTGCTGCATCTTCTCGGGCTGTGTCGCAAACAAGGGCGTATCCGTCGGTCCGGGGCAGACGCAGTTGACGTTGATGGCGTAGCGCGCCATCTCGCGCGCCAGCGATTTGGTGAAGGCGATCACGCCGCCCTTGGCGCCGGCATAGACGGTCTCACCGCTGCTGCCGCCGCGACCGGCGTCGCTGCTGATGTTGATGATCTTGCCGGACTTGGCATCGATCATGCCGTCGAGGAAGGCGCGCGTGACCTTGACCGGGCCCATGAAGTTGATCGCCATGATCTTTTCCCAGTAGGCCTGGGTGTTCTTGACGAAGGGCTCGATGATGTCCCAGCCGGCGCTGTTGACGATGATGTCGATGTGTCCGACCGCCGCCTGCACGCCATCGGCAAAGCCCTTGATGGCTTCGTCGTTGGTGATGTCCAGGTAGAGCGCATCGGCCTTGCCGCCGGCAGCGTGGATTTCGGCGGCCACCGCTTCGGCGGCGGCCTTGTTGATGTCGCCGATAAAGACGCGCGCGCCGGCCTTGGCCAGTGCGATGCAGGTGCTGCGGCCGATGCCGGAGCCGCCGCCGGTGACGATGGCTGTTTTTTGATTCAAGTTCATGAAGTTTCTCCTGGGTTGAAATGAGGTTCAGCGTGCCGGGGCTGGGGCGCTGCGCTGGTCGAAAAAGTCCTTGATGCGCGTGCGCGCCTCGGTCGTTGCCATCAGGCCGTGTGTGCCCTGCAATTCGGTCTCGAAGCCTTCACGCGGCAGGATCGCGGCCTTGGCGATGCAGCGCTTGGACACCAGCAGCGCCGGCGCCGACAGATCGGCAATGCGCTGCGCCAAGGCTGCGGCTTGCGCCGCCAGTTCCACCGGCGCCACGGCCCACTGCACCATGCCGAGTTGGCAGGCGGTTGCGCCGTCAACCACTTCGGCCGCGAGGATGATGCGTGCCGCAATGCCGGGGCCGCACAGGCGCGTCAGGCGCTGTGTGCCGCCGGCGCCGGGAATCAGGCCGAGCTTGGCCTCGGGCAGGCCGAGCTTAGCGCTGCTCGACGCCATGCGCAGGTCGCACGAGAGCGCGAGCTCGAAGCCGCCGCCCAGCGCCGTGCCGCCGATCTCGGCCAGCGTGACGCAGGGCATGGTTTCGATGCGGTCGAACAGACGGTGAAAACCGCGGATATCCTGCACCATCTGATCAGCGCCGTTCTCCATGGTGAAGCGTGTCTGCACCTGCGCTAGATCGGCGCCGGCGCAAAAGGCCTTCTGGTCGCTGCGGATGTGCAGCACCGTCATCTCGGTCTTGCCGGCCAGGCCGTCGAGCGCGCGTTCAAACTCATCGATGAATTCGTTGTTGATGGCGTTCACCGGCGCGCGCTGCATGGTGATGCGCACGATGCGCCCGAGGTCTTCGACTTTAAACATGGTGTGCTGCTCCATTAATGGTCTTAAGTTCTTCACGCAATTTGAATTTCTGGATCTTTCCGCTCGGCGTCGTCGGGATCTGGTCGCGCAAGACCAGGAACTCCGGCAGCTTGAAGCGCGCCACGCCGCGCCCGATCAGGAACTGCTTCATCTCTTCGAATCCCAGCTCCTTGCCCGGGTGGCAGACGACCACCGCGCAACAGAGTTCGCCCAGGCGCTCATCGGGTATGCCGATGATGGAGACCGTCTGGCAGGCCGGGTGTTCGAGCAGGATGTCCTCGACCTCGCGCGCGGAAATGTTCTGGCCGCCGCGAATGATCATGTCCTTGATGCGCCCGACGATGCGCACCGCGCCGTCGGCGCCGACCGTGGCCAAGTCGCCCGAGTGATACCAGCCCTTGGCGTCAAGCGCCTTCCTGGTCAGTTCCGGTTCACCGAGGTAGCCGATGAACGCGTGCGGACCGCGCGACCACTGCTCGCCCTGCTGGCCCGGCGGCAATGCCACGCCCTCTCCATCGACGGCGCGCACCTCGATGCCGGGCAGCGCACGGCCATCGGCCTGCCAGGCGGCTTCGATCGGATCGGTCGGCCAGGTCACGGTATGCGGCGGGCTCTCGGTCGAGCCGTAGATGCTCAGCACGCGCAGGCCCACCTGCTGCGCGCGGCGCACGATCACTTCGGGTATCGGCGCGCCGCCGCACAGGAAGTAGCGCAGGTCCGGCAGGCGCTTTCCGCTGCGTTCCATGCTCTCGACCACGTCGCTGAGGAAGGGCGTTGCGCCCATGGTCCAGGTGGCGCGGCAGGCCGCCATCTGATCGACGGCCGCATCGCCCTTAAAGATGTCGAGCAGCGACACCGTGGAGCCGAGCATCAGCGTCATCAGGATGCCGTGCATGAAGCCGCTGGTATGCGTGACCGGCGAGGCCATGAAGCAGATGTCCCGGCTGCCGAGCTGCAGCGTGCCCGACAGCGCGCCCTCGCCGTAGATCGCGGTGTTGTGGGTGTGCACGACGCCCTTGGGCTTGGACTCGGAACCGGAGGTGAACAGTAGCAGCGCGGGATCGTCGGCGCCGGCAACGGGCGTGGTCTGCAACAGCGCTCCGGCCATCGCCTCTTCCAGCGAAGTGCCCAGCATCAGCTTGCCCTGGCCGATGACAACGATGACCGGTGCCACGAGCAGTTCGTCCTTGATCTGGTCCAGGTGTTCGGAGTAGTCGGCGCTGCGGAACTTGCCCGGCACGATGACCGCCTTGGCGCCGCTCTTGTTCATGATGAAGGCCAGGTCTTTCCAGCCGTAGGTCGGCGGCAGCGGATTGATGACAGCGCCGAGCTTGAAGGTCGCCAGCGTCACCACCGCGGTCTGCCACCAGTTGGGCAAATGCATGGTAAGCACGTCGCCGCTACCGACACCACGCGCCTGCAGAAAAGCGGCAAAGCGCGAAGCCTTGTCGTCAAGCTCACGGTAGGTAATCGAATATCCCGATGCGTCGTGCACCGCCATCTTGTCGGGCCAGCGCGCGACGCTGTCGGCAATCAGTTGCAGCAGCGTGCGGCTCTGCCACTGACCGGCGCTGTAATAGCGTTCCAGTGCTGCGCGCTCGGGTTTGAGTTCAATCATGGCGTTCTATCTTTCGGTCGCGGGACGGCCCGCGATCAGCCCGTGCACCGAGTCCATCAGGCCACCGTCGGCCAGGATGTTCTGGCCGGTGATGTAGGTCGCATCGGGCCCGATCAGGAAGCTCACGATGCCAGCGATGTCGCTGCCCGGCGCGCCGATGCGGTGCATCGGTATCAGCTTTTCGCGTGCCGCCTTGGTCGGGGCATCGGCATAAATCTTTTCCGTCAGCGCGGTGTGAATCAGACCTGGCGATACCGCGTTGACGCGAATGCCGTCGGCCGCCCACTCCTGCGCCATAACGCGCGTCAGCATGAGGACCGCCGCCTTGCTTGGGCTGTAGGCGCCCATGCCGGGATAAGGCTGCACGCCCGACATTGAGGCCACCGAAACAAAGCTGCCGCGGCTCGCGCGCAGAGCCGGGTAGGCCGCCTTGGCCAGCAGCCAGGGCGCGCGCGTGTTGACGGCAAGCAGGTAGTCCCAGTCGGCCAGTTCCAGATTGGCGAGTGAAGACGGGCGCGAGACGCCGGCGTTGGAGATCACAGCGTCGAGGCCACCCAGGGCAGCGACGGCTTGCTCGACCAGCTTGGCCGGCGTTGCGGCGTCGGCCAGATCGCCGATCAGCGGCACGACCCGCGCGCCAACATCGACCGCCTCCTCCACCAGCGTCGTCAACTCACCTGCGTGCGCCGAGCCACAGGCTGCAATCTCGGCGCCCTGGCGCGCCAAACGCAGGCAAATGGCACGGCCGATTCCACGACTGGCTCCGGTGACTAAGACGCGCATGGGCATTGGTCCTCTGGCTGCTTGCTGGGCGATCGATTCCGCTTGATTCGCATCGATTCGGGATGAGTGATTGTTCGTTCGCCACGCCCCCGTCGGTTTGACAATTCGCGCCAAGAACGGGACAATTCGTGCATACAAAGAGGGGGCAAACGTGAGTACAAGGGTTATCCCGAACTACGCGCTTTACGGGGTTCAGGCCCAGCCGGGTTGGCAAAGCGCGTTCGATTTCGAATGGATCCCGCAACGCTCCCGCCCGTATAACTGGAAGATCCGGCCGCACAAGCATGACGCGCTGATCCAGCTTCTGTATCTGCAGCAGGGCTCGGGCGAAGTCTTGCTCGACACTACCAAGCTCACGGTGACCGCCCCTTGCCTGATCTCAGTGCCCGCACAAACCGTGCATGCTTTTGACTTCTCGGAGGACGTCAACGGACCGGTCGTGACGGCCGCGCAAAGGCCGCTCGAATCGCTCGCGCGCATGAGCAGCCCGGACCTGCTGCCGGTGATCCGCAAACCTGCCACGTTTGCGCTGGGGCTCGCCAGCAACCATGGTGAGTCACTGCTGCCGCTGTTCCTCGCCATCGAACGCGAAGCGCGGGTACAGGATGCGGGTCAGATGACGGCCGGCATGCCGCTGTTGGTGGCGCTCTACATCCAGGTGGCGCGATTGGCACAGGTCACCGAGGCGGCGCCCTTGAGGTTGAATTCGCGCAAGACCATGCAGATTGAGAAATTCCGCGCGCTGGTCGATGAGAACTACAAGAAGCATTGGCCAATCACGACCTATGCCGAGCAACTCGGCATCACACCCGGGCAGTTGTCACGCCTGTGCCGCGAGGTGCTCGGTGTCTCCAGCCTGGATGTCATCAACGCGCGCGTGATCCACGAGGCGCAACGCGATCTGGTCTACACCAGCAGCAGCAGCAAACAACTCGCCTATCTGCTGGGCTTTGCCGATGAAACCTACTTCGGGCGCTTCTTCAAAAAGCACACGGGCTTGAGCCCGCGTGAATTTCGAGCCAAGGCGCTCGAAGTCATGCTCAAACCCAAAGGCACGCTGGCGCACGGGGAACTGGCGGGCTGACGTCATTGCAAAAAGCGCCAGCGACGTCGCAGTCCATCGCTTGCGTCATTGCGGGCCTGACCCGCAATCCATGCGACGCATGCCACTGGATGCCGGATCAGGTCCGGCATGACAAACCAAAAGAGGGATTGCCGCGGCCTACTGCCTCCCTACTGCCTCAATACTTGTAAACGCCCTGCCCG
>CAIXNB010000112.1 GCA_903920695.1 uncultured beta proteobacterium
CAAGGGCGGTCGCGCCCTGGAATTCGCGCCGCGCGAACGTCCCTTTGGCGCCGGCTCCGATCCCTCGAACATTGTCGATGCCGGCTATCCGGTCGGCTCGATTCAGGTACCCGGCGGACTGGAACCCATCATGCTGCACCGCGACGCCATCTCCGGCGGTGGCTACGCGATGATTGGCACGGTCATCAGCGCCGATATGGATTTGGTCGCCCAGTTGCAGCCGAATTTCCGCACGCACTTTGTCGCGGTTGACATGGCGCAGGCATTGGCGGCCCGCGCCCAGTCCAAACAACGCCTGACCGATTTGCGACTGGCCCTGGCCGCTTAGGTGATGGAGGCACCGGTACAGATACCTGCGGCGTCTGTACCGGAACTGCGCTCTGTACAGTGCATTGAAATAGCGGGCCGAACTGTACCTGGTGGCCAACCCGGCCTGCCCCTACATTCAGAAGTATTGCGAAACCTTTCCGACAACACATTGGAGTGATATGCACCGCGAACCGCAACTCAAAAATGCCGCCCTGATGGCGCGCCGCCAAGCCGCCATTCCCCGTGGCGTGGGCCAAAGCCATGAAGTCTTCATCGCCCGTGGCGAAAACGCCGAAGTCTGGGACGTCGAGGGCAAACGCTACATCGACTTCGCCGGCGGCATCGCTGTCCTCAACACCGGGCACCGTCATCCGGCCATCATCGCCGCTGTCAAGGCCCAGCTCGACCTCTACACCCACACCTGCTTTCAGGTGCTGGCCTACGAGCCCTACGTCGAACTGGCCGAGCGCATCAACGCCCTGGCCCCGGGCCAATTCGCCAAGAAAACCATGTTCCTGAGCACCGGTGCCGAAGCGGTGGAGAACGCGGTCAAGATTGCACGCTCCTACACCAAGCGCAGCGCCGTCATCGCCTTCACCAGCGGCTACCACGGGCGCACCCTACTCACCCTGGGCCTGACCGGCAAGGTCGCACCCTACAAGACCGGCTTTGGACCGTTCCCGGGCGAGATCTTCCACGCCCGCTTTCCCGACGCCTTGCACGGTGTCAGCGTCGATGATTCGATCGCCTCGGTCGAGTCGCTGTTCAAGAACGACGTTGAAGCCAGCCGCGTGGCCGCCATCATCGTCGAGCCGGTGCAGGGCGAAGGCGGCTTCAATGTCGCGCCAGCAGAGTTCCTGCAGCGCCTGCGCGCGCTGTGCGACCAGCACGGCATCGTCATGATCGCAGACGAGATTCAGACTGGCGCAGGCCGCACCGGAACCTGGTTTGCCGTCGAGCAAAGCGGCGTTGCGCCGGACCTGATCACCATGGCCAAGTCGATGGCCGGGGGCTTCCCGATCTCCGCTGTTGTGGGGCGTGCCGAGGTGATGGATGCACCAGCAGCGGGTGGCCTGGGCGGCACCTACGCCGGCAGCCCGATGTCATGCGCAGCGGGGCTGGCTGTGCTCGACATCTTCGAGAAGGAAAACCTGCTCGAGCGCAGCCGCCAATTGGGCGCACGCATGATGGCCAGCCTGAAGGCAATCGCAGCCAAGAACCGCTGCATTGTCGATGTGCGCGGTCTCGGTGCCATGGTGGCGATTGAGTTGTGCAAAAACGGTGAGCTGAGCCAGCCCGATGCCGACCTGACCAAGCGCCTGTGCGCCGAAGCGACGAAGCGCGGTCTGATCCTGCTGTCCTGCGGCACCTACGGCAACGTGGTGCGCATCCTGGTGCCGCTGACCGCCAGCGACGCCCTGGTCGACGAAGGCCTGGCCATCATCGATG
>CAIXNB010000113.1 GCA_903920695.1 uncultured beta proteobacterium
AGTCATGCGCATTGCCGTGCGGCTGGTAGCTGGCGAAACCGGCTGGCACGTCGGGCAGGCCCTTCTTCGCGTTGTGGCAGGTCTGGCAGGTCTTGAGCCGGTTGTCCGGGTGCACCATCGACTTTGGATTGCTGACGCGCAGGATTTCGTGGCTGCCGTGGCAGTTGTAGCACTTGGCGGTGTAGGCATAACCGAGCGTACTGACCTGACCGTGGAAGGTGTCCTTGTAAGACTCCAACTTGTCGACGTGGCAGTTGCCGCAATTGCTGGAGACGGTCAGCTTGAAGGCGTCACCCGAGGTGCTGCTGATTGAATGGGCCGTGTGGCAATCTGAGCAAACCGCACCTTGTGCCAGCATCTTCTTGCTGTTTTCCTGGCCGTGTACCGAGCCCAGATAGGCTTCGAGTTGTTCGGTATGGCAAGACTTGCCGCAGACTTCGGGGATGCTCAGGCGCCACTGCGTGTGCTGCGGCGTTCCCTTTGGGGGAACGTTGAAGCTGTGCGTGTCGTGGCAGTTGTCGCACTTGGCATTGGGCTGGGTCTTGTCGTCAGCGTTGGGGCGTGCATGAAAGGACTTCCGGTAGGCCTCGATATTCTTCGCCACCACGCCTAGTCGTGGCTGCTCGGTGGCCCTGCCCCGTTTAACGGTCTGTTCCCACAGCTCTTCGTGACAGCCCGCGCAATCGACTTTCTTCAGGGGAGCGGCTGGATCCTTAGTGTGGGCGTTGCCCTTGTCGGCGTTGTCCACAATGTCGCTATGGCACGCCACGCATTGCATGTTGGCATGAACGCTTTGCGCATATTTGTCGCTGGCAATGCTGCGCAACAAGCGTGGTTTGTTTTCTGCGCCAGGAACTTCGAGCTTGCTCTTCTTGCCGTCATGGCAACTCAGGCAGGTGGAATTGTCCAGTGACGGGGGAGGCGTCGGGGTGGGGGCTGGGGCGGCGCTGGCTGGCAGTGCCAGCAACAGGCTCGCGAGACAGACCACAGTGGTCCACAGGGCCGAACGCTCAAAACGCATGACAAAACCTTCCAAGATGAGTTGCGCGAGTTTAACTGCAAGAATTCAGAGTTTGATGGAGACTGGCCCGGGTATGACATGGATCAAATGTCAGTGCCGGCCCGAGCATTGGCGCTGCTGCAGAGCCTACGACAGGCCCTGCTAGCTTGGCCGCGCTTCAGGCGTCGTGCGCGTGCGTTGCCGAATCCGACCACGGTGGGAAGAGCCGCGTTAATACAAACAGCATGCCCAATGGCGCTATGGTCAGCAGGGCCGCGACCAAGCCACCTTCCTTGCCGAGCAGGGGCAGGTGGTAGCTCAGTAGTCCTTTGCCGGTCTTGGAGATCTCCTGACCACCGATGACCACGTTCCAGCGCATCATGAAGACCGAGAACAGGACCAGGCAGGCGCAGACTGTGACACCGATGACCAGGGCGCGTCCCGTGGTGCCGCGCCAGATCATATAGGACAGCCAGATCAACGGTGTGATGGCGCCGACGGCGAATTGCAGTATGAAATATGGCCACAGCAGGGGGCCGGTCACGTACTGCATGATCATGTCCACGCCTTCACGGCCCTTGTAGGCGATGTTGGCGAATTCCAGCGCTTCGAGTACCAGCGCCACCATGATGAAAGACCAGATCGTATAGGCCAGACCCTTGAGGCAGGCCAGATCGACCGGAATCTTGCGCAGCTTGCAGGAAACCACGTACAGCACGGCCAGCAGTGAAACTCCGGAGATGATGGCGGAGAACAGGAAGATGACTGGCATCAGGTCGGACGACCACCATTCGCGGGCTTTGAGCGAGCCATACATGAAGCCGACGTAGCCATGCAGGCCATGCGCGGCCGGAATGCCGATCACCGCCAAGGCGAAGATCCATTTCTTGTCGTAACGCATGGCGTGGTCCGACACATCATAGGAGCCCAGGGTCAGCAGCTTGTAAAAACGCCCGAGCAAACCAGTTTTCGCTTGCGCCTGTTGCACGATGAAAGGGCGGTACGCAAACCAGCCTTCGAGTAGCAGCAGGGCGACGTAGAAACTGGCAAAAAAGCCGAACATCGCCATCGCCGAGGAAAGGTGCGGTGTGATTGTCGAGTTAAAAGCGCGCTCCGGGTGCCCCAGGTGCATCAGCAAAGGCACCGGCACAAAGAACATGAAGCTCAGCGAGGTCAGCAAAGCCATGTGCGCCACCGGCTTGAGGCGCTCGAAGCCGAACACCTGGTAAAGGCTTGACACCGTGAAGGCGCCAGCAACCAGGCCGGTGAGGTAGGGATAGACGGCGATCAGAACCGACCACTCGAAGACGGTTTCATTCGGATAGACCCAGCCCGTGAAAGGGGCGAATTGAATAATCGATTCCACTAGTTCACCTCTTTATCGATACCAACGTAAAACACATTCGGCGCATTGCCGGTCTCGGGCCGTAGAACCTGCACGCGGTTGTTTCGAATGAACAGGCTGATTGGACTTTGCTTGTCCTTCTGGTCGCCAAAGACGCGGGCGCCGACCGGGCAGACTTCAACGCAGGCCGGCTTGAGGCCCTTGGTGATGCGGTGATAGCACCAGTTGCATTTGTCGGCAACGCCACGGTCCTCATCGAAGTAGCGCGCGCCGTAGGGGCAGGCTTGTACGCAGTAGCGGCAGCCGATGCAGTAAGTGGCGTCAATCAGGACGACGCCGTCTTCGGTGCGGAAGGTGGCGCCAGTTGGGCAGACCTGAACGCAGGCCGGGTGTGTGCACTGGTTGCACAGTTTGGGCACGAAGAAGGCTTTTTCCACCTTCGCATCCTTGTAGCGGTTGGCAAAGCGGAATTCTTTTTCGGAGCCGGAGGCGGCGATGTTCACCGGGTCTGACTGACTGTCAATGTGAACTTCCGGGTCGCCCTCGATGTGAACGTAGCGCTCGACCCAGGTGCGGAACTGGTGCGCATTTTTGGGAACGCTGTTCTCGTTCTTGCAGGCTTCGACGCAGCGCAGGCAACCGATGCACTTGGTGGCGTCGACGCCAAAACCCCACTGGTGAGTACTCCAGTCGTAATCCTTGGTCGGGAACGATGCGCCTGCCGTTGCGCCGCTGGGCGGCGCCGCTTCGGGTTTGGCGGCGATGGCCGGGATCACACCCAGGGCGGCGGCACCGGCACAGCCCGCTGCACCGCCAAGTTTGCCCAAGAACGTGCGTCGTGCCGTCGAGCTTGGCGTTGAATCTTCTTTGTTCATGGTTATGTCATCTCTCTTATTTGGTAGGCTGGCAGCTCTGCGCAGCGTAGAAGGCGGCCAGATCAGCCATGTTGGCGTCGCTCAGACCCCTGGCAACGCCGGCCATCATCGGGTCTTTGCGCAGGCCGGCTTTGAACGCCTTGAGCACGTTCACTAGGTAGCCGGGCTTTTGTGCGGCCAGTTTGGGCCAGGCCGGGTTGCCGCCAGCGCCACCTTCGCCGTGGCAGGCGCTGCAGTTCTCGGCCAGAACCTTGCCGGCGGCGCTGTTGCCGATGGGCTTGGCCGCCGGTGGCGTCGCCTTGCAATTCATGCTTGCGAAATACGCGGAGAGGTTCTGCACATCGGCCGGACTCAGGTCCTGCGCCAGCGGCGACATGATCTCGTTCTTCTGGTCACCCGACTTGTAGGCGCCAAGGATGTGCGCCAGGTAGGCCCCGTTCTGACCGGCCAGATTGGGCCAGGTGTCGTTCGGGCTGTTGCCATCGGCGCCATGGCAGCCGGCGCAGTCTTCGGCGCGCTTCTTGCCAGCCGCTGCGTTGCCTGTGATCTTGATGGTGGCAACGACAATCTTGGGTGTGTGCGGGTTATGGCAGGTAATGCACTGCTTGCCGGCATTGTGCTTGGCCAACTCAATTTGCGGTTGCGTGCTGGGGCGCCCCGGCATTGCTTCATGGCACAGGGTGCACAGTTTCAGGCTGTCCTTCGGGACCGGTAACTTGTTCTTGTCGGTGTGCCCCTTGGCCGGGCCGTGGCAGACCTCGCAGGTAACCGATTTATGGCTCCCGGCTGACCATTGCGCATGGCGCTCGGTGTGGCAGGCCTGACAGTACCGGGCGGTCTGCAGTACCGGCTCCTTGGCGGCTATTTCGGGCACAGCGTTGGCGCGGTAGTGGCCGAAGCGGTAAAAGGAATCGGCAATAAGAAACGGTCTTGCAAGAACCGCGACCACTATCAGGCCAAGAATCAGGGATACCAATCGGAATATATGTTTGGGCATGCTCGCCTTTCGTTTTTTGCGCCAAATAGTCATGGATGGGAAGGAGATTTCTTGCGCCAGGTCAAGCCCGGAACACAATCTCGGCTCCACACGTTTCGTTTGTTGTCGTGCATGGTCCATTTTGCTTAACATAGTTCGAATACCTTTGTTCTAGATCAAGTTATTAAGCGAAGTTTTCTGAGGGTATTCCCGGGTTTTCAGAGCGACAATCGGGGCTCTCAAATTGGGCTATAGTCAAACGGTATTCGCTGAAAATTTGATTGGCGCGGAGTCAGTCGGGCGGTATCGGTCCATTCCAGTGATGTGGGTCCGGGCGTATTCGAACGTCGGGGCCAAGATGATGGCTGTCACTAGCGAAAGTCTCAAGAATATGTACAAAAAACCACTCGATTGCAGTTCTTCCATGACCCACACCCGTAAACACCCTTTTCTTCATCGCGCCATGCTTGCGCTGGTCTTGCCACTGACGCTCGGCATGTCGGCCGCGCACAGCGCACAGCGCAGTGGTGAAGCAATCGTCAAGGAAGCTTGTGCGACCTGCCACACGCGCGGTGAAAAGGGCGCTCCGGTCATTGGCAACAAGGCAGCCTGGGAAAAGCGCCGGGCGCAGGGCTTGTCGAGCTTGTCGCAGCATGCGCTGGACGGCATCCGCAATATGCCCTCGCATGGCGGAAGTCTGGGCTTGAGCAGTGCTGACCTTGAGCGTGCCATCACTTACATGGTTAATCAATCGGGTGGCAACTGGGTTGAGCCTGTCAACAAAGAAGCGCCGGCCAGTGCGCGCAGCGGGGAACAGGTGGTCAAGGCAAAATGCGTCGAATGCCATCTGACCGGCAAAGATGGAGCGCCCAAGATCGGTGACCGCGACGCCTGGGTCGCTCGTGTGCGCAAAGGACTCGATGCCGTCGTCACTTCGGGAATTCATGGTCGCGGTTCCATGCCCGCGCGCGGCGGTCTGGCCGATCTCAGTGATGCAGAAATGCGGGCTGCTGTCATCTATATGTTCAACGAAAGCACAGGTCCGGCGAAAAAGTGACACCCCGGGGGTGTTAAAATTTTTCGAAACATGGAAAGAAAAAAGTGTCGGGGTCGGCTGTATGGCTTGACCTTGCAGCTTGGCGCTGTAGCGACGCGAACACACAAACAAGATTTGTCCTGATACGGATCATTGGTCAAGGAATAGTTAATGAAACAAAACGCGCGGATTGTTTTTTTGAAGGGGCTGATGGCTGGCCTTCTGGGTACTTTGGCGACGACGGCGGCGCTTGCGCAGGCGCTTAACCTGGGTAATGCCAACAGTGCTGATTTCAAGGTGGTGTATGCCACTGCACAAGATGTGGCCGAAGGTAAGCGTGTAGCGCAAACCGCGTGCGCCAGTTGTCATGGCATCAACGGGGTTGGTGGTCAGAAGGGTGTGCCCAATATCGCTGGACAACGGCCAGTCTATCTGCACCTCGAGATGAAGGTTTATCAGGCCGGTGGGCGTGGCGCCACCGGCATGGCCAATGCGGTCAAGTACCTGAGCGATGACGCCATCATGAAGGTCGCCGCCTACTACTCAAGTCGGGAACCAGCCGAGCCGAGCGGCACCGCTGTCAAAGCCGGGCCGGCCAAGCCAGACGCAGTTGCCGCTGGCAAAGCGACCGCAGCCGCATGCGGCGGCTGCCATGGCGAGGCGGGTGTGAGCAAACTCGCGGGTATGCCGAGTCTGATCAGCATGGACACGAAATACTTCACCGCTGCCATCAACGCCTACAAGACCGGGCAGCGCAAGAACGACATGATGAAGGCACTGGTGTCGGAGTTGACCGAGGTCGAGATCAGCAATATCGCGCTTTACTATGCGCTGCAAAAACCGGATAAAGCGCAGACGCCGCCGGCCGGCAATGCTGCCGCCGGTAAGACTGCTGCGGCTGGTTGCGTTGGCTGCCACGGTGAAAACGGCGTCAGTGGCAATCCGACAACGCCCAGCCTGGCCGGGCAGGAGTCGCAATATTTTGTCGCTGCCATGCGTGCCTACAAGGATGGTTCGCGCAGCGATGCCACGATGAAGGGTCCAGCGGGCTCGCTTGATGAAGCCACTGTGAAGAACCTGTCAGCTTATTACGCCAGTTTGGCGCCGCAGGCGGCCAAGGTCGCCAAGCCAATGACCGTTGCCGAGTGGGCCGAGCGTTGCGACCGTTGCCACGGTGTCAACGGCAACAGCGCCGATCCGCGCTCGCCAGCTCTGGCGGCGCAGCGGGTTGACTACTTGGAGCGGGTCTTGGCCGCCTACAAGAAAGGCGAGCGAAAGAGTAAGGAAATGGCTGTGATGACGGAAGCACTGGATGACGCGTTGGTCGATGGCTTGGCCGCCCACTATGCACGCCAGAAAGCACGCGGCATGACCTACCTCATCCTGCCCCCGCCACCAGCCAAGTGAACTCCCGCCGGAGCACAGATGCTGTGCCCGGATTGCATTAACAGAACTTTCAGCCCACCCAATTAACGGATAGATTATGAGCACGAGTAACACGCCACTGCATCGACATTACCTGCATTTTTCGGAGTTGCCTACCAGTATGCGCGTCATGCAGACCGCCGTGCTGATTGTGCTGGGGCTGGCCTACATGTTTGCCGCCTTGTATTTGTTTCACGTTTATTCCGGACGTGACGGCAATCCCAATAATTTGTCATATGACGATCTCGTGATCGCGTACACCGGCAGTGGCAAGGGTTCGCGTCTGGAATCCGCGCTGCGCGGGCCGATGTCGAGCATGCTGCCGCCGGATGAACTCAATGTGATTGTTTCCTGGGTGCAGCAGGGTGCCGACAAAGACAAGTACGAATTGGTGGTCAAGCCAACCATTGAAAAGCGCTGCCTGAGCTGCCATGATGGCAGCAACCCGCATCTGGCCAGCCTGAATGGTCTGGACAATTTGAAGAAGGTGACTGAGCAGGACACGGGTACCGACATCTTCACACTGGTTCGGGTTTCGCACATCCACCTCTTTGGTCTGACCTTCATTTTCTTCCTGGTTGGCACCATCTTCAGTCATGCCTACTGGCGCCCGGTCTGGCTCAAGGCCACCATTGTTGCCCTTCCCTTCCTGTGTCTCTCGCTTGACGTTATTTCGTGGTATCTGGTCAAGCTCTACCATCCTTTCGCCTTCGTGACGATGGCCGCGGGCGCTCTGCAGGGTCTGTGCTTTGCACTGATGTGGGTGGTCTCCATGTACCAGCTCTGGTTCTCGGGAACGCCAGAAGCGGTGATGCGCCGTCAAGGTGTGGACGAGATCTCGGTGGGCTAAGACCACGACTGCTCGTAGCGGCTGTAGCGCTGGCTTTCGCTGGCGCATCCTTTTGAAAACAGGCACCCAGGCGGTGCCTGTTTTCATTTGAGCCGACGTGATTCGTCGCTGGTCATGGTGACCGTCTTGTTTCGGTTGGTCGAAATTGCCTGTCGGCCATGAACCCGCGACTCGTCATTGCGATGCGTAGGCCGTATGAGCGCAGCGCAATACGGGGTTGGTGCCGCATAAGCGTTCCCTTATTTCGCTTTCGGCTCCAAGTGGGCGACAGGAGCGCGGCGACGCTGCAATCGCAATGACGACACCAAGTTCCTGACCATGGAAAGTTTCGGTCATCCGAAGCAGGGATCTCACGCTGCCGCGATGATGATGCCCTGGTGGTGGCACGCAAACCCATACCCCCAAACAAAACGCGCACCAAAAGGCGCGCGTCAGGGCTTTATAACGAGCCCCGTTCTGCGGGGCTGTTTGGATTACTTGGCTGGCTGGCTTGCGTACCAGGATGCCAGGCCTTCGACGATGGCATTGCTGTAGGGGAAGCTCATGTTATGCATGGTCGTGCTCTCGCGCTTGCCATCACGGTACGCGCGCAGGGCCATGACGAGGTAGTCCTTGTCTTGCCCGTTCATTTTGGGCGCCGTCATGGTTGGACTGTCCTGCTGGTCATGGCAATGGTTGCATTTGGTCGCCAGTTCCTGGATCGAACTTGGAATCTGGTCACCGGCCTTCGGTGCCTGGGAAGCATAAAAGGCAACGATGTTGTCGATGTCCTTGTCGCCCAGATTGGCCACATAGCGCTGCATGCCCCAGTTTTGCCGCGTTGTCCGGTAGGAGCGCGTTGCCTTGCCCAGGTACTGCGCATCCTGTCCGGCCAGGCTCGGTGTGGCGGAGTCCACGCTGACGCCGCGTGCGCCGTGGCAGCCGCCGCACATGGCGCTCAGCGCTTCACCGGCGGCGGGGTCGCCCTTGGTTGGCGCAGCGCGTTGCACCGGTGTTTGCGCCGCGAAATACAGTGCTAGTTTTTCGACGTCCATGCGGTCATCCAGCGTGACTGACTTCATCGTGGTGGCTTTGCGGTCGTCGCGATGGTATTCGAGGATGGCAGCGACCAGGTAATGCGGTTGTTGACCGGCCAGCGTTGGCGTGCCTGGCGTCTTGGCGTTGCCGTCTTCACCGTGGCACTTGGCGCAGCTGGCGGCCAGGGTCTTGCCGGTTTCGTAGGGCGAGGTGTGCTTCACATCCTGTGCTTTGGTTGCCGCAACTGGCGGCAGGCTGGCGAAGTAGGCGGCTACGTTGTGCAGATCGGCCTCAGTCATCTGGGTAGCGATGTCGCGCAGCGCAGCGTGTGTGCGTTTGCCGTTCTTGTATTCGTTCAAGGAGGCAAACAGGTAGGCTTCACGTTGCGCTGCCAAGTGTGGAATCGCTGGCGCCACGCTGCCACCGTTTTCACCGTGACACGCTTTGCATGACTTTTCAGCCAGCAGCTTGCCGGCGGCTACGTCACCCTTGATGGGCTTGACGACAGTGTCCTTCTTCTCGCCACATCCAAACAGGGCCAAGGACAAAACCACAATGCCAAAAATCGTTTTCTTCATGGGGAATCTCATAGATCAATGAACGCATCAGCCGGTTGCATCTGACTGTATTTCTGTCGCCAAACGCAGCGGGGAACTCGCAAATATTATATGCCCAGATCAGGCGCGAAATGGTCGATTTTCGCGCGGCTTATCGCTGTGTTACGGGGTTCAGTTAGCTTACTTGAAGCGTACAAAAAAGCCCGCACGAAGCGGGCTTTTTTTGCAGCTGCACCATGACGGTACAGCCAAACCAGGATGACGGATTTACTTAACCGACAAAATCCAGGTGGCCAGTGTCTTGGCTTCGGCATCGCTGACGCCAGCGCTCGGCGGCATCGGGACGGCACCAAAGGAGCCTGTACCACCCTTGAGGATGACACCAACCAGTTTGGCTTCAGCGTCGGCCTTGCCAGCATATTTCTTGGCAATATTTTGGTAGCTGGGGCCAACCTTGGTCTTGTCGACAGCGTGGCAGGTCGTGCATTTCTTGGCTTTGGCCAGTGCCTCATCGGCCATGGCAGGTGCAGCGACAGCGATGGTTGCAGCGAGAGCGAGGACTAAACGTTTCATGAGATCTTCCTTAAAGTGGGGCTAATTCAATTTACATAACGTGATGGCAATCACTACGGCTGACAGGCACCGCAGATGCCGATGCGATCAGCGCATAAAAACGGTAAGCAATTGTTGCGACCAACCGCTTCTCGTAGCTGGTGATTTTAAAGGATTATCAAGCTTTCCAAAAGCGCAGCAGCGTCATAAGTCGGGCTTCAGCCAACGATAAAGGGCAAACCCTTATTGATACAAATCAACTGCCCCTATTTCTTCTTGTTGTACTGCGCTGCATTTTGGGCAGCATCCTTGTTTGGTTGTTTGGCGATGACCAGTCCCTTGAGACCGTCGTAAGTACCCGCATCAAGGACATTGTGCGTTAGCAAATGAGCCTTGGTCGCGTAGGGGCGGCCCGCGATGATCTTGTCAGCTTCGGCGTCCTTGACGCCGGGAAGCGCTTTCAGTTCTTCATTGGTTGCGCCATTGATGTCGACCAATTTGATTTTGGCAGCGGCCTTGCGTTTGGCAGCGAGGTCGGGCTTGGCAGTTTTCGAACTGGCTGCGGCTTTACTCGCGGCTGGCTGCGGTGCTGCCGCCTTGGTGTCGGCGGCGCTGGACAGACCGGCTGACAGCAGCAGGGTGAGGGCGATCAACGTGAGTTTGGCGATGCTGAAATTCATGAATAGCTTTCTTGTGGTGTCTTGACGACTGTGAGTGTATTGGAAAACCGAAAAAACCCCGAAGGCTTCGCAGCCTCCGGGGTTTCTGGTTGATCTAGCTTGTTATGGCTTAGTTGTGAACTGCCTTGATGTCAGCGACCTTGCCCGGGCCGTGGCAAACCAGGCAGGTTTCGCTGCTGGCCGCCGGCGTCACCGTGCTGCGTGCGACATAAAGCTGGCCACCGTTGCTCACCATGTGGCCCTTGGCGGCTGTGGTGTCATGGCAGGCGAAACATGCCGAGGCAATTGGCGAACTGACCAGTGTCGTACCGACAGCGTCGACGTAAGGCGTCGCGCTGGCAGTGGCGAAGTTGGTCGTGTAGCCCGCTCCGTAGGCAGCACCTGCTGTAACGAACGGTGACCAGTAGGTTCCCGGAATCGCCTCGTTACCCGTCTTAACCACATTCACCGGGTTTGGCACTGTACCTGTGGCAACCGTTGTCCACAGCAGGTTGGATACCGCAGCCGCATTGGTGGTGCTGCTGAAGTCATAAGAACCTGGCACGTGGCATTGCTCACAATTGTTCAGCACGCCGGGGTAGGTGACGTCCCAATACTTGTCGCCCGCAGATGCTTCCCACGAGAACTTGTTCACGCGCTTGCCTGCCGCATGGATCGAGTGCACCGCTTCCTTGATGTTCACACCCCAGCCGCTGTTGACACGGTTGACGTTGTGGCAGAAGGTGCAGGTTGCCGCATCATTGCGCTGACCAGCGTGGAAGGTGCTCGCAGTGAAAACCCCAAGCGCTTGGTGGCACGCGTTGCAGCGGGCATTTTCAACGATGGCGCGACGTGCTGTGGCAGTAGTGAAACCGGTCGGCAGCGTGCCGGTAACGAGCTTGGTTACGTTCGGGGCCGGAACACTCAAGCCGCCGACCTTGTTTGTGGTGTTATAGGTATAACCCGCCACATTGGTCTGCGTCAGCGGTTGTGTTGTCAACAATCCGTAGGTGTAGCCGATGCCGCCGATCATCATCTTGGCAGTGGTCGGAATCTTCACGCCGGTCAAGGTGAGCGTGTAGTAGCCGCTGGCCGCGTCAAACGTCAAGGTTCCGGCGGCTGTTGCCGACATGTTAGTGCCGTCATCGTTCTTGCCGCTGCCTCTCCATACATTCTTGATGTAGGTGCTTACGGTTGCGTTCCAGTCAGCTGGCGCCGCAATGCCGTCCTGCGGTACAGCAAAGGCCAGATAGGCGCTCGGACCACCGACGAAATTGTCCATCATCTCGGTCTTTCCGGTGGCACTGTAAGTGTTGAAGACCACTGGGGTGGCGCCGTTGAGGTAGCGGAAGGTGAAGACTGGCTGCGCGCTGGCGTTCAGCGTCACGCTCTTCAGATCCCAGGTCACCTGGCTCGCACCGGCTGGCAGGTTGGTCTTCACCGAAGCGATGGAAGACGCGTTGGTGTTGTTGTTGCCGCTAACCGGATTTGTGTAGATGTTGTTGGCGTTTGGTGCCAACACTGGAACGTGGTAGACCTTGGCAATTGAAACTGCATCGTGACAGGTAGCGCACAACTTGTCATCCGCCTTGGCGCCGCCGATGTGACCGGCATAAGTGCCAGCCATGTTCAGGCCACCGCCAGTGGCAAAGTTAATGCCGTCGTGGCAAGCGCCGCAAGCCAGTCGGTTCGGTGCGTTCTTCCAGTTGTCACCTTGCGCAGTCTTGGCGCCATCATGGCACTTGACGCAGTTGGTGATCGCTTGCGGGTAGGTGGTGTCGTTGAACAAGATACCACCGTAGTTGTAGCCAGTCTTGCTCAGTTCTTCACCCATGTGCAGTTTGTGAATGAAGTTCGGGATGTTGCCAACCGCAAAACCATTGATCCTGCTGGTGGTGCCGGAGTAGCCGGTTGCGGTGGTAGTCGCTTCGACGGTACCGAACTTGCGCTGATCCGTGTGACAGGTCACGCACAGTTTCGTGTCCTGGCGCGCGCCGGCGTGGAACTCGAAGCGCGAGTGGCACTCAAAGCAGGCCGCAACGCTGACGACTTCGCGCTGCGCGTCGGTTGCTGCCACGGTCTTGCCCGTTGCTGGGATGAAGTCATAGAAAAGGTTGAGGCCCTTCTTCATGGCGACCGTGGGTGTGCCGTCCGCGCCATTGGGCGTGTTCTGGTCGTGCGTTGCCGCCGTACCCGTGCCACGTGCCGCGCCGCCGATGATGATGGCCAGACGGTGCGTCAGGGCCGGATCGTAAGTCAGATCGTCCAGATCAGCCGCGACCTTCGGTGCAGTCAGCGTCAATCCGGCAACAATGCTTTTTGCCTTGGTGATGTCGCGATAGAACGTGTATTGGTAGCTGCCATCGCCATTGTCAACCAGCGTACCCTGGTTGTCGGTCGAAGGCGTGGATGCCGTTACGGTGGGGGCGCTAACGCTCGGCACCGTCGTTACCTGGTAGTTGACCCAGCGGCTCGGCGCGGTGGCGCTTGCCGGAATGAGCTTGGCCATAAGGAATTGCGTCACCGGATATTTCGCGTAGGTGTCATTGGCGCTCTTCATGGTGAAGTTGGCCAGGCCGACAACAGCATTGCCGCTGGCGTCGTTCACCTTGAAATTGACGACGGGTGTGCCCTTGCTCATGTCCACGCTGGAAATAAGACCGGAGAACTGGGCATTGGCCCATTGCTCGGTTGTCAGGGAAGCCACGTCCACTTTTGGAACCGCGTCCTTGCCGGGTGTACCGGTTGCGCCCGTTGCGCCTGTTGCGCCTGCGGCTCCGGCCGAGCCCGCAGCCCCATCACCGCCACCGCAGCCCGCCAAGGCCACTGCCAGCAGACTCGCCGCGGCGAGCTTCACCCAATGCGGCGATGGCCGACTCTTGCTTGATAGATCGAAATATTTCACTACACCCTCCTAAGGCGTTGATGCTGAAGAAAACACACTTGTCTTTACACTCCCTTTACCGATACCGATTCTCTTGAGGGCGGTGCACTCAGGGTTTGTCCTAGGTCAAGGGCGCTGCTATCGAACCGGGTGATGTTTGCGATAGATCAAACTGCACTCTCAAGTGCAAAAGAATCAAGACTTGTCGAACGGATTTTCTGTCTGAGATCGTGGCCTGCAAGGCCGTGAGCCCATAGCCGCCACCAAAAGAAACAACCCGGATACGTTGCCGTATCCGGGTTGTTTTGTTGGGTTAGGTTAGCGGGGCACCTTGTCTACGTGCCCCGGCCTACCCGGGATCAGCTCATGTCGATCACTGGTGAACGATCGCGGCATCAAATGCAGCGCCAGCACCGTGGCAAACCAGGCAGCCTTCGGTCTTGGTCAGCGCTGTCGTGCGTGCTTCATAGATGGCACCACCATTGGTCGTCATGTGACCTCTGGCGGCAGCCGTGTCGTGGCACGAGAAGCAGGCCGAGCTGATTGGCGAACTGACCAGTGTGGCCCCTTCAGCTTGGCGGGTATACCCGGTGGCGCCAGCGGTTCCTGCGGCCACCACGGTGCCATCGAGCAGGGTGTAGCTGCTATAGGCCTGACCTGGCGTGGTGTAGCTGAAGCCCAGGCCATACTTGGTGCCCGCTGCTTGCGCAATGTAGGGCGAGGTGCTGGCACCAGCGGCACCGGTCGTTCCTGTAGCGACGGTCGGCCACATCAGGTTCGGTTGCAGGGTCGTGCCAGTTGTACCGTAGTTGACCGCATTGGCCACGTGGCACTGGTTGCAGTCCGACAGCACGCCCGGATAGCCCAAGGTCCCGTAGTTCAAAGCCGATTGCCATGTGTATTTGACCGAGCGCTTGCTGCTGCCATGGATACCGTGGATGAAGGTGTTGGAGTTGGATGACCAGCCACCGCTCGCTTGGGTATTGTTATGGCAGAAGTTGCACGATGTCGCGTCGTTGCGGGCACCGCTATGGAAGTTCGGGGCCGTTCCCAGCTGGTCGTGGCAGGAGTTGCACTTGGCCGAGTCGACGATGACACGGCGTGCCGTGTAACCGGTTGCGACCAATTTCTTGAGCACTGCCACACGAGCCAAGCCGCCAGAGGCAGAAACGACTCCTTTGGCAACAACCGGGACAACGCCGGCCGCCGAAGCAACATTGTTGACCGAATAGTTGGCGGCAGTGTACGGATAGCCTGCCAGACCCTTCTGCGTAAACGAGCCAATGATTGCACCCGTAACCATCGTAGCGCCGGCCGGAATCACCAGCGGTGCAGCCACTACGGCCGAGTTGACGCAGGCAGCAGTAGCCGGAGCAACCGGTGCAACGCAGCCAATACCGGCGGCTTGTCCGACGGTGTCGCCGGTCAGCGTAGCTGTGAAATAGCCATTGGCATCAGCGACATAGGCGCCGCTCGTCACGGTGTTGCTCAAGCTGCCGGCCTTCGGTGAACCGGAGGCGATCAGCAGATTGGTCAGCGAAACGCTCTTGTTCACGTTGAAGTCAGCCGGTGCGGTGATACCGTCTTGCGACACACCATAAGCGACGTACAGGCTTGGGCCACTGGCAAAGCCGGGGATTGGTTCGTAAGCGCCCGACACAACCTGCTGTCCGCTGGTTGCATGCGTCACCAAGGTTGGCACGGCAAGCGATGTCACAACAGCGCCATCCTTCTTGATCTGGAATGTGATCGTTGGCTGGCCTGTCGTGGCGTTCACTGTCACGCTCTTGATGTCGTAGGCGAAGTTGGCCAGACCTGCCACGGTAACCGGATTGTTCGGCGTGGCAAAGTTGGTGCGGTGATAGACCGGGATCGTCGTTGCATCATGGCACAGCACGCAGGTTGCGTTGTCGGCCTTGGCACCACCGATGTGACCGGTTTGCGTCGTTCCGACCGCAACCTTGGCTAGCACGTCTTTGTCACGGTCTGCCAGAGTTACCCCGGTGCCAGCGGCAAAGTTGATACCGTCATGGCAGGCGCCGCAAGCCAGCAGGCTCGGAACATTCTTCCAGTTGTTGCCGTTGGCCGTCACATTGGTGTTGCCGCCCGTTGTGCTGGCTGTACCGGTGTGGCACTTGGCGCAATTGGCCGGATCCTGCGGGTACCTGACCTCATTGAACTTGCCTTCAGCAGCAGCGTTGAAGTTATAACCGGTCTTGACCAGTTCCTCGCCCATGTGGATCTTGTGCACCATGTTCGGGAAGTTGCCCAGTGCGCGACCGTTCACGATGGCCGTGGTCGGGCGGGTGGTGCCGTTCAGGGTCAGGCCACCATTGGTGCTGGTTGCTTCTGCGCTGAACGTGTACTTGATCTGGTCAGTATGGCAGGTCATGCAATACTTCGGATCCTTGCGGCTACCATGCGCCAGGACTTTTCCGTCATGGCAGGAAGCGCAGGATTCGATCTTGACGATGTCACGCGTGTTGGTCACTGCAGCGCCGTCCGGACGGAAGTCATACACGGCGTTGGCGGTGTTGACCATGTTGACGCCGGGGTAGGACGCGTTGGTCACAGCATTGAACGTGTTGGAGCCCGTGCCAGGTGCCGCGCCACCAATTTGAATGCCCAGACGATGGGTCAGGGTTGCGTCAAAGGTGAGGTCGCCCAGGTCGGCTTTCTTGGCCAGACCGTCGGTCGAATCCGTCAGGCTCGCGACAACATCTTTTACCGCCTTGACATCGCGATAGAAGGTGTAGACGTAACTGCCGTCACCGTTGTCGACCAGGGTACCCTGGGCATCGGTGGTGGGGAATGTACCGCACCAGGTGGCAGCCGTCGTGGCGGTCTTGTTGCAGGAATCAGCAGCGGCAATCGTGCCTGCTGCTTGTGCAACGGTAACCGGCTTGGTCACCAGGTAGCTGACCCACTTGCTGGGTTCGTTGTTGGTGCCGGGGACCAGCTTTGCCAAGGTGAAGGCAATATTGGTCAGACTGGCGACGGTGGCTGTGGCGGTGTTTTGGGACTTGTTGCCCAGACCGACAATGGGGTTGCCAGCGGCGTCTTTGACCGTGAAGCGTACGACCGGCGGACTGGCAATGGTGACACCTTGCACAGCAACTTGCGGCGCAAGCGCGGCCCAGGCAGCCGCTGCCGCCGCCGTTGCCGGCGTTGTATTGCTGCCGGCGCTCGTCACATTGACGAGGTCTTTGCCATTATTGCCAGTGGCACCAGTAGCGCCAGTAGCGCCAGTAGCGCCAGTGGCACCGGCAGCGCCAGTAGCGCCATCACTACCACCGCCGCAACCGGCGATGGCGATGGACAGCAGGCTCGCAGCAGCGAGCTTGGTCCAAAGAGGGGAATGTCGATTTTTTGTCGACGGAGTTGAAAGGTTCACTATTGCCTCCTTAGGCGTTGACGTTAAAGACTGGAACTGTCACTTTACACACACTTAACACTCGGGCATTTTCCCTGTGCGGTGGTGTAAATAGGTTGTTCTAGATCAAGTTCGGCACAGTTAAGGCGCTGAAAAAGATGGTTTTACATGGACATAAGAAATAGCCATCGAAAGGATTGGCAACTTCGCGGGCTATTGGACTTGGGGGTGGGCGGTACCGTAGCGGCTGCAGCGTTGGCACGCCGGCATTTGGTAGTTGTAGCTCACGCCGATGAAATTGGCGTTCTGGTTCGCTTGCTGTGTCACCGTGGTGTCGTCCGAGTACATAAATGGCCAGGCCCAGTCGTTGATCCCCTTGCGTTGGTGGATCAGACCAACGCAACATCAGCTTATGCAGGACCGCTGCGTTGTCGGCGCAGATGGCCCGAAAACCGGCGCTGATACGTTGGTCGGCCGTGGCCACCTGCCAGAACGCGATGGCCGCGCTTGCCGCACCGATGCCCAGGTGCGTTGGCCGCGTAAGGCTGGACAGGTGCTCACACACCAGCAGGTTGGCCCAGCGCTGCGTGTCGGCAGAGTCGTTGGAGCCAGAAAACTTGACGATCACATGCTGAACCCGTGCGTCGCTGAATTGGCGCATGGCTGTGAACTTTGGGAACTCATCGCCGGCTGAGGAACCCACGACGCCCTGGGCCATGGTGGTCTCGGCCAAGCTGGCGTAGACCTGCTCCACCGTGTGCTCTGGCACCGGCGCATCGCCGCGGCCTAAGCGGGCATCCTGCAGCCGCGCTAGCCATTGACGGCAAGCTGGCGCGCCAACGATAAGGTTGCCCGGCAGGTCGACACCCAGCAGCGACATCGCATGCAGTGCATAGTCATCGGACCAGGCTGTTGGGTCCACAGGAACCAGCAGCATTTCGGCGTGCTGGCGTGCGAAGTTGCGGCCGAGGAAACTTTGCGGTCGCATGTTGTTGAGTGGATAGAGTAGGCCGTCGAACCAGCCCGCCTCCATGTCCTGATCCAGCGGCCAGTCGAAGTCTGCGAGGAACTCGGCGGCGCAGCCTTCCGCGTAGGTCAGCTCCAGCCGAGCGATTTGAGGAGTTCGTCCGCCTGCAGGCGCCCGTGTAGGCGCAAGGCGGTGAGAATGTCTGGTGTCACCATGAAACGATTAACCGAACCGTTAAAGACGCGTTTCGCGCAAGGTGATGAAACGATGCGCGAAACGATTACAACGCCATTGGCAAAAGTAAAAAGCCGCATCTCCGTGTGGAGATGCGGCTTGCGAATTAGTCTTGACGTTTAGGGCAACTGGTAGCTGTAGCTCACGCCGATGAAACTGACATTCTGGTTTGGCTGTTGCGTCACCGTGGTGCCGTCCGAGTAGGCAAAGGGCCAGGCCCAGTCGTTGATGCTGTTGCGCTGGTGGATCAGATCAACGCGCACCGACGAGGTCTTGTCCAGCGCGTACTTGCCGTACAGTTTGAGTGCGGTCTGGCGGTACACGATGTCTGGCAGGCCGCCGGTCGTGGCCAGCAGCATGGCACTGTAGGCGTCGGCACTGGCGTCAAGCCCTTGGGTAAAGACGCTTCTGTCATTAACAAAGAGCAGGTTGCCGCCGAGTTCAAGCTTGGCGTTGGCCTTGCCGGTGAAACCGACGCTGGCGTTGAGGCTGGTGTCATTGAAGGCCATCAGGTAGCCCGCTGGAAGGGCCTGATTCACAGTTTGCTGACCACGCGACAGGTAGCCATTGAAGCCCCAGTTGTCGGATACGGTATAGGTCCAGTCAACGCTGAACAGATTCATGCCGCTGTCCTGCAGGCCGTAGGCCGTGGGCACGCTGAACTGGTCCTTGCCGCCTTCAGCGTTGAATTGCAGCGTCAGTTCCTCGCTGGCTTGCCAGTCGGCAAAGAGCTTGACCTTGTTGCGCTTGCGGTCAGCCAGTGTTGGCGGCAGGATCGCAGTCGTTGGCAGGCCCAGTATCGGATTGGTCGGGTCGGTAACTTCGGTTACGCCCAGGCCATTGTTGTCCCGCAGCCAGTTTGAGCCGGTGCGCCGGCTGCTGGAGACGGTCACTGCGCCGCTGGCGTTGTCGGCCAGGCGCCGCCGCACTTCGGCGCGAACACCGGTCTCTGTCGTTTCTTGCCGCAGGGCGCTGACACCGGCAATGGCGCTGGTGGCGTTGAAGACACCGCGGTCAATGGCCTCATAGTCGGCGCCAAGCGTGCCGCGATAGACGCTGTCAAACTGCCAACTGGCTTGCAGCTTGCCCTTGTTCTTGCGGTTCGGGAAAGTCTGGTTGGTGTAAAGCAGAGGCCCTTCGGCGTTGTAGTACGCAGTCGGTGTGTTGTCCTGCTTGTTCTCGTAGCGCCAGTCGGCCAGTAGCGAGAGTTGGTGCATCGGGCGCGATGTCAGGCTGAGCTTGGCCAGATTGGTGGCCACCTCGCCGCCCAGGTTCGTAACACCGGTTGGCGCGCCGGTCAACCCGGCGCTCAAGAAGTTAAGGCTTTGCGTGGCAATGGCACGGGCAATCTTGAAGGTCGCTCGCGTGCTGGGGGCCAGGTCGTAGCTGCCGCTCAGATCGAACTGGTGTGCCTGGTTGTCCGGCGCCAGCGCCAGCGGCTGATTGAGAATGCCAATTAGCCCAGCGTTGGGTACAAGGCTATTGATGTTTAGACTGCCGGGTACGTTCGGGTTGAGCGTGGTGTTGTTGTTGCGGTAGAACGAGCCGTAATAGCCCAGGCTGAAGCGCAGACCCGCTGTGGCGTAATTGACGCGGGCTTCGACCTGGCTGGTGCTGGCATTGATCGGCTCGGGCAGCATCAGCAGTGCCCAGCCGGTGTTGCTGCCACATTCCGTCAGCGCAATCACGGACGGGCAGTTCATGCCAACGCCAAAGAAGCGTGAGCCTTCTTTCTTCTCGGTCTTGAGGTCCAGTGCTAACTGCCATGCCGGGCTGATGATCTTGGTCAGACCCAGACCCAGACTGGTGCGTTTGGTCTGCAGTGCCAGGTCATTGCCCGTGCCTTCTGCAATCGGCACGACCTGCGGCGTGGTGGAGCCGGCGCCGACCAGTCCGGTGTTGATGGTCCTGGGGTCGTAGCGAACCAGCTCGCCATAGTTGGCGTTGAGCTTCCAACTGCCAGGATCTTTCCAGACCAGACCAAGTTCGCGCGTGTGGCCCAGCAGGTCTGATCCTTTGATGTCGAGCCATTTGCTGGCATCCTGATCGCGCAGGCTGTAGTCAATGCCCAGAATCCCGACTGCATTGCGATCTGCTCCCAGACCGTTGTACTGGCCAAACAGCGCACGGTCAGCGCTGCTGCCGCTGACGGCACCTGCGCCGACGCTGATGATCGTTTGCGCACCCGCGCTCTGCGCCAGTGCTGTCAAGCAGACGGCAGTTGCCGCCACGGCCACTGCGCTGCGCCGAAAGTGAAATGAAAAAACCGATGTGCTCATCATTTTTCTCCGTGCCTCAGCGCATGAATAGCGGTAACGTCGAATTGGTGCTCGACGGATTGTTGGAGCCGTGAATCTGCGTGTGGCAGTTCAGGCAGCTGCGGCCTTGCCAGAGATTGTTGGTGTTCTTGCCACTTGTGCCGACCGCCGGCACGCCGATGGCGCCAACCTTGCCGGTTGCGTGCGGCGTGTGGCACTGCTGGCAGAGAAGCGGGGGACGCATTTTGAGCATGGGCGACACCACGCTGCCGTGCACCGTGTGGCAATTGCTGCAATCTTCGGTAACCGGATCATGTTGGTGCACGAACGGACCGCGTTTTTCAGCGTGGCAGGTGTAGCAGGTGTCGTTGACGCTGTCACGCTTGAGCAGTTTCGGACCGGCCGAGCCATGCGGGTTATGGCAATCAGAACAAACCATCTTGCCCTCGGGCACGGGGTGATGCGAAGGCCGGTTCATCTGGGCGCGCTGCTCCTTGTGGCAGGTGTAGCAAACCTCGGCCTGGGTTGCACGGTCGCGTACTGCGTCGTGGTTGTCGTGAATCTTGTGGCAGCTGCTGCAAGCCACATCGGCTGCGTCATGCTGGCTGCCGGTCCACAGGGCACGCTTGCTGTCATTGACGTGGCAGCTCAGGCAGGCGGCGCTGCGCTCACGCGCTGACAGCGGCGACTTTTTGGTAAACATGCGGTCCGGCTTGGGTTGCGTCGGTACGCCCGGCGGCTTTTTCGCGTGCGTCGGGCTTGCGCCGTGGCAGCTGATGCAATCGGGCACGCGTGCATCAGCGGTGAATCCGTGCGCGGTTTTACTGATGTCGGGCCGGTCGTCTTCGTCATGACAGGTCTGACACAGTTTGGCGCCTACTTCATCGGCGGCCTGGACTGACCCAAACGGTCCGAGCAAGCCGGCCAGGCACAGGCCGAAGATGGCCATTGAACTTTTGATTCGCATCCCAAATCCCTTCAAAACAGTTACCGACGCGTGGCTGTGCATGGTTATTTCAGATGGTGGACGAGGTCCACACTCTTGGCGCCGCCGCTGCCATGGCAGTCGTCACACGATTCGCGCGGCACAGCAGTGACAACCGGCAGCAGGGTGCCAACATCGGCCTGTGTGCGGCTGCCATAGGTGGCGCCACCAAAATTGATGACGTGCGTCTGTGCCGTCGGGGAATCGTGGCACGAAGTGCAGGTGGCGGCCTTGGGCGATATCACCTTCCACAGTGCTGGGTCGGTCACGCCGGTGTCTTTCTTGACGACAGCACCGAGCGGACTCAGGTCACGCATGTAAGAGTTGTCGACGTGGCAGGCGTCGCAGTTGATGCTAATGCCAGTGCTGGCGCCAACCCCTGGCCAGGCGACCTCGGCAGCGTAGTTTTCAACGCTGGAGAGAAGCTTCAGAGTGCCATTGCAGGCTGCTAAGGCAAGGGCGCTGGTATTGGCCGGATTGCAGAAGTTGCCCACAACCGTGTTGCCATGTGTAAACGGAAAAGTGCGCTTGCTGTTGCCATGGATGCCATGGATCATGCGCTTGAACTGGTAGGACTCATTGAGCGCCAGGCCATTGGTCATGATGGTGCTGGACATCCGATTCGCATCGTGGCAGACCACGCAGGCCTCGACGGTATTGCGGGCTCCGCCGTGGAAGGCATTGGGCAAGATATTGGAGCTGGAAGTGGTTCCAAGCAGTCCGTGGCAGACATTGCATTTGTCGTTGCTGACAATCACGCGGCGCGCTTGCAGCGTGCCGGAGAGCGCGAGTTCCTTGAAGGTGTGTTGGACGCCGATGTTGGCCAGCACGGTTGGCGTCACCTCGGGCCGTGGATTGGTTCCGGACATTGCAGCCAGTTGGTGTTCGACGACCTGGCCGATGCTGATCACGCGGGCCGTGCCTTTGGCGACGGCAATCGCGCTGTCATCCGGCACGGGGATGCTGACCGTGTAGTGGTTGCTGCCGTCATTGCTGCCCTTGTAGGCGTAGGCGTTGGCGCTGCTGCCGCCGTTGTTGTAGGCCGAATATTCCGTCACGGTGTCGGTCTGGCCGACCATGTTCTGGTAGGCGAGGTAGAAGCGCAGGTTGCCGAACCTGGTGGTGTTGGCGCAGGTGATGGTGCTGCTGCCGGTGCAGTCCGACGTCACCAGGTTGTAGGTGGCGTTGCTATTGGTCGGATCGGACAGGAAATACTTGACCGTCACGCTGCGGGTCTTGTGGTCGCTCGTGTCGTTGAAGGCGACGCTTTCGATATTCATCATGTACTTGGCAGCATTGATTTGAACCTGGTTCCAATGCACGCTTTCTGCAGAGAGGACCGAGCCGGCGCCGTGGCAACGGACGCATTGCTGGTTGCTCAGTGCCTTGGCCGGCGCGTTGGCTGCGACCAGTGTGCCCGCGATGGGTTTGTGGCTGGTGTCCCAGTCCGAACCGCTGTTGTTGGCGTGGCAGGTCAGGCAGGCGCTCTGGCTGGGTTGGGTCTTCCAATTGTCGCCCTGTGGGGTTGCGGGATTGGCGCTCGAATGACAGACGGTGCAATTGCGCAGGTCCTGCGGGAAGCCGACGTCGGCATAGCTGTTCTTGCTGTTTTGATAGCCCCAAATGGTGTAGTCCTCACCGCCGGCAGCCAACTGGCTGTAAAGCCGCTTGCCGGCATGGATCTTGTGCACCATGGTGGCCAGCGTCAGCACGTTGCCGCTGTTCGCATCGGTGGTGCCGGGGTTGTGGCACATCACGCAGTACTGCGTATCGACGCGCCCGCCGCCGTGCAGGCCCAGTTTGTCATGGCAACCATTGCAGGACGCGACATCGGTCATCTTGCGGATCTTGGTGGGGTCGGTGACCAGCACCGAATTGCCACTGGCATCGATTGTGAAATCAATGTACGGATTGACCAGTACCGTGGCGCCGGCCGCATTCGTGTAGCTGAGCTGAATGGCAAGGCGATGCGTCAAGCCACGTTCAAAAACGATGCCGTGGGTGGAATAGGGAACCTTGTTGATGGTCTCCGACCACGTCGGATTTGTCGGGTCAGATCTGAATGTGTAGGTGTAATAGCCGTCAGCGTTGTAGACCAATTGGCCCGCGAGCAAGGCTGCATCAGTCTGCTTTGGATCGGTTGTAGCTTGCCAAGCTGTGGGCAAAACTGCTTGGCCGCCTGGGCCAACGGTGCTCGTGGCAATTTCTTGTCTGGATATGTAGTTGACCCACTGATCCGGGTTGCCGTTGCTGCCGGGCACCAGTTTGGCGATTGCGACGCTGAGGTTGGCGATGGTCAGGTCAGCCTTGACGTTGCCGTCGGAGAAAACGGCAAAGTTGACCTTGGCCGGACTGCCGATGCTCACGGCCGTTATGCCTGCGCTTTGCAGCACCGTGAAGGGTGCTGCCGCGTTGGTCGCGCTGTCGTTGGCGGCCAGCTTACTGGCTGTGGCGATTGCGCTATTGGCGGCGACAACCGGAACCACAGGCGGCACCGGTGTTACCCCGTTGCCATTGCCGCCGCCGCAACCGGCGAGCGCCACCAATGTCAGAAAGCCTGTGCTCCATCGAGCCAATGAATGTTTCATTTCTTCTCCGTCGTCTTTTCTTGGTTGAACGACATGCCAGGAACGGCCCAAAGCCATTCGCGCAACACCGTTACCTTTGCAGTTCAATCCTGATTTCTTGAATCACCACGCGCTCAATGGAACAAGTCAGTTATTACTGCGCAAGAATCCAGTCGGCAATGTTCTTCAGCGCAGCCTGATCTTTGGTGTCGATGACCTTGTGATCTTCTTGCGAGCCGTCGTCCAGTTTGACCTTGGGGCCGGTCGTGATGGCCTTGATGATGCTGGCTTGTGCGTCCGCTTTGCCCTTGTAGTTGGCGGCAACCTTCTTCAGGGCCGGACCCTTCTTGGCCTTGTCGACCGAGTGGCATTTGCTGCAATCGTTCTTCTTGAACAGCGCTGCCGCTGCATCGGCGTCCACGGCCATGGCGCTGGTGGATGAGACGGCGAGTACAGCCATGGCGACGGGGACCAGAATTTGTGCGAATTTCATGTCAAAGCCTTTCAGTTTGTGGTTCGATTGGTCAAAAAAATACCCGGGACTTTCCCAAGATAGACCTGGGCGCTAGGATAAACGGCTATCTCTTACTGGATTGCTGAAATTCAATCGTATCGTTTCTGATTGATTTATATCAAACGATTTGTTGTGGTTTTCGCTCGGGGTGTTGTGTTTTTGCCAGTGTTGCAATGGGGTCGCAAGAAGGTCTTGCGCTTTGGCGCTTAACAGGCTATTCGGTAGTCATCCCGTGTTCTCCGGGACTGTATACGGGCTATGGCCGTCCCAGTTCCTGCAGCCATTGGTCCAGCTCCTGTAGCGCCGCGTCGGTGGCCGCGCTCAGGGCGCGCGCAGCGCCCGGGGCATCGGCGCTGGCTGCGTTGCGCTGAACAGTGAAGCTGCGCTGCGCCACCAAGGGCGTAGCGCGGGCGTCGATTTGGACCACGGTGGCGCGCAGTCGCAGCAGGCCGACGCTGTCGCCGGGTGCCATGAAGAGTTGGCTGAATTCTTCGAGTTCGATCCGCAATGCGAGCGGTCGCTGTCGCGCGGGCGTTTCGGAAGCTATGGTTTCATCGCCGGGCCTGAGCACGGTATGGCGCTGGCCCAGGGTGTCGCGCAGCCGTTGGCCCAGCAACTGGGTCGGCGTCATGCTCCAGCGCGCCAGCGCATAGGGCCGCAGTTGCTGGCTGTCGGTGTAGGCCAGGCGGTACAGCATGGCCGTACCGTCGAGCGCCGGATTGGCCTCGACCATTTCGAGCACCAGGGCGGGCAGCCTGGCGTCAGTGCGGCTGGCGGCAGTATTCAGGGGGCCGGGGCCAAAGTCGTAAACCGCTGGGCGTGCGCCCGGGGCTGGCATGGCGCAGCCGCTCAGCAGCAAGGCAATGCAAATGCCGCCCGCGCCGAGGCGAGTGGCGCGTCGAGCGACGGATGTCAGGGGCTTGTTCATGGTCTGAGCGGGTTCGCAGAGAAACCGAACTCCCCCGGGCCGGGCGGGATCGGCGCGTTGCCAAAAATCAGGGATTGCGGGTTGTCCCCGACGCTGCCCAAGGTGTGGCCCAACTGGCGCACGCTGCGCGCCGCCTCGTCGGCCACGCGGTTGACGCGTGGCAGGGTGGCGCTGTTGAGCGTTTGCCCGGTCTTGACCAGGGTCTCGGCGCCAGCGCTGAGTTGGTCGAGCGTGCCGCCTGCTTCGTTCATGCGCTCGCTGACTGTTCGGAAGGCCCGCGCCGAGGCACGCGCCTCGTCGGCGCTGTCGCCGACCCGCAGCGAGGTGTCTTTCAGCGTCTGCAACGAGACTTTGGCATCCTGCACCAGAGGTGGTAACGCCTGGCCGGCGTCGCTGGCCAGGCGTCCCAGGCGATCTGCCGCCTGGCCCATGCTGCCGATGGTGGTGGTCAGCGCCTTCTGGTTCTCGACACTGAGCAACTGGTTGATGCGGACACTGCTTTCCTCCATCTGGTGCAGGATTTTTTCGCCTTGTCTCGACAGTTTGGACATCAAGCCCGGACGCATCGGAATGCTGTCGGCCGCAGCCCCGCCCGGCGCCAGCGCCACCTTGGACTCGCCGCTGTCGTCGAGTTGCACGAAGGCTAGCCCGGTGACGCCCTGAAAGCCCAGAGAAGCAAAGGTGGACCGGGTGATGGGCGCACTGTCGTCAATGGCGATGCGGATCAGTACTTGGCCGCCGGCCTTGGAGTCGAAGCCGATGTGGGTGACCTTGCCCACCGTCACCCCCTTGAAGCGCACCGAAGCCTGGGGCTGCAAGCCGGTGACTTCGTCCGTGCTGGCGAGTTCATATACGCGCATTTCGCGCGAGTCGCGCGTCAGCCAGACCGCCAGTGTGATCAGCAGTGCCGCCAGCAGCAGCACAAAGGCGCCGGCGGCCAGAGCGTGGGATTTGTTTTCCATGGTTTTAGGTGCGAGGCTTTCTTTCTACACTGCTGGGCGCGGTTTGTGCAACAGGGAGGCGGCGCGCTGACCGCGCTCACCCAGGAAGAATTCACGCACAAACGGATGCTTGCAGGCCATCACGTGGGCCGGTGTGCCGCTGACAATGATATGCCGCTCGGCGACGACGGCAATGCTGGTGCTGAGTTCGAACAAGGTGTCCAGATCGTGCGTGACCATGACCACCGTCAGGCCGAGTTCGCGGTGCAGCGACTGCAACAGCGAACAAAAGGCGTCGGCGCTGTCGGGGTCGAGCCCAGCGGTGGGTTCGTCAAGCAGCAGCAGCGGCGGGTCCATCACCAGTGCCCGCGCCAGTGCCACGCGCTTGACCATGCCACCCGACAGATCGGCCGGCATCTTGTGCGCCTGCGCGGGGTCGAGTCCAACCATCTGCAACTTGACCATGGCGACATCGCGCACCAGGCTGCGCGGCAGCGTCCTGAGTTCGCGCAGCGGAAACGCAATGTTCTCCAGCACGGTGAAGGCCGAGAACAGGGCGCCGTGCTGAAACAGCATGCCGACGCGGCTGGATGCACCCTCGGCACCCATCTGCGAGGCCGGCTGGCCCAGCACCGTGACCTTGCCGCGCGCCGGCGTTTCCAGTCCCAGGATCTGGCGCAGCAGCACGGTCTTGCCGCTGCCGGAGCCGCCGACAATGGACAGCAGCTCGCCGGCCTCGATGCGTAGGTCCAGGTTCTTGTGAATCACCGAGACCTGCCCGGCGCTGCGGAAAACCGACCATAGTTTTTCGATCTCGACGACGATGGGCGGGGTTGCTGGGTTCACAGGCCGACGTCCTTGAAAACAACGGCAAACAGCGCGTCCACCAGAATCACCATGGTGATCGAGATCACCACCGAGGCCGTTGTGCCGCGCCCCAGGCTTTCCGTGTTGGGCTTGACGCGCAGGCCGAAGTGGCAGCCGATCAGGGCGATCAGCAGGCCGAAGACGACCGATTTGCAGACCGCCAGCGTCAGGTTCGAGACCCGCACCGCGCGCGGCAGCGCTTCGAAGAAATAAGCCGGCGTTACGCCCATGACCAAGTCTGACGCGAGCATGCCACCGAGCAGCGCCGCCAGCGTGGTCCAGACCGTCAGCAAGGGCATGGCGATAGCCATGGCGATGGCGCGTGGCAGAACCAGACGATAGCCTTTGGCAATGCCCATGACACGCATGGCATCGAGTTCTTCGGTCACGCGCATGACGCCGATTTGCGCTGTGATTGACGAGCCGGAGCGCCCGGCGATCAGGATCGCGGCCAGCACTGGCCCAAGTTCGCGAATCAGCGCCACGCCCAGAATGTTGACGATGAAGGCATCGGCGCCAAACTGACGCAACTGCTGCGACATCAAGTAGGCCAGCACCACGCCAATCAGAAAACCGACCAGCGCCGTGATCGGCAGCGCGGTGGCACCGATGCGGTACAAGTGGCCCGAGACATCGCGCCACGGCCCCTTGGCCGGTGCGGCGGCCAGCTTCACGCAGTCGAGTGCCAGTTGCCCGGTCAGGCGCACCGCGTATTTGAGGTGGTCGAGCACGACCCAGACGAAGGCACCGAGGGCCAGAAAGAGCTGCCAGAGCGTGGTCCGGCTTGGCGCCGGCGGCACCTGCGTGTAGCTGGCAACGCGGCTCAGCATGCTGCGCTGGGTTGGTGTCAGCAGTAATTGGTCTGGCCAGCGGTGGCCCCAAGCGTTCCACAGCACTTGCGCGCCAGTATGGTCGAGCCGTTGCAGCTCATTCAAATCCCAGTGCCAGGTCTCGGTTCCCGCAGCGCAGCAAGTCGCCAGGTCCGATTCAATCCGGGGCCAGGTAGCAGGCTCGGCCAGTCGTGCGGCGGTCCAGCAGCCCGACAGGCGCAGGGCTGGCCCGGCCGGCGTGGTCTGGCGTGTGATGTGTGGCGTGTCTTCCGTCATGGCGGTGCGCTCAACTGAAGCCGAATCTAGGTTCAATCACAATGCGCTTAAATTTAGACGCGGATTGATAAGTGTAGTCACGCATGGTACTGCCGGGGGCGGCTTGCTTGCGGCAAAATGATTCCACAGATTGCAACAGGAGACACAGCTTGAGCCAGATCATTTCTTCATCAACGCCGGAATTACTCGTGACGCAACGCGACGCTGTGTTGTGGCTGACCATCAACCGCGAGGAACGCCGCAATGCGATGAGCCACGCCGTGCTGGCCGCCATGGCGCAGGCCATTTCGGCGGCCCAGGGCGAGCGCGGCATTCGTGCCATCGTCATCACCGGCGCCGGTTTCAAGGCCTTTTGCGCTGGCGCTGACCTGCAGTCGGCCAAGGCCTTCACTACCGACTATTCCGAGCCGCATGGCCACTTGGCCAATCTGCTGCGCGTGGCACGTGCCAGTTGCGTGCCCTTGATTGCCCGCGTGAATGGCGCCTGCATGGCCGGGGGCATGGGCCTGATGTCGATGTGCGACATGGCGGTGGCGGCGCGCCATGCGGTGTTTGGTCTGCCTGAAGTCAAGGTTGGCGTCTTTCCGGCCCAGGTACTCAGCGTGCTGCAGCATTTGATTCCGCGGCGTACCTTGAATGAGATGTGCTTGACCGGCGAGCCAATCAGCTCGGCTCAGGCGCTCGAAGTCGGGTTGGTCAATTACGTTGACGACGATGTCGACGCCAAACTGCAGTGGCTGCTCGAGCGCCTGCTCGACAAATCACCGGCCGCCATCCGGCGCGGCCTGTACACGCTCAAGGGTGTTGAGGCAATGGCGTTCGAGCAGGCGATGTCTTTCACCGAGAGCCAGATCGCCTTGTTCACGCTGACCGAAGACGCCAAAGAAGGACAAAAAGCGTTCCAGGAAAAGCGCAAGCCGAACTGGGCCGGGCAATGAGCACCACTTTCGACTACATCATCGTCGGCGCTGGCACGGCTGGATGCCTGCTGGCCAATCGCTTGTCGGCCGATGCGACCAAGCGCGTGCTGCTGATCGAGGCCGGGCGCAAAGACGACTACCACTGGATCCACATTCCGGTCGGCTACTTGTATTGCATCGGCAACCCGCGCACTGACTGGCTCTACAGCACCGAGCCGGACGCGGGCCTGAACGGCCGTGCGCTGCGCTACCCGCGCGGCAAGACCTTGGGCGGCTGCAGCAGCATCAACGGCATGATTTACATGCGCGGCCAGGCGCGCGACTATGACCAGTGGGCCCGCATCACGGGCGATGTAAGCTGGGCCTGGGACAGAGTGCTGCCGTACTTCAAATTGCACGAAGACCATTACAAGGGCGCCAGCGCTGCGCATGGCGCGCGCGGCGTCTTGCCCGAGCTGTTGCAGGACGAGGCGCAGGCCTACGCCAAGTTGTTGCGTCACCGCAGCGCCGGCGGCGAATGGCGCGTCGAGAAACAGCGGCTGCGCTGGGATGTGCTCGACGCGTTTGCGCAGGCCGCACAGCAGGCCGGCATTGCGCCCACCGACGACTTCAATCGGGGCGACAACGAAGGTGTCGGCTACTTCGAGGTCAACCAGAAGCAGGGCTGGCGCTGGAGCACGTCCAAGGCCTTCTTGCGGCCAACCTGCTACGGCCGACCCAACTTCGAGATGTGGACCGCAGCCCAGGTCGCGCGCTTGCTCTTCGAAACTCGCAGTGACGGCACGCAGCGCTGCAGCGGCGTGCAGGTCTGCGTCAACCATGAGATGGTCGCGGCCAGCGCCACTGCCGAGGTCATCCTGTGTGCCGGCAGCATCGGCTCGCCGCAGATCCTGCAACTCTCGGGCATTGGCCCGGCTGCCTTGCTACAGCAGCACGGCGTTGCCGTTGTGCACGACGCGAGCGGTGTCGGTGCCAACCTGCAAGACCATTTGCAGATCCGCTCGGTCTACAAAGTTGAGGGGGTCAAGACGCTCAACACGCAGGCCAGCACGCTCTGGGGCAAGGCCATGATCGGCATGGAGTACGCCTTGAAGCGCAGCGGCCCGATGAGCATGGCGCCGTCTCAGCTTGGCGCCTTCACGCGCAGCGACGCGGCGCAGCCCTATCCGAACATCGAATACCACGTCCAGCCCCTGAGTCTGGAGGCCTTTGGCGAACCGCTGCACAGCTTCAACGCCTTCACGGCCAGTGTCTGCAACCTGAACCCGACCAGCCGTGGCACGGTCCAGATCAAGAGCGCTCGCTTTCAAGACGCGCCAGCCATCGCGCCCAACTACCTCAGTACCGACGCCGACCGCAAAGTGGCGGCTGATTCGCTGCGGCTGACGCGCAGCATCGTCGCGCAGCCGGCGTTGGCCAAATACCAACCCGTGGAGTGGAAGCCTGGCGTGCAGTACCAGACTGACCAGGAACTGGCCCGGCTCGCCGGCGACATCGCCACCACCATCTTTCACCCGGTGGGCACGACCAAGATGGGCCGTTCCGACGACCCGCTGGCGGTGGTGGACTCGAAACTGCGCGTGCGCGGCCCCGGCGGCCTGATCGCCGGTTTGCGTGTGGTGGATGCCGGCGTGATGCCGATGATCACCAGCGGCAATACCAATTCGCCGGCCCTGATGATTGCGGAAAAGGCCGCGCAGTGGATCGTGGAGGATGCGGCCCGGGCTGACAAGGGTATGTCCTGAAAGGGTAAGTCCGGATGTTGCCGACCCGGTTTGACGGGTACATTGGCCGCAATCGTCGGCGGGTCCACCCGATGCGCTGATGGAGAAAGGCCCTGGAGACAGTACGCAGAGGCATTGAAATCGAAGAAGAATGAGAACTGGCACCGGCAACCCCGGTGCTTTTTTTCGTCCCATGCGGGATGGGACAATGGCGGCATGGAATTGCTGATTGTTTCGCTGGCCTCGCTGCTGGCCGGTTTTGTGGACTCGATCGTTGGTGGCGGCGGCCTGATTCTGGTGCCAGCCCTGTTTGCCACTTTTCCGGCCGCCCATCCGGCCAGTCTGTTTGGAACCAACAAGGGTGCCTCGGTCTGGGGCACGGCGATGGCAACCTGGCAATACGGTCGCCGTGTCGAGTTGCGCTGGGCCGCCCTGCTGCCGGCAGCGCTGGCTGGTTTTCTGGCTTCCTTCGCTGGTGCCTGGCTGGTCACGGTGCTGTCGCCAACCTACCTGCGCAAGGCCTTGCCTCTGGTGCTGCTGGCAGTGCTGATTTACACCTTGATCAAGAAGGAAATGGGGCGCACCCACGCGCCGCGTTTTTCGGGCCTGACAGAATCCTTGCTGGCATCGGCAATTGGCGCGGTGATCGGCTTTTACGATGGCTTCTTCGGCCCTGGCACCGGCAGCTTTCTGGTGTTTCTGTTCGTGCGCCTGCTGGGATACGACTTCCTGAACGCCTCCGCGTCAGCCAAACTGATCAACACCGCCACCAACAGCGCGGCCCTGATCCTGTTCGTGCTCAAGGGCTATGTATGGTGGCACTTTGTGCTGGCGATGGCACTGGCCAACGTGCTGGGCAGCCTGCTGGGCACACGGATGGCGCTCAAACATGGAACCGGCTTTGTGCGTGCGGTCTTCATCCTGGTGGTGATGGCCCTGATCATCAAGACCGGCTACGACGCGTTTTTGCGCTGAAATCAGTGTACGGATTGTCGTCCCGGACCTGATCCGGGATCCAGTGCTACGCGAGCCATGGATTGCGGGTCAAGCCCGCAATGACACCGTCGGGGATCAACGCCCTGCCGGTGGCCAGGGCACTTCGGCGATGCTGCGCGGCTTGCCAATTGGCGCCGGCGCCTGGGCTTTTTGCACAGCGGCCATATCCTCCAGGCTCGGGTACTGATTGAGCAGCCAGTAGTCAAAAATGCGGCGCGCGATGGGGGCCGCATTCTGCGAGCCGAAGCCTGCATTTTCAAGCACCATGGCGAGCGCAATCTTCGGCTCTTCAGCCGGTGCAAACGCGGTGAACAGCGCATGGTCGCGAAAACGCTCGTCCGTTCTCGACGCGACATATTTTTCGTTCTGCTTGATCTGCACCACCTGAGCCGTTCCGGTCTTGCCGCCACTGGTGTAGGTAGCTCCGCGAAACGCTGCGGCCGAGGTGCCCTCGATGTTGACGCCCATCATGGCATTCTTGATGATGGCAATGTTGGCCGCTTTGGCAATGACTTCGCCCATCGTTTCCGCAATGGTGGTGGTCGGTGCATGGGTCATGATGTCGACCACCTCCTTGACCAGGTGCGGCTTCATCTTGACGCCATTGTTGGACAGCGTGGCGGTGGCCGACGCAAGTTGCAGCATGGTGAAGTTGTTGTAGCCCTGGCCGATGCCCAGCGAGATGGTTTCGCCGGCATACCATTTCTGCTGGTCGGCGCGCTTGTAGGCTTTGCGCTTCCATTCGGTCGAGGGCAGCAGGCCGCGCACCTCGCCGAAGATGTCGATGCCGGTCAGTTCGCCAAAGCCGAAGCGCTGCATCTGGTCGTGGATGGTATCGACACCCAGGTCGTTGGCCAGGATGTAGTAGTAGGTGTCGCAGGACTGCACGATCGAGCTGTACATGTTGACCGTGCCGTGCCCGCCTTCCTTGTCGTCCCGGAAGCGGTGGTTGCCGAGCATGAAGAAACCGGGGTCGGCAAACGACTGCTCGGGTTTGCGCGTGCCGGTCTCCAGGGCTGCCAGCGCCATGAAAGGCTTGTAGGTGGAGCCCGGCGGGTAGGTGCCGCGCAAGGCACGGTTCAGCAGCGGTTTATCCGGTGATTCATTGAGAGACTGCCAGTTCTCGCTGTCGATGCCTTCGACAAACAGATTCGGGTCGAAGGTCGGCTTGCTGACAAAAGCGAGAATCTCGCCGGTTTTGGGGTCGAGCGCCACCAATGCGCCGCGCCGGTCGCCAAACAGCTCTTCCACCATATTCTGCAGCTTGATGTCGATTGACAACCGCACCGTATTGCCCGGTGTTGCCGGGCTGCTGCCAAGCTTGCGCATGGCGCGTCCGCCGGCCGAGGTCTCGACCGAATCGACGCCCGTGTTGCCGTGCAACTGGGTCTCGAAACTTTGCTCGACGCCGAGCTTGCCGATGTACTCGGTGCCGCGGTAGTTGGCCTCGTCCTCGGATTCGTCGAGCTTTTCCTTCTCCGATGGGTTGATGCGGCCGATGTAGCCGATGACGTGGCTGGCCAGTTCGCCATAGGGGTAATTGCGAAACAACCGGGCCTTGATTTCGACGCCGGCAAAGCGGTAGCGCTGGGCGGCAAATATCGCCACTTCTTCATCGCTCAGACGCGTGCGCAGCGGCAGCGATTCGAAGCTCTTGGATTCTTCCAGCAGTTTCTTGAAGCGGCGCCAATCGCGCGGCGATATCTCCAGCACCTGCGACAGCTCATCGAGCATCTGCTCCAGGTTGGCGACCTTGGCGGGCGTGACTTCCAGGGTGTAGGCCGAGTAGTTGGTGGCCAGCACGATGCCGTTGCGGTCCAGGATCAGGCCCCGGTTCGGGATGATGGGAACGATCGCCGTGCGGTTGTTCTCGGCCTGTTCCAGCAGGTCGTCGTGGCGCACCAGTTGCAGGTAAACCAGTCGCGCCGCAATCAGCATAAAGCCGATCACCACCGCCACACTGGCCACCAGTACCCGTGTCCGAAAACGGGACAGGTCGGCCTCGACGTTGCGCAGTTCAGTCATGTGCTGCCCTTACGTCATTGCGGACTTGATCCGCAACCCAGCGTCTGTAGCCGGTATGGCGACAAAGGCGCACTATGGGGGCAGCTTTGCGGTGCGAACCCCGTATTGCGCTTCGCTCCATACGGGCTACGCATCGCAATGACGAATGCGCCATCGTATTCATCACAGTGGTCGGTGCGCATCGGGGTTGGGTGCGCGTCTTTGCGGCGCCAGCAGCAGCACGCTGATGATGGGCCAGAGCGCGGATTCCAGTGCCGGGGCCAGCAGCAGCAGAAAACCGGGGAAGGCGCCGCCAGCGATCATGCGCACGCACAGCTCGATCGCGTGCGAGGCGGCAAACAGCGGCAATACCTGGAATGCCTGTGACGGTACCGGGAACCACAGCAGGCGCCGGTGAATCGCAATTGCCAGAAAGCTCAGCACGGTGTAGGACAGCGCGTGCTGTCCCAGCATCGCGCTCTGGTGCACATCAATTAGCAGACCAAAGGTAAAGGCCAGGCCAATGCCGACGCGTTGCGGTTGATGAATGCTCCAGAACACCAGGACCAGCGCCAGGACATCGGGCATCCAGGCCGCGCGCCCCCACAGACCGATGTTCTGCAGCATGTTGAAGCCCAGCGCCCCGATCAGGCTGGCCGCGATGAAAAAGGGATTGGCCGGCAGCAGCAATTGCTGGCCGCGACGCATGATCATTTCTTGGAGCCCTTCTTGGGCGTGCCGGGCGCGGCCTCTACCGTGGGCCGCAGCGCGACCGGGCTGGTCAGGGGTTTGAGCACCATCACGTGCCCGACGCCAGTGACCAGGGCCAACGGCACGCAGCTGATGCGCGCGAAGGCGGAATCGACCCGGCGCTCAACCTTTTGCACCCGGGCCACCGGCAGACCTGGCGGGTAGACGCCGTCAACGCCACTGGTGGTCAGCAGATCGCCAACCTGCACGTCGGCATTGGTGGCCATGAAGCGCAGTTCCAGTGCACTGGCGCGCGGGACCGGGTCGCCAAAGGCCACGCCGCGCTCACCGGTGCGGGTGTTGAGCACCGGAATGGCCTGGTCGCGGTCGGTGACCAGGGTCACTTCGCTGAGCATTGGGTAGACCCGGGTCACTTGCCCGAGCACGCCGGTTTCGTCCAGCACCGGGGAGCCGGCCACGATGCCTTCGAGTGCACCGCGGTCGATGATGACTTTGCGCGTGTAGGGATCGGCTGCGTCGTACAGCACCTGCGCCGCTTGCGAGGGTGTCGTTACACGCTCGCGCAGCGTGAGCAGTTGGCGCAAGCGCGAGTTTTCCAGCGTGAGTTGCTCCACCTGATTGGCGCGCAGGGACTGCAGGTCGAGTTTGCGCCGCGCCGCTTCTTCGTTCGCCTGGGAGGTTTTCAGTGTTTCGAAATACTGGGCAGCGCCTTGGGTCCAGAGTACTGGGCGCATGACCAGCCACTGCACCGGATACAGCACGATGGCGACGGCGCTGCGCAGTGGCTTGGCGAGCTCAAAGCGCGCGTCGGCGACCATCAGAAACAGTGCCAGTGCGCTGAACAGCATCAGCTTGGACAGGGCCGATGGCCCCTGTCGGAAGAAAGGGGGTGGCGTACCATCCAGCGTACCCAGTGGCATCGCTGTACCCGAGGATTATTCGTTGGTGAAAATGGAGTGCAGCCGGTCCATGCGCTCCAGCGCAATGCCGCAGCCGCGCACGACGCAGGTCAGGGGATCTTCCGCCACCAGCACCGGCAGGCCGGTCTCTTCGGCCAGCAAGCGGTCCAGGTCACGCAACAGTGCACCGCCACCGGTGAGCATCATGCCGCGGTCGGCGATGTCGGCGCCCAGTTCCGGGGGCGTTTGTTCGAGCGCATTCTTGACGGCCGAGACGATGTTGTTGATCGGGTCGGTTAGCGCTTCCAGAATCTCGTTGCTGGAAATGGTGAAGCTGCGTGGCACGCCTTCTGACAGATTGCGCCCGCGCACTTCCATCTCGCGCACTTCGCTGCCCGGGAAAGCGGATCCGATCTGCTTCTTGATTGATTCAGCCGTCGGCTCGCCGATCAGCATGCCGTAGTTGCGCCGGATGTAATTGATAATGGCGTCGTCGAAACGGTCACCACCGACGCGCACGCTGCCCTTGTAGACCATGCCACCGAGCGAAATGACGCCGACCTCGGTCGTGCCACCGCCGATGTCGACCACCATCGAGCCGCTGGCTTCGCTGACTGGCAGACCGGCGCCGATGGCGGCTGCCATCGGTTCTTCGATCAGATAGACGTCACGGGCACCGGCGCCAAGCGCCGATTCACGGATGGCGCGACGCTCGACCTGCGTCGAGCCGCAGGGCACGCAGATGATGATGCGCGGACTGGGCCGGAACATGGAACGCGGGTGCACCATCTTGATGAACTGCTTGAGCATCTGCTCGGTCACCGTGAAGTCGGCAATCACGCCGTCTTTCATGGGTCGGATGGCTTCGATGTTGCCCGGCACCTTGCCGAGCATGGCCTTGGCTTCCTTGCCGACAGCTTGAATCGTTTTTTTGCCTTGCGGACCGCCTTCATGGCGAATCGCAACCACTGAGGGTTCATCGAGCACAATGCCCTTGTCGCGTACGTAAATCAGGGTGTTGGCGGTACCAAGGTCAATCGCCAGGTCAGTAGAGAAGTACTGACGGAATGCTCCAAACATTAAGAATCCTCTCGGGCGTGGCAGGCGCTTCGACCCGTCACCGCCACATTGACTAATTTCATATCGTATAGTTCTGACAAAGACCTGCGCGTCAGCAGGCAACCGGCCAAAGGACAGGATAATACTCCATCCCCCGAAAAAACTTCGGTCGACGAAGTCCCTTTGCGGGTGTTTTACATTCGGTTTCGAACCCAAATTCATCATGTCCCTGACTTCTGCTGACATCGCACGCATTGCCAACCTGGCCCGGCTGGAACTCAAACCGATCGAGAGTGAGCGCATGCTCGCGCAGATCAACGGTTTTTTTGATCTGGTCGAGAAGATGCGCGCGGTCGATACCACCGGCCTGGAACCTCTGGCGCACCCGGTCGCCAGCTTTCAAGACATCAGCTTGCGCCTGCGCGAAGATTGCGTCAGCGAGTCCAACAACCGCGAGGCCAATCAGCGCAGCGCGCCGGCCATTGAGCACGGCCTGTTCCTGGTTCCCAAGGTGATCGAATGAACAACAATTCTGCATTGCATGAGCTCGGCGTGGCCGCCCTGGCGCGCCAACTGCGCGAGCGCAAGGTCTCGGCCCTTGAGTCCGCCCAGCACTTCCTGGCGCGCATGCGCGCCCACTCGGAGCTGGGCGCTTTTCTCGACATCAACGAAGACGTGACACTGGCGCAGGCACGCGCGGCCGACCAGGCGCTGGCAACCGGCAATGCCGACGCGACCCTGCTCGGCGTGCCGATGGCACACAAGGACATCTTCGTCACCAAGGACTTCGTTTCGACGGCCGGTTCAAAGATGTTGGCGGGTTATCGCTCGCCGTTTGACGCCACCGTTGTGGCCAAACTCGCGGCGCAGGGTGTGGTGACGCTGGGCAAGCTCAATTGCGACGAATTTGCCATGGGCTCGGCCAACGAAAACTCGGCTTTCGGCAAGGTCAGCAACCCGTGGGACCGCAGTCGCACACCGGGCGGTTCGTCTGGCGGCAGCGCGGCGGCCGTTGCTGCCGGTCTGGTGCCGGCAGCCACCGGCACCGATACCGGCGGATCGATCCGCCAGCCAGCGTCGTTCTGTGGCATCACGGGCATCAAACCCACTTACGGTCGCGCTTCACGTTATGGCATGGTGGCTTTTGCCTCCAGCCTGGACCAGGCCGGGCCGTTGGCGCGCAGTGCTGAAGATTGCGCCTTGCTGCTGTCGGCCATGTGCGGGCCCGATCTGGACCGGGATTCGACCTCGCTCGATGTGCCGGCTGAAGATTTCACGCGCTCACTCGGTGCTTCGGTGGCCGGACTGAAGATCGGCGTGCCGCAGGAGTTCTTTGGCGAAGGTTTGTCGAGCGATGTGCGCAGTGCTGTCGATGCTGCGCTGAAGGAATACGAGAAGTTGGGCGCAACGCTGGTGCCGATTTCGCTGCCGCGCACCGAACTCTCGATTCCGGTTTACTACATCATCGCCCCGGCTGAAGCCTCAAGCAACCTGAGCCGTTTCGATGGCGTCAAGTTCGGCCACCGGGCCAAGGACTACGTTGACCTGATCGACATGTACAAGAAGACGCGCGCCGAGGGTTTTGGCGACGAAGTGAAGCGCCGCATCATGATCGGTGCCTATGTGCTGTCGCATGGCTACTATGACGCTTACTACCTGCAGGCGCAGAAGATCCGGCGCATGATCGCCGACGACTTCGCGCAAGCCTTCAGACAGTGCGACGTGATCGCGGGGCCGGTGGCGCCGACCGTGGCCTGGAAGCTCGGCGACAAGAGCGAGGACCCGGTGGCGAACTACTTGGCCGACATCTTCACCTTGCCGGCCTCACTCGCCGGTCTGCCGGGCATGAGTCTACCGGTTGGCTTCGGTGCGAATCAGATGCCGGTTGGCATGCAGTTGATTGGCAATTACCTGCAGGAATCGACGCTGCTCAATGTTGCGCATCAATTTCAGCAGGCCACCGACTGGCACGCCAAGCGGCCGCTGGGATTTTGAATATGAATACAAACACATCCAAGTCATTGCTGGTGCAGGGTTACGAAGTCGTGATCGGCTTCGAGACCCACGCCCAGTTGTCTACACAATCAAAGATCTTCAGCCGTGCCGCCACGGCCTTTGGCGCCGAGCCCAACACGCAGGCCTGCGCCGTTGACCTGGCGCTGCCGGGCACGCTGCCAGTGATGAACATCGGCGCGGTCGAGCGCGCGATTCAGTTCGCGCTGGCGATTGGCGCCCACATCGCGCCGCGCAGCATCTTTGCGCGCAAGAATTACTTCTACCCGGATCTGCCCAAGGGCTATCAGATCAGCCAGTTTGAGATTCCGGTGGTGCAGGGCGGCGATGTTGTGTTCTTTCTCGGTGATGAGAAGAAATCGGTACGCCTGGTGCGCGCGCACCTGGAAGAAGACGCCGGCAAGTCGCTGCACGAAGACTACATCGGGCAGACCGGCATCGATCTGAACCGCGCCGGCACGCCTTTGCTTGAGATCGTCACCGAGCCCGACATGCGCTCCAGCGCCGAGGCCGTCGCCTATGCCAAGGAGTTGCACAAGATTGTGACCTGGATCGGCATCTGCGACGGCAATATGCAGGAGGGGAGTTTTCGCTGCGACGCCAATGTCTCGGTGCGCAAGCCGGGGCAAACGCTGGGCACGCGGCGCGAGATCAAGAACCTTAACAGTTTCAAGTTCATGCAGCAGGCGATCGACTACGAGGTGCGCTGGCAGATCGGGCAAATCGAGGATGGTCATGTGATCGAGCAGGCGACGGTGCTGTTCAACCCCGATACCGGCGAGACGCGCGCCATGCGTAGCAAGGAAGACGCGGCCGACTACCGCTATTTCCCGGACCCGGATCTACCGCCGCTGGTGATTGCGGACGAATGGGTGCAACGCGTGCGCGCCGCCATGACCGAGTTGCCGCGCGTGATGGCGCAGCGTTTTGTCAGCGTGCACGGACTCTCCGAGTACGACGCCACGGCCCTGACCCAGAGCCGTGCGATGGCCGCCTATTTCGAAGCCGCGACGCAGGCCTGTGCTCAGCCCAAGCTGGCCGGCAACTGGATCATGGGTGAAGTCTCGCGCCGCCTCAATGCGGGTGAGATTGACATCACGCAGTCGCCGGTAAGCGCGGCGCAACTGGCGCAATTGATCCGGCGCATTGCCGACGGCACGATTTCCAACAATGCGGCCAAACAGGTGTTCGATGCCCTGTGGAGTGGCACGGACGGCGACGTCGATGCCCTGATCGAGGCTATGGGTCTGCGCCAGATGAACGACAGCGGCGAGCTGGAAAAGATTGTCGATGCCGTGCTGGCCGCGAACCCGAAGAACGTCGAGCAGTACCGGGCCGGCAACAGCAAAGCGCTCAACGCGCTGGTAGGGCAGATCATGAAGGGCAGCCAGGGCAAGGCCAATCCGCAGCAAGTCAATGACCTGCTGCGTCAGAAGCTCGGTTGATCAGGCTTAGCGTGTGTCTTTGGCGCGGCAGGTGCAGCTGCCTGCTGCGCCCAGAGTTGTTTCAGGCGCGCCAGTTCCTCGTCAAAGCGCGCGTTTACGCGTTTGATTTCGGCGTCCTGGTCGGCGATGAATCGAACCTGGATGGCAATGCTTTGACCCACTTCTTCGAGCGCGCGGCGCACCGGTGGCGGTGCCTTGGCGGGGTTCTTCTTGTAGAACTCCATCTCCTCAAGCAGGGGCACGCGCTGGCGTGCCAGTTCTTCAGAGCGGTGCAGTGCCGCCTGCTTGACGACGTCAATCTGCGCCAGGGCGCCTGCGCGTTCTTTGTCGTGCACGCTCTTGTTCGGATAGCGCACCAGCAGCGCGCGGTCGCGCCGTTTTTCTTCATTCAGGCGCGCCTGCTCTTCCTGTTGTGTCCGCTCCTTGGCTTCGAGCTCAACGCGCTCCTGCGCAGTCAGCGTCGGGCCGACGCGGGCCTTGATGGTGCCACTCGGATTGAGCATTTTTTGCTCGCGGTCGTTGCACTCGGGGATTAGACGATCCGATGTCAGGTTGCGGCCCTTGGCGTCAACGCAGGTGTAGATGCCCTGGGTCGTTGGCGCTTGCGCCTGCGCCAGCGCCAGTGCCGGCAGGCACAGCAGCAGTGCGCCATGCAACAGGGCTGCACCTGGCAAGGCGGCGCGGCCGGCAGTCAATTTCAGCATGTTTCACTTTCTTCGACACCATAGCGTTGCCGGTAGGCCAATACACGCTCGTAGTCGGCTGTCAGGCCGTCCGCACGGTGCAGTTCCAGATACTGCATCAAATCGCCCAGCTTGGCTACGGCACAAACCTGGAGTCCGAGTTGTTTGCGCACGTAGCCGACGGCACTGTGCGGCACATCCTGGCCGTTCTCCGTTGCTTTCTCCTGCCGGTCGAGCGCGATGATGACGGCATGCGCGCGCGCGCCAGCGGCCTCAATGATCGCAATCGATTCGCGTGCGGCGGTGCCGGCTGACATCACGTCATCGACGATTAGCACCCGGCCGCGCAGTGCTGCGCCGACCAGCGTGCCGCCTTCGCCGTGGTCCTTGGCTTCCTTGCGGTTGTAGGCAAAAGGGACGTTACGCCCGGCGCGCGCCAGTTCCACGGCCAGTGCGGCGCCGAGGGGAATGCCTTTGTAGGCCGGGCCGAAGATCATGTCGAATTCGATGCCGCTGGTGAGCAGACGCTGCGCATAGAATTGCGCCAGTCGGCCGAGCTTGGCGCCGTCGTCAAACAGGCCGGCGTTGAAGAAATACGGACTGATGCGGCCCGCCTTGGTTTTGAATTCACCGAAACGCAGCGCACCGCAATCCAGCACAAACTGCAAAAATTCCTGGGCCAACGCATCCTGCGCGAGGGCGGCGGTGGATTTTGTGGCGACACACTCTGACATGGGGACTTCCTTGTTCAAATTAAGCAGTATCAACCTCAACGGTATCCGCTCGGCCACGACCAAGGGCCTCGAACCCTGGTTGCACAGCATCAAGCCCGATTGTATTTGCGTGCAGGAGATCAAGGCGCAGGCTACCGATGTAGAAGGCCGCTTCGAGGCACTGGCGGGGTTGCAGGGATATTTTCATTTTGCCGAGAAGAAAGGCTATTCAGGCGTTGGCGTTTACACGCGGCACGAGCCCAGCGATGTGCGGGTTGGCTACGGCTCGTCCGAGTTCGACGCTGAGGGGCGCTACGTGGAATTGCGCTTTGATACGCCGGGCAACAAGCGCTCCCTCATCAGTTGCTATTTTCCAAGCGGCTCATCGGGGGAAGAGCGCCAGCAGGCCAAGTTCCGCTTCCTCGACGAGTTCTTTCCGCATCTGGCGCAGCTCAAGACCGAGCGCGAGTTCATCCTGTGTGGTGACGTCAACATCGCGCACCAGGAAATTGATTTGAAAAACTGGCGCAGCAACCGCAAGAACTCCGGTTTCCTGCCCGAAGAGCGCGCCTGGATGAGCAAACTGCTGAGCGAGGCCGGCCTGGTCGATGTCTACCGGCGTTTGCATCCCGCAGCCACCGATGAAGCCTACACCTGGTGGAGCAATCGCGGCCAGGCCTACGCCAAGAACGTTGGTTGGCGCCTCGATTACCACTTGGCGACGCCGCAACTGGCTGCGGGTGCGCATGCGGTGGAGATCTACAAGGGCGAGAAGTTTTCGGACCATGCGCCCATCACGATTGAGTACGACTTCAAACCGTGAGTGCAGGCATCAAAATACGGTCGCAGTGGCGCTCGGTCAATTCCGGTTTTGGGGTTGATTGGATACAGGTTATTTGTCGCTCGTCAAAATCTCTACTCCGGTTACCCGAGAGAAGTCACGATCATGCGTCACAAAAGCAGCAGCACCGATATCCAAGGCCGTGGCCAACTGAATCGCGTCTGGCAGTTTCAACCGGTATTGGGCACGCAATTGCGCTGCCAAAGCCGCAATCGGCGTTGAGACCGGAATCACGCGGTAGAGCGACAGGGATTTTTCGTAGCGCTTGGCCAACGCAGTCTGTCCCGCTTTGAATGGCCCTGTCAAAACTTCTGCCAGTGTGATAGTTGATAGCGCAATCACCAAATCACTGCTTGCCGCGGCTTCAAACAGGCCCACAAATTGATCGGCAAATTGTGGGTGTGATTCAAGCACGTAAATGAAGGGCGCCGTATCAACCATCACCGTGGCACCCTGTGGCAGGCCCGCCCAGAGGCGCGGAGCTTTGCTTTTCATTTAGCGCCACTCGTCACGCAAGTCGGACACCGTCTGACCAACATCGGCACCCCAAAGTCCTCGCCCCGTGCCGCGTAATGCCAATAACCCGGACGCCAAATCAGCCTCTGCGCGTGATCGTTGAACATCTTTAAGGGGCACGATGGCTGCATATGGTTTCCCATGCTTGGTAATGATGCAACGCATACCCGCATGGGCATCGGCAATGATGCTCGGCAATTGAATACGCGCTTGTTCTAACCCATAACTGGTATTGGTAGACATGATGAACCATATAAAAATGTACAGACCGTACAGTATACGGTGTATTTGGGATTGCGAGCTGACGCCAGTGGTCGCGCAAGGCCGCGCTAAACGCGGCAGGTCGGGTCTGCCGCCCAAGCTGCCAGGATGGCGCGATGCTCGGGAATGTTGTTCAGAAAACTGTGGCGCAGGTTGGCGTCCGTGATCGAAACGGTGGCGACCAGTAATTCGGCATGGGCTTGGGCCAGCAAGCGGGAGGCGCGCACATCGCCGGCGCGTGCCAGCACCTGATGGCAGGTCAGGCGGATCAGGTGCGGGGCTGCCGTGCCTTCGAGTGCGCCGCGCTCAGGCAGACGCGCCAGCAGCGCCAGCAGCGCCTGCATAGCGCCTGGGACATCGTTCTGTGCCAGTGCCACCCGGGCCAGGCCGGCGCTGGCGTCATGTTGCGTCGCGTTGTCGAGCCGCAGCGCCACCGCGCTGGCACGCTCGAAGGCGGCCCGCGCTGCCGCGTAACGCCCCAACGCCAGTTCGGCATGGCCGAGTGCGCACAGTGCGAGGGCTTCGAAATCGGGGCTTTGCACCTCGACGGCGATGTTCAGCGCCATCTGGGCGTGCGCCAGTGCCAGCGCATCGTCGCCCTGACGCAGCGCGAGCAGTGACAGATTGGTCAGCGTGTTGGGCTGCGTCGCGTGGTCGCTGATGGCGCGCGCCAGACGCAGGCTGTCTTCGAGCATGCGCCGGGCCAGCGTGTGTTCGCCCAGTCGCAGCCAGCCATGGCCCAGATTGCCCAGTGCGATGGCCTCGTTACGCCGGTTGCCAAGCTCGCGGTTGATCAAGAGGTCCTGCTGGTCCATCTCGAGCGAGGCAACTTTGTCGGCCTGCCGGTCGGCGATGACCGACAGCGCATTGAGGAACAGCGCTTCGAGCGCGCGCGCCGCCAGCGCGCGGGCGGCGTGGAGTCCGTCCTGTGCCAGCGCCTGGCCGCTCGCGGCGTCGCCAAGGTAGCTGTGCGCCAGCGCCAGACGGTGTTGCCCGCGCAGCCGCAGCAGCGGATCGCCGGCATGTTGCGCCAGCGCGATGGTCTGGTTGGCGGCGTCCTGCATGGCGTGGAAATCCCCGGTTCGCATGGCTATGTTGCTGCGACGCCAGGCTACTTCGGCGCGGCGGCTGTCATCGTCGAGCGCTTCAGCCAGGGCTTGCAGTGCGTCGATGTCAGCCCGTTGTTCAGGACGTTTGCCCAGCAGGTCGAGCGTGCGCTCTCGCACATCAAGCAGACGCCAATGCAAGGCTTGCAGCGCGCCGGGATGCAATCCGTCGACGGGCGTGTCGACGAGCAACAGCGCCTGGGTCACGTAGCGGTTGACGGTCTCATGGGCGTAACGCGCAGCCGCATGTTCGGCTGCGCGCGTGTAGAACTCGCAGCCGCGCAGCGGGTCGCCGGCCTGCACGAAATGTTCTGCGGTGGTGCCCAGAAAATCGCGTGCGCGTGCGCCGCTCAGACTGGCGAGCCATTGCGCAGCCCGGCCGTGGTAGGCGCGCCGGTCCCTTCTGAGCAGGGTGTCGTAGGTAACCTGGTGCAGGATCTGGTTCGCGAAGGCGTATTCCCGTGCGCCTTCGATGTCGCCGTCCAGCGCGGCATCAGGGTGCAGCAGCACCAATTCGTGGCGGACCAGCGCCGGTAATGCGGCCGCGGCCCTCGGGTCCAGCGCCAGCAGCGCCTGATCCCAGAACACGATGCCGATGACGCTGGCCTGTTGCAGTGCCAGGCGCTCGTGCGGCTTGAGCCGGTCCAGTCGCGCCTGCAGCACGCCGGTCAGGGTTGGCGGCACATGGATGCTTAGCAGCTTGTCAGGGTTCACGTGCCAGTCGTTCGCGCTGGTTACCAGGGCGCCCTCTTCGACCAGCATTTTGACCAGTTCTTCCATGTAGAACGGATTGCCCTCGGCGCCGCCGGTGATCAACTCGCGCAGCGCCGTGGGAACCGCTGGCAGTTTCTTGAGCAACTCGTTGACCAGTAACCGACTTGAACTCTTGTCGAGCGGCGCGAGATGGATGAGGCGCATGTCGACCACGCTGGTGGCGTGGGCACCCCACTTGAAGCGGGTCGGGCGCGTCATCGCAAGGATCAGCATCGGTAACTCACGGTTAACCTGGGTCATGTAGTTCAGGAAGTCAAGCGAGCCTTCATCGGCGTAGTGCAGGTCATCGAGCAACAGCAGGATCGGCGCACCCTCCCGCGCAGCGGCGATGCGGAACAGGCACGCTGCTGCGTGAAAGCCGCGATTGCGCAGTTGGCGTCCATCCTGGGCAATGCCTTTGATGTGCGGACTGTCGGCAAAGTCGAGTCCGATCAAATGGCCGAGCAGGTGTGCATTGGCCTGCGCCAGATCCTCTGTGTTCTGCTCCAGGAACAAAGGCGTCAGACCTTGCTCGATTTTCTGTCGGGCCGTCTCCATGCTGTCGCTGTCGGCAATCTGCAGCCGCCAGGCCAGGACGTCGCGCAACAGCCCGTAGGCTTGGCTCTGCGTCAGCGGGTTGGCGCGCCCATGGAATAGCAGGAACGGTTTGAGTTGCGCCTGGGCCCAGCTTTCGAATTCAAAGAGCAGGCGGCTCTTGCCGACGCCGGCATCGCCCAGCACCGTCATAACACTCGGCCGGCTTTGGCTGTCGAGGCGCTGGAATGCCGCCTGCAGTTGTTCCAGTTCGCCTTCGCGTCCGATCATGCGCGTCTCGACGCCCTCGATGCCGCGGCTGGCGCTGCGAAATGTGCGTGGCTTGCGGCGCTGCACCAAGTAGGTCAACAAGGGCGCGGCGACGCCCTTGACTTCGATCGGTGGCTGCGGCGCGACATCGAACGCGCCGCGCACCTGGCGGTAGGTGTCCTGGCTGATGCGCAAGGCACCGGCCGGTGCGGTCTGCTCCATGCGTGCGGCGACGTTGACGGCAAAGCCGCGCACGCTGCCTTCGGCATCGATGCCGCCACCGAGCAGCACGCCACCCGTGTGCAGGCCGACACGCACGTCGAATCCACTGCGCTGGTAGCGCTGCTTGACCCATTGCCCCTGGCGCTTGCCCTCGTCGAGTAGCGCCAGACCGGCCAACACAGCGCGCTCAGGGTCGTCCTCGCGCACCTCGTCGCCGCCAAATACCGCCAGCAGACTGTCGCCCGCATAGTTGAGAACTTTGCCGTGGTGTGCCTGCACGATGGCCGTGAAGCGCTCCAGTGCCTGGTCCATGATGGCGTGCACATCTTCGGGCTCCAGGTACTGGCTCAGCGTGGTCGATTCCACCACGTCGAGGAACAGGATGGTCACTTGTTTGAGGGCCTGGGCCGCGCCGGCTGGCGCGTGCGCGCTGGCGCTCAAGCTGGCCAGTCGCTCGCGCAGCGGGCCAAGGGTGGCTTCCAGCAGGGCAGCGCCCAGCACCTGAGCCTGCGCTTGCAGGGCGGCGATGGCGGCTTCAAGTTGCTGCTGTTCGCTTGACATGGTGGCATCGCGCGGCAAGGGCTGACCAGGCGAGTATCAGGATCGGTCGGGATGGGCACGCCGGTAACCACGGCCCGCCTTGACCCTGCTCTTGAGCTTCTTGCGCAGCAGGGCGGTGGCATCGTTCTCGTGTATCGGCTGCTCCCAGTTGCCGCTTTTTTGGTCGAAAATGTTGAGGTAGCCGCCCGGGTTCATGCCGAACGATTGAAGCGATTTGCCAGCGTAAGTGCGCCCGAGGAAATCATTGCGCCGGCCGTCCTGTTCACCGACGCTGAAATAGCTTGGCAGAACGAAGTTGGACACTTCGACGCCATCGATTGCGTAGTTTTCGGCCTGCACTGCATCGCACATCTCGAACAAGTGCAGGACATGGCGGCGTCGATCAATCGGGTGCACGCCCTCGACCAGCAGGTTGCACATCGGGTCGCCCACCAATTCCAGCGCTTCGTGCGAGAGTGTGATCGACCAGGCCTCTTTCATCTGCTGGCACAGGCCCAGGAAGACAAAGCCATAGGGAATGTCGCGGTAGTTTGCAAGGTGCCAACCGGTGGCGCCCAGGGCGTTAGCGCCGTCGAGCAGGTACAGCACAGCATCGCCGCGCATGTCGCTCAGGGTTTGCGTGCTCGGGTGCGTGCCGACCGGGCCTTCGAGGCGCAGGGTGGCGCCAAAACTCCAGTACGGTGCGAAGTCCTGTGCAATCTGGCGGTTGATGGCCCGGATGACCGGCTGCACCTGTTCGTCGCTGATGGCCCTGGCGTGGTTGATAACGGAGATGATCATGGCGCTTCAATCTCAAAAGTGACCGGGTTGCTGTCAGCATCAGTATGGCACTGTGAGTCTGCGCTGCGGACTATGGTTTTCCCGGCTGCGGTGCGGTGACTGCATAAGATCGGGGTTGTGACGCTCCAATATTTTTTCCTGCCGGTGCCGCGACCAAGGCGTCGGCCATGAAGGCCAGACCACTGGCGCTGCTGCTGGCCCTGGTGTTGCTGAGCCACTGGGCCGGCCTGTTGTGGCTGCGTGAGCAGGCGCCGCTGGGCAAACCCCTGGCCCTGATGCGCGATCCGCTGTTCACACGCATGATCACGCCAGCCGCCCCCAAGCCCGCAGCACGTCCTGCCAGGTTGGCGCCGGCGCGCGTGGCCGATCTGGCACCGGCCGAAGTGCCTTCACCGCAGTCTGAGGCGCCATTGCCAGTGGCCAGCGAGCCCGCCTCGCCGGTGCCCGACGCTTTGCCACCGGCGCCGAACGCTGCCACGCCAGTCGAGCCGGTCGCAGCGCCGGTCGAAGCGGCTGCGCCGGCCACGGCCGAAGCCGGTCCGCCGCGCGACAGCTGGCCGGCCGACACCCGCGTGTCGTACCAGTTGAAAGGCTATTACCGCGGCGATATTTATGGCAGCGCCCGCGTGCAGTGGCAGCGCGAGCAAAGCCGTTACCAGATCCGGCTTGACCTGAATCTGGCCCTGGTGCTGCAGCTTTCCATGATCAGCCAGGGCGAGACCACCGACGCCGCTTTGGTGCCGCATGACTACGAGGAGCGCTTGCTCTGGAATGTGCGGCGCCTGACGTTTGAAGGCGGCTACGCCCGCTTGCCCGATGGCCGGCGATTGGCGCAGGCGCAAGCGCAGGCGCTGCAGGACACGGCCAGCCAGTTTGTTGAACTTGGCCACCGCTTCTCCAGTGGCCGCGAGACCTTGCAAGTAGGCTCCGAGGTCCGCGTCTGGCTGGCCCGGCCGCAGGGCACGGCGCTGTGGACCTACGACGTGGTCGCCGAGGAAACGCTGCACACGCCCGGACTCGGGCCGGTGCAAGCCTTTCACCTGCGGCCGCGCCAGATTGAGAATCCGGCCGGTGTGATCACGGCCGAGATCTGGTTTGCGCCGAGCCTGCAGTACCTGCCGGTGCGGGTGCGCATTGCGCTGGGTGACGATAACTTTGTCGACCTGATGGTCGAGCGCATCGAGCAGGGCGCGTCCCCCGCCTACCCGGCGCGGGAGCCGGCGAAACCCTAAGCAGGGGCGATTGAACGGCGCCTAAAATGCCAGTCAAATGCTACGTTACCTCACCATCCCCGTGACCGCCTTCCAGCAGAACTGCTCCATCCTCTGGTGCAGTGAGACGCTGCAGGCGGCTGTTATCGACCCCGGCGGCGATCTTGACGTCCTGCTCGCGGAAATCAAACGCCAGGGCCTGACGCTGACGCAGATCTGGCTAACCCATGCTCACATTGACCATGCCGGCGGCACAGCCGAACTGGCCGCGCGGCTCAAGCTGCCCATCGTCGGCCCGAACCCGGCTGATCAGTTCCTGATCGATGGTCTGGCCGGGCAGAGCAAGATGTTTGGTTTTCCGTCTGCCGGCGCATTCACGCCGACACGCTGGCTGTTCGATGGCGATGAGGTGATGGTTGGCCACTGCGCGCTCACCGTGCGCCATTGCCCTGGGCACACGCCCGGCCATGTGGTGTTTTACGCGCCCGAGATCGGGCGCGCCTTCGTGGGCGATGTGCTGTTTGCCGGCTCCGTCGGGCGCACCGACCTGCCGCAGGGCGACCATGACACGCTGCTGGCCAGCATCATTGACCGTCTGTGGCCCATGGGTGACGCCACCGTATTCATCCCGGGCCATGGCCCCGAGAGCACCTTCGGGCGCGAGCGCAAGACCAATCCTTATGTGGGTGGCACTTGACGCCAGCGCCGGACCCGCAGGCACGCCTGCTGAGACTGCAATCCACCGTCGTCGGTTTCTTCATCGCGCTGCCTTGGCTCAATCCGTATACCGCCGGACCGGCCCCGGCCGTCTTGCCCTGGCTCGTGACGTTGGCGAGCTTGGCCCTGGTCCTGTTGTGGGTCAAGTCGGTGCGCTTGGCCGACGTGGCGCCCGTGGCCTGGCTGGTGGCGGCCTTGCTCAGTGCGGTGATCGGGTTGCTACAGTATTTCGGCGCTGCGGCGGCGTTTGAACCCTGGGTCAACGTCACGGCGCTGGGCGAGGCCTTTGGCAACCTGCGCCAGCGCAACCAGTTCGCCACGCTGACCAACATCGGCCTGGCGTCCCTGTTGTGGTGGGTAGCACAGATGCAACTGCCAGCGGCTTTGCCGCTCGACGCCGCGCGCCTGAACCGGCAGGGCGCGTCGCCTGGCCTTGTGATGCTCTTGACGGCGCTGCTGGCGGCGGGCAATGCGGCCTCGTCCTCGCGTACCGGCTTGCTGGAGTTGATCTTGCTGGCGGCCCTGATTTTCATCTGGGGCCGCTGGCGCCAGAGTGGGCCCCGGCAGGTCATTTTGACGGCGCTGCTGGCTTACGCTGGCGCCGTGGTGTTGTTGCCGCTGCTGGGCGGCCTGGACCCGCGTGCCGCGGGCATGCTGGCGCGCTTGCACGAGGGCGACCCGGCCTGCAGCAGCCGCCTGACGCTGTGGTCCAACGTGCTGCACCTGATTGCGCAAAAGCCCTGGCTCGGCTGGGGCTGGGGTGAGCTTGGCTATGCGCACTTCATCACGCTTTATCCGGGAGCACGCTTTTGCGACATTCTGGACAACGCCCACAATCTGCCCCTGCACCTGGCCTTGGAGTTGGGGCTGCCGCTGGCTGTGCTGGTTTGCGCTAGCGCAGCCTGGGCGCTGTGGCGGAACCACGCCTGGCGCGAGCCGGACCGCACGCGCCAACTGGCGTGGACGGTGCTTGCGCTGATCCTGTTGCACAGCATGCTCGAATACCCGCTGTGGTACGGGCCGTTTCAGGTGGCCGCTGGCCTGAGCCTGTGGCTGCTGTGGCGTTCCGGCGCGCGGCCGGCGCCGCGCTTGCCGGCTTACCTGGCGCCGCTGATGGCGCTGCTGTTGCTCGCCGCCTCGGGTTACGCCGCGTGGGACTACCAGCGCATCAGTCAGATCTACCTGAGTCCGGCGCAGCGGTCCAAACCGTACCAGGAGGACACCCTGGCCAAGATCAGCGACTCATGGCTGTTTGCCAACCAGGTGCGTTTTGCCCAACTCACCACCACGGCACTGACGCCAGACAATGCCGGCTCGGTTCATGAGCAGGCTGCGGCCCTGCTGCATTTTTCACCCGAACCACGGGTGATTGAAATGTTGATCGAAAGCGCCGCACTACTGGGGCGCGAAGATGAAGTGCAGTTCTACCTGCTGCGCTACCAGGCGGCGTTTCGCGAAAACTACACACAATGGGCGCAGAAGATTGCGCCGGCCAGTGCCCGTGCTGCGGCCAGCGCGTCAGATTGAATCCGACGCGTTGTCGCCGTGCCGCATCACCAGTTCCAATAGACCCAGCCACACAGTGCGATGCCCAGCGCGAACAGCAGCCAGGTCTGCGCCACCGCATAGGGATAGAGCATCAGGACCAGACCGGTCCATTTCAGCGTCGGGTTGAGCGTCTTCCTGCCGCGTCGCCATGCCACGTAACCGGCGATGCCGAACAGGATCGCGCCCAACAGGTAGGCCGCAGTCGGCAGCACCAGCCCGAGGGACTCCAGTTGTTTGAGTTCATTCATGGGCTCGATTGTCGGCGCCTGGCGCGCGGGGTGATCTTCAGATGGAGCGGGCGGACGTGCTGCGCCGGATGGGGGGAGAGCGACTTCGTGGTGCAGCGTGACGGGTCCGTGGGGGTAGACGTCGGAATGGCGAGCACGACGACGGTCCTATCTCGCCCCACAAAACAACCACGACTGACATTGCTACTTCGTCGTCAGACACATACCGGCTGAACCGTTTTCCGATCTGACCTCTCTAAACCGGCGCTTGGCTACCGTCAGACCGACGTTACAAACGCCTCAAACTCATGGATCGGCAGCGGCTTGCTGAACAGATAGCCCTGATAGTTGTGGCAACCCAGACTGGCAAGAAAATCCCGCTGTGCTTCGGTCTCGACACCCTCGGCAATCACCTCCAGCCCCAGACTCTCAGCCAGCACCAACACCATTTTGGCGATGGCGGCGTCATTGGCGTCGGCGAGGATGTCGCTGACAAAACCCCGATCGATCTTGAGTTGGTCCAGCGGCAGCCGTTTGAGGTGAGAGAGTGATGAATAGCCGGTTCCAAAGTCATCAAGGGAGAAACCAACGCCTTTCGCCCTGAGGGCGGTCATCTTGAGAATCACCTCTTCAATGTTGCTTACTAGCAAGCTCTCGGTCAGTTCGAGCTTGAGATGCTGCGCCTTGGCGCCAGTGCGTGCCAGCGTGGCAAGTACTTGATCAACGAAGTCATCCTGGTGGAACTGGCGCGCACTGACGTTGACTGCGATGCTCAGGTGTGCCATAGCGGGCTGACTGGCCCAAAGGGTCAGTTGCTTGCAGGCTGTCTCAAGCACCCAACTGCCGATCTGCAGGATCAGTCCGCTTGTTTCTGCCAGGGGGATGAATTCGGCCGGCAACACCATGCCGAGCCGTGGATCTTGCCAGCGCAGTAAAACTTCAACCCCTGTGATCTGGCCGTGGCCTGTAACCTGGGCCTGGTAGTAAAGGAGCAATTGATTCTTCTGAACTGCGTCGCGCAAGCCGAACTCCATGGCGGCGCGGGTACTGACGGCAAGCTGCATCTTTGGTTCAAACAAACGCAAGGTATTGCGCCCGGTCGCCTTGGCCTGGTACATGGCGAGTTCGGCGCGTTTGAAGGGTTCAACGACAGCTTCTTGTTGCTCGCCAAGCAGGGTGATGCCAATGCTGGCGCTACTGTGATAGTTGTCACTGCCCAGCCGGTAGGTCTGATTCAAGGCAGCAAGGACTTTGGTGCCAATCGCTTGCGCCCTTGTTGCACCCTCTTCACGGCTCTGCCCCAGATGTTCCAGGAGCACGACAAATTCGTCACCGCCAGACCGGGCTACGGTGTCGCCCTGGCGTAGGCTGCCCAGAATAGTCTGGGCGACCTGTTGCAACAGCTGGTCGCTCTTTTGATAGCCGAGCGTGTCGTTAATGGTCTTGAAGTTATCCAGATCAACCAGCAAAAGCGCGCTTATGTGCTGGTCGCGCAGGCTGTCAAGCATGGCATCTTGCACCCGGTCGATAAGGAACCTGCGATTGGGCAATGCGGTCAAGGGGTCGTAAAAAGCCAATCTCTCGATCTCTGCTTCCGCTGCCTTGCGCGCGGTGATGTCGCGCAGAAACACGAAGAACTGCCCGCCGTCTACATTGCTGTACGTGGTGCTTACCTCGGCGTTCCATAGCGATCCGTCCTTGCGACGATGCACCGATTCAAACTGGTCGCTACCCCTGGCGATGATGAGGCGAATGTGCTCAGCGGACTCAACGCGAGTTTCCAGAGTCCCCAAGCCGCCGATATGCTTGCCGAGCAGCTCTTCGCGGCTATAACCAGACAATTGACTGTAGCGAGGGTTGGTATCGAGCACCCGACCTTGGACATCAAGGGACAGGTAGCCGTCAAGGGTTGTTGATAACACGCTTTGGTGGGCTTCGTTGCGCCGGGATAAAAGCCGCTCGCGCGAGTTTGCCTGAGAAATAAGTCTCAGCAGATACCAGCCCAACAGGAGGGACAGAAGCAGGAAGGCGGACGCCAGACCCAGCGTCACAGAGATTTCGCTGTACCAATCGGCAAGATAGTCATCGCTGGCCAAGCCCACCAGAACCATCATCGGCGCTGAACCGAGGCGTCGGAAAGTGATGGTACGTTTCACGTCGTCGGTGTTGACCTTGGCGTAGTAGGTTGATTCGGATACGCCAGAATCTGCAAGTTGCTGAAGTTCCTGGGATACCTTGTTGTCACCTACCACGCCACCTGCTCGATTGGCCATTGGCGGATAGCGCGCAATCAGACCCAGATCGGCGTCGCGCAAGACCAGCGCGTCTCTCGGCAGGATGCTGAACCGGGCCAGCATTTTGCTGAAATACTCCTGCACAACTGCTGCGTGAACGACGCCAGCAAAGCTACCGTCAGGATGGTTGAATCGTCTGGCAAGGACGATGACATAACGATTAAGAACCCGGCTCAATAGCGGCTTTGAAACTTGCACGGTCGCGCCGCTATGGTCGCGGCAATTGACAAAGTAGTCTCTGTCAGCGAAATTGACAGGCAGCAACTTGCTCAGTCCCTTGCCAATGATGAACAGTCCGGATGCATTGGACACCCGGAAGGCTTCAACTTGCGGCAAACGCTGCTCGTGGCGGGTCAGAACCGCAAGCGTTTGGGCTTCATCAATCCCATTTCCGGCGAGTTGGCGCTCCAATTCATCGGCCAGCACCCGCAGCGTCAGGTCGATATTATGAACACTGCTTGATACTTCCTGAGCCACTGCGCTTGCCATATTCTGGGACAGTGTCTGGGCACGCAGTTCGTATTGCTGTCGGCTTTCGTGCAGCGAATATCCGGACAGGGCGAACACCAGAAGATTGCTGCAGATCAGGCCAGCAATCACAAAGCTACGCATTGACCACGACGTCCTCATACTGTTGATCCGACGCCATGCGGCCCTCGGCGTTCCTGCAGGAAGCCACTCGGAGCCGTCAATGCACAGCTTATCGACATTTTTGTTATTCTCATCGTGGTGGTTCATGACGAGGAATCTTCGCCATGAAACTAACCCTATTTCGCCCGGCATCCTTGGCCTGGTACATCGCGGCATCGGCCCATTTGAGGAGGCTTTCCGGGTCTTGATGGTGCTTGTTGAAGACTACCGCGCCGATACTGGCTGTGCAGCGATGCACGACCGTGGTATTTGCCTGTCCCGCATGCCTGACGCCCAGAACGTAGGGCTGCGCCAGCCGGGTGCGTATCTTTTCTGAAACGATTCTGGCGTCAGACGTGGATTCGCCTTCATCCCCAGCCAGATCGCTCAGCAGCACTACAAATTCGTCACCGCCAAAGCGGCACACCGTATCGTTGTCACGCACGCGTCCGGTCAGGCGCCCGGCAACTTCCATCAGCAACAGATCACCAACGTCATGCCCGAGCTGGTCGTTCAGGGGTTTGAAATTGTCCAGGTCAATGAATATAAGTGCAGCATGGCGACCGCTGCGTTTGGCGGCGATCTGCGTCGTACCGGTATTTGTGTCGTTGGACGGCTCAACGGCCATTCCTTTGAGGCGCTTGCCCCGGAATTCTTCACTTAGCGTCAATCCAAGCACTGTGCTTACTCCCACTTCTTCCAATTGCAACTTGGCTCCAGATGATTCAGCACTATCGGGTTACTGGATTGAGGGGTAAATCCTCAACTCGTCAGTGATCGGTCGCAACCAAGAGACAAACAACCACAAACCCAGCGACTATTACTTTCCCACCTGTCCGCGCCGATTGAATATTGACTCACCCTGTCGATCCAATCTTGATCCGGGACGCGGAGTTGCTTCTTGAATTGGCAACTGTGGATGAGTGTACCCAAGACTTGCATCTTACCGATGCAGTTTATGCGTGGGCGAAATCGAAATTTGGCCAAGCCGCGAGGCCCTGTGGGTTATATGACCGCTTACCAAGCGTTTGACCAGCAGTTTGAGAATGCCTGCGGCGTGTTTGGCGCCATCGATGCGGCTGGGACGCAGGTAGGCACTAGCCGGCATTCTTGGCCTTGGGCCTGCATTGAGCCGGAACAGCGCAAGACCTACGACGACCAGCTTGGCTGTTGGCTGTGGGAGTCAGTGCTCGCCTAAGCGGATGTTTGGTGGAATCCTGAACCGCGACGGATGGGCAAAGCTGAGGTTCAGCAGTGTCTGGGCGGCGACGATGTGAAAGCTTTGCGCCCAGGCCAGCGGCGTATTGTGTCCCGGCTTGCCACCAACATACATCTCCGGAACTGCGCCATCGGGCGTCATATTGCGTTCGAGCCGGCTGAAATAGTCGAGCGCCCTGGCGAAGAAATGCTGGCGCTCTTCCCAACTGAAGTGAACCGGCTGGCGGGCGATGTCGAAGTCGCTGCCGGACTCGGCCATCTTGCCGTAGCAAATTGCCAGCCAGGCGAGGCCAAGTGGCCACTGCGCCGGTCCTTCGCTACCCGGTTGCATACCCTTGCCGCAATAGACGTCGCCGTGGTAGCGCGTAACGCCGTTGGCCCCCAAGAGATGGCGTTCGATCTGGTCCAACAAGGTCTTCTTGGTCTCATGGTCAACGATGTTGTACGGCCAAATCAGGCTCAGCTGTGCAAGATCGTAAGGCCGGCTGGGCGATTCTCGCGGGAGCAGCCTTGACAGCGCACCATAACCTTCGGCAATCATGCGCTCGCTGACGGGAACGAAGTGCGAGATCGGTATCTTTTGCCTGTACTTGTAGTCGTAATGACCCTGATCGAACCACATCATCAGTCCGCCGAGCACCGCGCCGTAGCTGCTCGAATGCTCCTCCGGCCCTTCCTCCCAGACGCCGAAGTCGGCCTCGAATCCCATATTGAAGATGTAGTTTCGGATGTTTCCCATCAGATAGTAGTCCTCGGTCGTGAAGCGGAAACCAAAGCCTTTCTTCATGAGGTCGCCAAGCTTGTACATGAACAGGCCGAACACGTCCAACTGATGGTGGCCCCATTCATCCGTGATGGTTTCGAGCGTGGTCGGATGAACGCGCGCGGGCATGAACAGACCGCGCTGATGCAACAGATGCGGCTTGATGATGGAAGCCTGCACGAACTTCATGTGGTGCCTTTTGAAGATCTCCAGCACTAGGCGGAAACTCTCCACCATCTTGTCGTAGCAGCCGAGATACTCGTTCGCGTAAGTGGCATACATAATGTCTCGAATCCAGTACACGTTGTACGCGTCGCCGGCGCTGTCTTCGGCGCTGTAGGGGCTGGCGACATAGCCGCCATTGGGTCGGCGCATTCGCTCCAAGTTGAGATAGGAGACTTTGATCCGCTCTTCCAATGCAAGCTGATGAAAATCTTGCTCATGCGTGGGTCTGTACATTTGGCGAGCCCTCAATTTCTTGTGTTTGGCGTGACTTGAACTTTCAGTCGAATGGATTCAATGTCCCGGCCTCTTGAGCGCAAATGTGATTCAAGCGCGGGGCACAATCTGAAGAATCTTTGACGGATAGCCTTCGGTCCTGGGTATTACATTCACGGTATCCATAATGTCAATTGTGAGACATTGAGTGTCACTGAGCCTTTTGATCGAAATGCGCTGTGACTCAATATTTAACAGATGGTCCTCCTTACAGTCTAATGTACATACAAAGATCCAAGCTGGCACTGTACCGATGCTGCTCAGACATCGCTGCACAAGTGCCAGCCAACCGAAAAGTCTAACTATCGACCCTGGAGACAGCTTCCGAGTTTCTGGCCTCGGCCGCTTGGTGTTATCAGGCGTTCGCGCTCGGCAGAGCCAAACCGTTGATCAAATGTCGCATGTTGCCTGCACTGACCATCAATCGATTCGGATCGCTGGCCCATCATCCAGAATTCGAGCATCAGCCAGTTGCCAAGATTGACGTCTTTGAGGTTGATCTACTGGCCATCGGCGTTCACACAATGGCTGCCCTACGCGCGCAGCATCGACGTCTCGGCAGCGGCACTGCTGCGGTATTCAGTCACTGCAAACAACTGGACCAACAAAAACACGATACGCCACATGCCTTTCTCCAAAAGCAGGTTGGAATAACTACACCACCAGCGCCAATGCGCCAAAGTCACCGACACGCTCACCCAGGCCCGCCGGCACCAGTTCACAGCCCTCGGTCAAGGCCGCCAGCTTGCCCAGCATGTAGGACTGCAAGCGGGGCAGAAGCCAATCTCTATGGTGCCAAAAGACACTGCCGCCGATGCTGATGCGCTCCAGATCCAGCGTCACGATCAGGTTGTAAAGCGTCCGACCCATGACCTGGCACAGTTCATCGATGATGGCCACGGCGCTTGTGTCGCCCGCAAAGGCCGCTGCAAAAAGCGCTGCGGAATCGGCATAGCCGAATTGCGCGAAGCGGCGCGCAATGGAGTTGCCAGCGATCGGCCCCTCGACGTCACCCACGTTACCGAAGCCACACAGTGCATCGTCGTTGTCGCTTACAAAGAGGTGGCCGGCGTGACCGGCATTGCCGTTCTTGCCGCGTAGCACATGTTCATCAACGCACAGGCCCACGCCGATCCCGGTGCTCCATGTCACATAGGCGCAGTGGGCCGGCTTGCCCATTGTCTTGCAGCGCACCCCAGCGCCGCTCGGCCTCCAGCGCACCAATGGCATCGTTTTCGACACGCACATTGGCAAACCCCTGGCGCAAGGGTGCTTCGAGCAAAGCAGAGTGCCAGTTGTTCGGCAGGCCACGGGCTTTGCCCGCCATGCCGCCGCAGATGTTTGGCGCGACGAATATTGACAGGTGCTGGTCCCCAATACCGGCAGAAGTGGCCCCGCTTGTCTGAACAACTTTCCCCGTTTTATCAGTGAACTCCGGGCGGGTTGCGGGGAACAGATTTGGAGGCGGAAACTTCCGAGGCCGGGCAGTTGCTGGAGAGGTTACATTTCGATCTGGTCCTGAATCGAAGGCAGCAGATGATCAATTCAAGAAAATGGAGAGAAGATTGAAATGAATAAGTCCCGCCCCATTAAAGATAGCAATCTTTTCAATGTACATGCGGGTTTGAATGGTGGGAACTGAGAGATTCGAACTCTCGACCTACGGATTAAGAGTCCGCTGCTCTACCAGCTGAGCTAAGTTCCCATTCGGAGAAATTTTGGTGAACCAGACGGGGTCGATCCCGTTTTTCACCAGCGGGAATTCTAGCAGGTCTTTGGGGGCATTTTTCGGGGCTGCGAAGCCGTTGCGGGAAGGCTGAGGTAGGGCGGGGGCGACGAAAGTCATTGGTTGACCACGCGCTTCATCATTATTTCCCGGAGGTTTTCGTTGCCGGACAGATCAAGCGCGTCCCTGAGTGTTTTGG
>CAIXNB010000114.1 GCA_903920695.1 uncultured beta proteobacterium
GAGGAAAGAAATCCACAAGCCACAAGATACTCATACCGGCCAAAGACATCTGGCTTTACCCGCTGCGCAAAAACTTCTCAACAATTCTGTGCAAATAGCAAGACGGGTCTACCGAATATTTTCCAAGAAGCGGCGCAAATATTGAAATTGCAATTGACTTGTATGGTGACAGCATGAGAAACGCTCCTTTGCACTCTAACGATCAGCGTTTATCTGCCGCACTGCAACGCTCGAAGAAACCATGAACGCCGCCCGCAACTGATAAACCATGTTGGGCTGAACCGCCGGCACCGGCGGTTGCGATGGGGGATTGAATGCTCCCCCTTGTTGTTTGATCGGATTATGGCGGTATTGGTGGCATTGGCAACACGATGCGGTTGCTTGATTCGACCCGCGTCAATGATTCTGCGAGCCCCGATGCGCCCAGCCGGTGGTGTTCTTCTCAATGATGCTGAACAACTCATACATACCCATCGCCATCGCGCCCACCACCAGCAAGCCGGCAAAGGCCAGGCCCATCTGCATGGCTGAACCGGCCGAGATCAGCAGGTAGCCGATGCCTTCGTTGGCCGCCGTCATCTCTGACACAGTGGTGCCGACAAAGGCCAGCGTGATCGCCACCTTGAGCGAGCCAAAGAAATACGGCATGGAGCGCGGCAGGCCGACCTTGACCAGCACATCCCAGCGCTTGGCGCCGAGCACGCGCAGCACGTCCTCGAGTTCGGGCTCCAGTGTGGCCAGGCCGGTGGCGATGTTGACCATGATCGGGAAAAAGCTGATCAGAAAAGCCGTCAGGATCGCCGGGCCGGCGCCAATGCCGAACCAGACCACCAGGATCGGAACGAAGGCCGCTTTCGGCAGTGCGTTGAAGGCCGTCATCAGCGGATAGACGGCAGCGTAGGCCAGGCGCGAGCTGCCGATGACGAAGCCAAGCAACACGCCGACCACGATGGCCAGACCAAAACCCGCCATGGTGACCCAGTAGGTGCGCCAGGCATGCGCCGCAATCGTGCCTTTGAACTCCCAGAACTGGTTCCAGATGCGCAGTGGGCTCGGGAAGATGAACTCAGAGACGTCGAAGCCGGCACAAATACCCTGCCATAGCAGCAGCACGGCTGCCAGCAGCAGCCAGGGCGACCACCGCTCAAGTTGCTTCTTGTTCATTGGCTTCAAGCGGAAATAGGGCGCGTTGCGCGTTGTTGCGCATGGCGCCGATGTGGCCACGCAACTCATGCACGATGTCGGTGAATTCGGGCGTGTAGGTGATCTCCAGGTCGCGCGGGCGCGGCAGATCAATGTCGCTCTTGACGACAAAACGGCCTGGGCTGCCGCTCATGACATAAACCGTGTCGGCCAGAAACACCGACTCGCGCAGGTCGTGCGTGACCAGGATGACGTTGAACTGCTGCTCGGTCCAGAGGTCGCGCAGAATGCACCAGAGTTCCTCGCGCGTGAAGGCGTCGAGGGCGCCGAAGGGCTCGTCGAGCAGCAGCATCTTGGGCTCGTGGATCAGGGCGCGGCAGATGCTGGCGCGCTGCTGCATGCCGCCCGAGAGCTGCCACGGAAACTTGTCCTCATATCCGCCCAGGCCCACCTTTTGCAGCAGGGCACGCGCGCGTTGCTCGTATTCCTGTCGCTTGGCCTTGAAGTTGCTGCGGTAGGGTTCGACATTTTCCAGCGGCAGCAGCACGTTGTCTACCGTGGTGCGCCACGGCAGCAGGGATGAGGCTTGAAACGCCATGCCCGAGATCTTCAGCGGCCCGGTCACCGGCTGCCCGTCGATCAGGATCTGCCCCTTCGAGGGCATCTTCAAGCCCGTCGCCAGCTTCATGAAGGTGGACTTGCCGCAGCCCGAGGGTCCGACGATGGCAATGAATTCGCCCTGGCGCACTTTCAGGTCGATGGCCTCGACCGCGAAATGCTTTTGCGCCAGCATCTCGCTGTTGTAGGCGAGCCAAACATTCCGAAAATCGACAAACCAGTTGTCAACGGGCACTTGCATGCTATTTCTTGGGCAAGACGTTGAGTTCGGCCTTGGACGGCAGGAAGGAGCCGTTCCAGATCGCGTCCGGGTTGACGCGGGTCTTGGTGCCGTAGGCATCCGACACCTGTGACGCCATCAGTGACAGGCGTGGCCCATTGACTTGGCCGAAGCCCTCGGCGCGCGCATTGGCGCTGTTGATCACGGTGTCGATCGCCAGTTGCAGGCGGCGTGTTTCCAGCGCCACGTTGATGATGCCATCGCGCGCTTTCACATCCTGGATCGCCGCGGCCGGATTGCCGATCACATCCTTCATGCCTTTGGCAAAAGCTAGCAGGAAGGCTTTCACGGCGGCCGGATTGTCCTTGAGCAGTTTGGGCGAGGCGATGATGGCGTTGCCGTAGAGCTTGACACCATGGTCGGGGTAGGGCAGCACAACGATGTCCTCGGCCTTGACGCCACGCGCTTCCAGATTGAGCAGCGAGGTGAAGGTAAAGCCGGTGATGGCATCGACATCGCCGCGCACCAGCATGGTCTCGCGCAGCGGTGGGTCCATCGCGGTCCATTGCACGCCACTGATGCTGTTGGCCTTGGCGAAGATCGGGAAAGCACGCCGACCGGCATCGAACACCGGCGCACCGAGCTTCTTGCCATTCAGATCAGCCGGCTTCTTGATGCCGGATTTTTTCAGCGCCATGACCGAGGCCGGCGTGTCGTTGTAGACCATCATGATGGCGACCGGCTTGTTCGGTGCATCCGGGTTATTGGCGTGGAATTCCATCAACGCGGCCAGATCGGCAAAACCCATGTCGTAAGCGCCCGATGCCACCCGCGTGACGGCGCCACCGGAGCCGTTGCCGGCATCGACCGCGACATCAAGCTTGGCGTCTTTGAAATAGCCCTTGGCGGCTGGCGTCAGAAACAGGGCGGCTGGGCCTTCAAAGCGCCAGTCGAGCTGGAACTTGATCGGCGTGGTCTGGGCCTGTGCGCTAGCAAACGCAAGGACAGCGGCAAGAACCGCAGCGGATTTCAGAAAGACGCGTGTTTTCATATGGATTCCTGCCTAGAAAAGGGTTGTGTGACTTTTAGCAATAAACCTGCCAGCGTGGTTCGCAAGGCACCGACACCGATCTTAACTTGCCGAAATCCAAGGATGCTCTGCGCAACTCCCACCATGCGCGTTCGAGTCCAAAATGGGATGATTTGCCCGCCAATACTGCGCGTCGTGTGCCGATGGCACACGCAAGCCGTTTGGTGGGCAAGGCGCCCGTTTTGGGCCGAACCCCTTCGGGGGCGTGGTTTTGCGGGCGATCCGCTTCGTTGCAAAACCAGGCAAGGCGCCAGCCTTGCCTTGGGTTTTGCGCCTCGCGCCTCATCCCGCAAAACCCCCGCCGCGTGTGGTGGCAGTTGCGCAGGGCATCCTTTACACTTTCGGCATCCCCACCGGTTTACGCCGTGCAACACCCATCCCTATGACATCAATCAACAACCCTGTGCGCTTTGTGCTCGACGACACCATCATCGAAGCCGACCCGGCGCTACACGCCACGACCACGGTGCTGGACTACCTGCGCGAACACCTGCATCGCAGCGGCACCAAGGAGGGCTGCGCCGAAGGCGATTGCGGCGCTTGCATGGTGCTGGTCGGTGAACTCAAGGCCGACGCCAGCGCCATCGATTACGCGCCGGTCAACAGTTGCCTGCAACTGCTGCCAACGCTCGATGGCAAGTCGGTCAAGACGGTTGAGAGCCTGCAGCATGCGAACGGCCGCCTGCACCCGGTGCAGGAGGCGATGGCCGCCAGTCATGGCACGCAGTGCGGCTTTTGCACGCCCGGCATCGTGATGAGCGTGACCGGCCTGCTGCAGAGCGTTTCCAGGCCGACGCGCAGCGAGATCAAGGATGCGCTCAGCGGCAACCTGTGCCGCTGCACCGGCTACAAGCCGATCATCGACGCCGCCGTCAAAGCCAGTGAAGCCGCGCCGGAGCAACTCAAACTCGACGATCAGGCCGACCTGGCGCTGCTGCGGCAGCTTCGCCAGGCGCACGCGCCGAGCGCCGATCCGCACGGGCAGCCGTTCTTCGCACCGACCAGCGTCGAGGCGCTGGCCGATTACCTGGTGCGGCATCCGCAAGCCACGCTGCTGGCCGGCAGCACCGAGATCGGCTTGCAGGTCAACAAGCAGTTTGCGCGGCCCGAGCAAATCGTCTACCTCGGCAAGGTGGCTGCGTTGCGCCAGGTCGAGGACAAGGGCGCGCACTGGCGCATCGGCGCGCAGGTTTGCCTGAACGACGTGCTGACGCTGGTGACAGACGATTACCCGGACTTTGCCGAGGTGCTGCGCCGCTTCGGCTCGCCGCCGATCCGCTCCACCGCGACGCTAGCGGGCAACATCGCCAACGGCTCACCGATTGGCGACAGCATGCCCTGTCTGCTCGCGCTCGGCGTAAAACTGGAACTGCGTTGCGGTGAGGCCACGCGCATGCTGGCGTTGGAACAGTTCTACACCGGCCAGAAGAAGAATGCGCTGCAAAGCGGTGAATTCATTGCCGCGGTGCATTTGCCCAAGCTGGCGGCGGGCGAGGTCTTTCGCGCGCACAAGGTCAGCAAGCGCTTTGACCAGGACATTTCCGCCACTTGCTGCGCCATGCGCTACATCTTGCAGGACGGCCGCTTCAGCGAGGTCCGCCTGGCCTACAACGGTCTGGCGCCGTCACCCTGTCGCGCACCCAAACTGGAGGCTGTGATCAACGGCCGCACGCCTGAAGAGGTGAGTGCCGTCGAACTCGATCAGGCGGTCGCCCAAAGCTTTACGGCACGCGATGGCCTGCGCGCCAGTTGGACTTACCGCGCCCTGCTGGCACGCAATCTGGTACTGCAGTTTGTTGAAGAAGCCACGCTACCTGAGACCGTCAAATGAACGCACCCACAGCACAGAAGGAACTGGCAGCTGTTGCCGAACTGGGCCGCGAGCTGGCGCACGAGTCGGCCCGACTGCACGTCACCGGGCAGGCGACCTACACCGACGACATCCCCGAGTTGCGCGGCACGCTGTACGCCGCGCTGGTCCTATCGCCAGTCGCGCACGGCGAACTGATCGGCGAAGGCATCGACCGCGCTGCCCTGCTGGCGCAGAACGAGGTGGTCGCCGTCTTTACCGCCAGCGATATCCCGGGCGAGAACAACTGCGGCCCGATCATCCACGACGACCCGTTCCTGGCCCAGGGCAAGGTCGAGTTCCTCGGCCAAGCGGTGGCGGTGGTGGTGGCCAGCAGCATGCTGCGCGCACGTGCGGTCGCCAAGGCAGCCAAGGTGGCGGTCAGGGAATTGCCAGCCATCCTGAGCATCGATGAGGCCATGGCACAGCAGAGCTTTGTCATGCCGTCCAAGGGCATCACGCGCGGAGAGCCCGATGCAGCCATCGCCGCCGCACCGCACCGGGTCAAAGGGCGCACCGAATGCGGGCAACAGGAGCAGTTTTACCTCGAAGGCCAGATCGCCTGCGCCGTGCCGCGCGAGGACCGGCAACTCACGCTCTACGTCTCGACGCAACATCCCGACGGCAACCAGCGCGAGGCCGCAGCAGCATTGAATCTTTCGGTCAACGATGTCGAGGTGATCTGCCGGCGCATGGGCGGCGCCTTTGGCGGCAAGGAAGGCAACTCCAGCATCTTCTCGCAAAGCGCGGCGCTGGCCGCGTTCAAGCTGCAGCGCCCGGTCAAGCTGCGCGTGAACCGCGATGACGACATGATGATCACCGGCAAGCGCCATGACTTCCGCATCGACTACGACTGCGGCTTCGATGACGCGGGCCGCATCCTGGGCGTCAATGTGGTGCTGGCTTCGCGCTGCGGCTACAGCACGGACTACTCGGGCCCGGTCAACGACCGCGCCCTGCTGCACATCGACAACTGTTACTACCTTCCTAACCTGAAAATCATCAGCTACCGTTGCAAGACGAACATGCAGAGCGCCACGGCGTTTCGCGGTTTCGGCGGACCGCAGGGCATGTTCGGTATTGAAACCGTGATTGAGGAGATCGCGCACAAACTGGGCAAGGACCCGCTTGAAGTGCGCCGCGTCAACCTGTATCGCGACCCGTCCCTCTCCGGTGACGCTGCTTCCATGACGACGCAATACGGCCAGCTGATCGAGGACTGGGTCGGCGAGCAGGTGATTGACCAGGTCGAACTTGAATCGGCTTACCACGCGCGTCGCGCAGCCGTGGCAGAGTTCAACGCCGCCAACAAATACCGCAAGCGCGGCGTGGCGCTGGTGCCGCTCAAGTTCGGCATCTCGTTCACCGCGACCATGCTGAACCAGGGCGGCGCGCTGCTCAACATCTATCAGGATGGTTCGGTCAGCGTGAACCATGGCGGCACAGAGATGGGACAGGGCCTGAATACCAAAATGGCGCAGGTGGCCGCCGACGGCCTGGGTATCAGCGTGAATCTGGTGCGCGTCACTGGCACCGACACCCAGAAGGTGCCCAATGCCAGCGCCACCGCGGCCTCCAGCGGTGCTGATATCAACGGCGCCGCCATCAACAACGCCTGCGATCAGATGCGCGCACGGCTGCGTCCCGTGGCAGCGCGACTGCTCGGTTGCGATGCTGCAGACGTGACATTCAGCGCTGGCTTTGCCGGTGCCATCGGCAAACAGCAGTCCGTGCCCTGGCAGACTGTCGTCAAGCAGGCTTGGCTCGACCGTGTGGGCCTGAGCGTGACCGGGTTCTACATGACACCCGATATCCAATACGACTTCAACACGCTGCAGGGCCGCGCCTTCTACTATTTCTGCTACGGCGCGGCCGTCAGCGAAGTCGAGATCGACACCCGCACCGGCGAGTGGTGGCTGAGAGCCGTGGACATCGTGCACGACGTGGGCCAGAGCATCAACCCGGCCATCGACAAGGGCCAGATCGAGGGCGCCTACATCCAGGGCATGGGCTGGCTGACGATGGAGGAATGCATCTGGGACAAGCAGGGCAAGTTGCTCACACACGGTCCGAGCACTTACAAAATCCCGGTCGCCAGCGATGTGCCCGAGCACTTCAAGGTCAGCCTGTTCGACGGCAGAAATGTCAAGCCAACACCGCACCGTAGCAAGGCCACTGGCGAGCCGCCGCTGATGAACGCACTGTCCGTGTTTTTTGCACTGCGCGACGCCGTCAGCGCGTCGGCCGGACACCGCGCCCGCGTGGACCTGGTGGCGCCAGCGACGCCCGAGCGCATTCTGCTGGCTTGCGAGCGGGCGAAAAAGGCCGAAACCATTTGACACAGCCAGGTGCAGCGGCACCGGCTGGTGGCAGCCCAGCGCGCCAGACGCCAATGGCGACGGTGGTTTTGCGATACTTGTGCCATGCAGTTACAAGATATTCTTTACTCCCAGGGTTTTGGAACGCGCCGGGTCTGCGCTGGCCTGGTTCAGCAGGGGCTGGTTCAGGTCTATGTATCGGACCACGCCATGACGGCGCATGTCTGCAGCGATAGCAGCGCCAAATTTGATGCGCAGGGCTTGCGTTTTCGTGTGCAGGGCGTTGACTGGCCGTACCACGAGAAGGCCTATGTGATATTGCACAAGCCGGTTGCCACGGAATGTTCGCAAAAACCTTCTACTTATCCCAGCATCTACACGCTGTTGCCGTCGCCGCTGCGCCTGCGTCCGCAAAAAGGCGCCGTGCAGGGTGTGCAAGCGGTGGGTCGGCTCGACCAGGACACGACCGGCTTGCTGCTGCTGACTGACGACGGCAAGTTTATCCACCGCATGAGTTCGCCGCGCCACCATGTGCCCAAGGTTTACGAGGTGACGGTCAAGCACCCGCTCAGTGAAAGCCAGGTTGCCCGACTGCGGAGCGGTGTCGTGCTCGATGACGATCCGAAGCCGGTGCGCGCTGCTGCCTGCGAGGCGGTCAGCGAGCATCACCTGCGCCTGACCCTGACCGAGGGCAAGTACCACCAGGTCAAGCGCATGGTGGCGGCGGTGAGCAACCGGGTCGAAGGCCTGCACCGCTCGCAGATTGGTGGCCTGCGCCTGCCCGACGATCTGGCGCCGGGCCAATGGCGTTGGTTGAGCGCGGCCGATCTGGCCAGCATCGGCGCCTGAGCTCGCACCGCCCGGTGCGGGGCCTGCGGTTATGCTTGTTGCATGAACCTGTTTCTGGATTCCTTCTGGCGTGCGCTTGCGTACTGCATTCGCCCGCGCGTGATTGCGCTCTCGTTCCTGCCGCTGATCCTGATGATCGCCTTGATCCTGGGTCTGGGCTACTACTACTGGGATGCTGCGCTCGACGCGGTGCGCGCAGCGCTGGAAGTCTCGACGGTTGTCAACACAGTGTCGGCTTGGCTGCAAAGCGTGGGTGGCGGTAGTCTCAAACTGGTGCTGGCGCCCTTGATCGTGATCTTTGCCGTGACGCCGCTGATTGTCCTGCTGTCCCTGTTGATGGTGGCCTTTCTGATGACGCCGGCCCTGACCCTGCTGGTGGCCGAGCGGCGTTTCCCGCAACTTGAGCGCAAGCGTGGTGGGGGGCTGGTTTTGGGTGTGCTGCGTGCTTTGGGTCTGACCCTGCTGAGTTTGATCGCCTTGCTGGTTTCCAGTCCCTTGTGGCTGGTGCCGCCCCTGATTCTGGTGTTGCCTCCGCTGATCTGGGGTTGGTTGACCTACTGCGTCATGGCCTTCGATGCGCTGGCTGAGCACGCCAGTGCGCAAGAGCGACGCGAGATATTTCAGCGCCATCGTGGCTGGCTGCTGGCCATGGGTGTGCTGTGCGGCTTCATCGGCGCAGCGCCGAGTGTGATTTGGGCCTCCGGCGCCCTGCTGGCGGCGGCCTTCGTGCTGCTGGTGCCGCTGGCGATCTGGATTTACACGCTGGTGTTTGCCTTTTCCTCGCTCTGGTTCGCGCACTACTGTCTGGCCGCCTTGCAGGCCTTGCGTGCCGAGAGCGTTCAACCGGTGCTCGTGCCACCGCAGACGATTGATGTGCAGGCGCTACCATTGCCGCATGAACCCAGTCCTCCCTCTTAATTCTCAAGCTAGCGCAGCGCCCGCATTCGGCCTGATCATCATCGGCGATGAAATCCTTTCCGGCAAACGCGCCGACAAGCACTTGCCCAAGGTTATTGAACTGCTCAAGGCGCGTGGTCTGCAACTCGCCTATGCCGATTACGTCGGCGATTCGCCGGAGCGCATCACCGCCACACTGCAACGCGTTTTTGCTTCGGGTGATGTCGTGTTTTCGTGCGGCGGCATCGGCGCCACACCGGACGATCACACGCGCCAGTGTGCGGCCCGTGCCCTGAGCCTGGAATTGGCTCTGCATCCAGAGGCCGAAGTCCTGATTCGCCAGCGCATGCAGGACATGGCCGAAGAGCAGGGCATAGCCTACGAGCCGGACCGCCCCGACAACCTCCACCGCCTCAACATGGGCATGTTTCCGGTTGGCGCCGCCATCATTCCGAATCCGTTCAACAAGATCCCGGGATTCAGTTGTGGGCATGTGCATTTCGTGCCTGGGTTCCCGGTCATGGCCTGGCCGATGATCGAGTGGGTGCTGGACCACCGCTACGCCCACCTGCACGGCGGCGGGCGATGGGTCGAGCGCTCGCTGATCGTGCTCGGTGCGATGGAGGCCAGCCTGACGCAGCTGATGGAGGCC
>CAIXNB010000115.1 GCA_903920695.1 uncultured beta proteobacterium
CGATCTGTCACCAACGCGCGCAAGCTGATCAGCGAGCACAAGGTTGATGTGATCCTGGGTTCGACCACGACGCCGGCCTCGCTGGCCATGATCGATGTCGCCGCCGAAGCGCAGACACCGATGATCTCGATGGCGGCATCAGCGCGCATTGTTGAACCGCAGGACGCCAAGAAGCGCTGGGTCTTCAAGACACCGCAGAACGACATCATGATGTCGCTGGCGATTGCAGCGCACATGGCGGATCGGGGCATCAAGACCGTCGGCTTCATCGGCTTCTCCGACGCCTACGGTGAAGGCTGGTACCAGGAGTTTGCCAAGATCGCGGCGCTCAAGAGCATCCAGATCGTCGCCAACGAGCGCTACAACCGCACCGATACCTCGGTCACCGGGCAGGTGCTCAAGATCGTTGCGGCCAAGCCCGATGCCGTGCTGGTTGCCGCCTCCGGCACGCCGGCCGTGTTGCCGCAGCGCGCGCTCATGGAGCGCGGCTACAGTGGCAAGTTCTACCAGACGCACGGTGTCGCGAACAATGACTTCCTGCGCGTCGGCGGCAAGGATGTGGAAGGCACATTCCTGCCATCCGGCCCGGTGCTGGTGGCAGCCCAGTTGCCAGCCAATCATCCGCTCAAGAAGTCTTCGCAGGACTATGTCGCGAAATACGAAAAGGCCTATGGCGCGGGTTCGGTCTCGACCTTCGGCGGCCACGCTTGGGATGCCGGCAAACTGATGGAAGCCGCAGTCGGCCCGGCGCTGAAGAAGGCGAAACCGGGCACGCTTGAGTTCCGGGTCGCGCTGCGTGACGCGCTTGAGAACGTCAAGGAAGTCGCCGGCGCACATGGCGTCTTCAACATGTCGGCGGCCGATCATCTGGGTCTGGACCAGCGCGCCCGCGTGATGGTCAAAATCGAGGGTGGTGCCTGGAAATACCAGCCCTGATGGACAGTCAGATCGCCTTGCTGCTGGGTCAGGACGGCATCGTCAACGGGGCAGTCTATGCCTTGATGGCGCTGGCCCTGGTGCTGGTGTTTTCGGTCACCCGGGTGATCTTTATTCCGCAAGGTGAGTTCGTTGCGTTCGGTGCGCTGACCATGGCCACGCTGCAGGGCGGTCATGCACCCGGAACCCTGTGGCTGTTGTTGACGCTGGCTGCGGTCACGCTGCTGGTTGAGACTGTGCGGCATCAGCGCGGTGTGGCGGTCGACTGGAAGTCGAGTTTTTTCTGGGCCGTTTTATTGCCGGGGCTGGCCGCGTCGCTGGTGCTGGTGTTGCGGCCCGCATCAATGTTCGCTCAAGCCGGCACCACCTTGCTGCTGATCACGCCGCTCGGTCCCTTGCTCTATCGCCTGGCATATCGGCCGCTCGCGCATGCGACGGTGCTGACACTGCTGATTGTGTCGGTCGCCTTGCATGGCGTGCTGGTCGGTCTGGGGCTTTATTTCTTTGGTGCCGAGGGTTCGCGCACCACGGCGTTTTCGGACCTGCGGCTGGATCTGGGCGGCATTCCGGTCAGCGGGCAGTCGCTCGTGGTGATGGGTGTGACCAGTTTGCTGGTGATTGCGTTGTTCATGTTTTTCGAGCGCACGATTGTCGGCAAGGCGCTGCGCGCCACCGCGATGAACCGCATCGGTGCGCGCCTGATGGGCATTCCAACCGAACTCTCGGGTGACCTGAGCTTTGCGCTGGCGGCGCTCGTCGGCGCGGTGTCGGGCCTGCTGATTGCGCCGCTGACCACGGTCTACTACGACACTGGCTTCCTGATCGGTCTGAAAGGTTTTGTGGCCGCCATCATCGGTGGCCTGACCAGCTACCCGATGGCCTTGGCCGGCGCCCTGATCGTCGGCTTGCTCGAATCGTTCTCCTCGTTCTGGGCCAGCGCCTTCAAGGAAGTGATCGTTTTCACGCTGATCATTCCGGTCCTGTGGTGGCGTTCGTTGCACAGCCATCACGTTGAGGACGAGGAATGACGCAGCGGCAGTTCACGCTGTGCGCCGTGGTCCTGTTGTTCGGGGTCTGGGGTTTACTGCCCGAGTTCACGGTCACGAAGCTCAACTACATCGGCCTGTACGCGCTGGTGGCGGTCGGTCTGGTGATGCTCACCGGTGTGGCCGGCATGACCTCGTTCGGGCAGGCGGCTTTCGTCGGTCTGGGGGCCTACGCGACCGCCTGGTTTTGCACGGTACCGGCGGCCAGCGCGCTGCTCGGGCTGGCACCCGATTCGACCGCGCTGCCGTGGATCGGGCTGGTGCTGGGTTTTTTCCTGAGCGCCACGGTGGCCTGGATTCTGGGCTCGGTCACGCTGCGCCTGTCGGGCCACTATCTGCCGCTGGGCACGATCGCCTGGGGCCTGAGTCTTTACTTCCTGTTTGGCAATCTTGAGTTTCTGGGCGGTCACACCGGCATGGGCGGTGTGCCGCCACTGACGCTGGGCAGCCTGACGCTGCGCTCGGTGCGTGAGCTTGGCCTGCTGACCTGGAGCGTTCTGTTGCTGATCCTGTGGGCCCTGCACAACCTGCTCGATTCGCGCGAGGGCCGTGCCATCCGCGCGCTGAAAACCGGTCGTGTCATGGCCGAGAGCATGGGCGTGGACACGGCGCGCTACCGCATCAAGGTTTTCGTATTGGCGGCCCTGCTGGCCAGTCTGTCGGGCTGGCTTTATGCGCACCTGCAGCGCTTCGTCAATCCGACGCCGTTCAATCTCAACATTGGCATCGAGTACCTGTTCATGGCGGTCGTTGGTGGCGCCGGCCACCTGTGGGGCGCGCTGCTCGGCGCCGCGTTGATCACGTTGATGAAGCAGTACCTGCAGGACGTGCTGCCGAGTCTGCTCGGGACCAGTGGCAACTTTGAGGGGATCGTCTTCGGTCTGCTGATGCTGCTGGTGTTGCAGCGCTTCTCCGATGGCCTGTGGCCGAGCCTGGCGCGCCTGGCCAACCGCTACCTGCGGGTCGCGCCAGCGGCCAGCGCGAAGGCACTGCGTGCGCTGTCGCAGCGCACCTTGCCCGACAAGGGCACTGTGGTGCTCTCGGCCCGTGACGTCAGCAAGCGCTTCGGTGGCTTGCTGGCTAACAACAAGGTCAATCTTGATGTGCGCGCCGGCGAAATCCATGCACTGATCGGCCCCAACGGCGCTGGCAAGAGCACTTTCTTCAATCTGATTTCGGGCGTCGACGATCCGACTTCGGGCACCGTTCATCTGCTGGGCCGCGACATGAAGACTCAGTCCTCCCGTGTCTTTGCCGGCGCCGGCCTCTGCCGCACCTTTCAGCACGTTCGTCTGCTTGGGCCGCGCTCGGTGCTCGACAACGTGGCACTCGGCGCACACCTGCGCGCGCACAGCGGCTGGCTGGCTGCGATGCTGCGTCTGGACCGCGGCGAGGAAGCCGCATTGATGCAGGAGGCGCAGCGCCAGATCGAGCGTTGCGGCCTCGGTCCGCAAGCCAATGACACCGCAGCGTCCCTCGCGCTGGGTCAGCAGCGGATTGTGGAAATCGCGCGCGCGCTGGCCGGGCAACCGAGCGTGCTGCTGCTCGATGAGCCCGCCGCCGGCCTGCCGCATCAGGAAAAAGTCGCGCTGGCGCAATTGCTGACACAACTGCGCAGCGAGGGCATGGCGATCCTGGTGGTGGAGCACGACATGGAGTTCGTGATGAACATTGCCGACCGCATCACGGTGCTGGAGTTCGGTCAGGTGATCGCGCACGGCACGGCTGCACAAGTGCAGGTTGATCCCAAGGTGGTGGCTGCGTATCTGGGGGGTGTCGATGGGGACTGATGGCATGGCGCAGCCGGTTCTGCAACTCAAACGTTTGAGCGTCTGCTATGGCGTGGTGGAGGCCGTGCACGAGGTCGATCTGTTCGTCCAGCCCGGTGAGATTGTGACCGTCATTGGCCCCAACGGCGCCGGCAAGTCGACGCTGCTGTCGGCCGCCATGGGGCTGCTGCCAAGCCGTGGCGAGATCCGCGTCGATGGCACGCTGATTCGTCGGCCGACCGTGCATGCGCTGGTCGAATGCGGCGCTGGTCTGGTGCCCGAGCGGCGCGAATTATTTGGCGAGATGTCGGTCGAGGACAACCTGCTGCTCGGCGGCTTCTCGCGCTGGTGGGGCGGCGTGCGCGACCAGGGCGCCTGCCGCGACGAGGTCTATGCGATCTTTCCGCGTTTGCTGGAGCGGCGCACGCAACGCGCATCGACGCTGTCGGGCGGCGAGCGGCAAATGCTGGCCATTGGCCGCGCGCTCATGGCCAAACCCAAGTTGCTGATGCTCGACGAGCCCTCGCTGGGACTCGCGCCCAACATCGTGCGCGAGGTGCTGCAGGTGGTGGTCGGCTTGCGCCAGCGCGGCGTCTCGATTCTGCTGGTGGAGCAAAACGCGCGTGCCGCACTCGCGGTGTCGGACCGGGCCTATGTGCTGGAGATGGGTTGCATCGTCTTGACCGGCAGGTCCAGCGATCTGGCAAGCGACCCGCGCATCATCGAGACCTACCTCGGCATTGGCGGGCGCAAAGCGACGGCGGCGTGAGCCTCGCTTGGTGCTCTGACTATTCCGTGAAGACCTCTTGCAGCGTGACAAGGGCCGCAGTCAGCGTTTTTGCGGATACCGCGCCCAACTTCCTGACAAGACGCAACTTGTCGATGGTTCGGATTTGATCGAGCACAATCAGACCCTTTTTGCCGCCATGCGTGACCGGCACCCGAAACGGTGCCGCAAAACCCTTTGACGTCATCGGCGCAACGATGACCGTTCGCAAGTGATTGTTCAATTCAGAAGGCGAAACCAGCACACAGGGCCGAGTCTTCTTGATCTCGCTGCCGACCGTCGGATCCAGGTTGACGAGCCAGATTTCGCCACGCTTCACCATGTCAACTCCGCATCATCCGCATTGCCGAAGTCACCCAGCAGTAGCTCATCGCCGCCTCTCAAGGCCAATGCCTGCGCCGCTTCGGCCCAGCCCACGCGATGCGCTGGGGCCGGCTTGCGCAGGACGATGGCGCCGTTTTCGAGCGTCAAGTTGGCCGTGGTCTGATCGTCCAGTCCGGCCTGCGCCAGCAGCAGCTTGGGCAGTACCACGCCCTTGCTGTTGCCGATGTCTCGTATGGTGATTTGCATATCCTTCTCCGGTTGCAACAATGTTGCCACTTGGCGTCCGGCTTGTCAATGCATTGTTGCCACATTGTTGCAACTTGACGCCAGTCACCCCGAACGTCATCTCAGCTGCTCTGGAGGTCATCCCGGACTTGATCCGGGATCCAGTGTCAGGTGATGCATGGATTGTGGGTCAGGCACGCAATGCGAAGTCGGTGTCAGCCCGCCGCCTTCGCCTGCTTTGCCCTCAGTCGTTGCGCGGTCTTCTCGAGGCCGACAACGAAGCGGCTGTGCTTGCCGCGTGCGACTTCTTCGATGGCGTCGCGGGCCGTGAAGTCAAAAGTGACAGCGTTGCCGTTGACTTCGCTGATGGTGACCGTGATGTCCACCCACATGCCCAGCAGCGTGGCGCCCACGTGGTCGAGTTCGACGCGTGTGCCGACCGAGTCCTTGCCAGCCTCGATGTGCGCGAGCAGCAGGTCGCGGCAGCCCATCTCGATGTCGTAGAGCAGGTTCGGTGTTGAGTAAACGCGGCAGTCTTCGCCCATAAAGCTGATGGTGCGCGCACGGTCGACTTCGACGCGGCGGGTGGCGCTCAGGCCGGTTTTCAATGTCTCGCTCATGGTTCTCCTTGCTGTTGTGGTGATTCAATTCCTGTCTGCCGCGCGGATCGCATCGGCCGCGAGCCGCGCTTCGATGTACTGCACCAGCGCGCGCGTGCCGCGGGCGCAGTTGCGAAAGACGCAGACGCCGCGGTCCATCAGACCGGCGCACATCGCGTCGTAGAGCCGGCCGCCATCAACGATGCCGAGAACAGGCTTGTCGTTTTGCGCCGCCAGTACCGGCATCAGGTGCACCGTGCTACTGGCATCGCTGATGTCGTAGCCGGGGCGCAGTTTGCTCTCGACCAGCGCGCGCACCGAAGGCGCAGTTGGATCGAGTCCGACCACGACGGCATCGATACCCGGGTCGCTGAGAAAAGCCTGCGTGATTTGCAGGTGCGCCTCGTCGTCGGCGCCGGGGTTGATGTCAATCGGGTTTCTGACCTCGACCAGCGCCGCGAGCTTCTTGGCAAGCAGGATTTCTTCCACGCGCTTGACCGTGGCGTCCTGCAACTCGCCCATTTGCATCGAGAAGCTGTCGCTGTCGATGGCGTCGGCCATGCTGACCGCCTCGAAGCCGGCGCCGCTGATGGCGCCCAGACGATTGCCGCCAATGCGCTTATGGTGCAGCGCGCCGGCGATATAGAACAAGTCGTCGAAACTATTGATGTCCTCGGCCACGATGGCACCGGCCTGGCGCAGCACCGCGTCAAACAGCGCTGCCTCGCCGGCAATCGAAGCCGTGTGGCCCATCACGCCCGCAGCACCCGGCACCGTCTTGCCGGCTTTGTAGACCACGACCTGCTTGCCGCTGAGCACGGCGCGGCGCACCGCTTGCGCGAACAGTTGCCCGTCGCCATCCTTGAAGCCTTCAATGTAGATGCCGATGGTCTCGATCTCGCGTCTTTCGGCAAAGTAGGTCAGCAAGTCGCCGTGCGTGAGATCGGTCTGGTTGCCCAGCGCCAGCATGTAGCGCGGATCGAGCCAGGGGTTCTGGCTCAGGCGCGTGATCATGAAGGCGCCGCTCTGGCTCAGCATGACCGAGTTGCGCTCGGGTTTCTTCTGCGGCTTCGGTAAACGCTCCAGCGGAATGAACCATGAATCGTAATGACCCGGATGCGAGACCACACCCAGGCAGTTGGCGCCGAGAAAAATCGGCCCGCCACCGGGCAGACTGTGCGCCGCGTTGATTCTTGCCGCCAGCGCAGCGGCCGGCTCACGGCTCTTCTTGGTCTCGCCCAGACTGCCGGGGATCAGCATCACCGATTCGACATTGCCGCTGGCGATGATCTCGTCGACCAGGCCATAAACGGCGTCGGCGGCCACCGCCACGATCAGCAGGTCAAGCTTGTGTGGCAAGGCAGCCAAGCTGGCAACGCAGGGCACGCCATCGATCTCGGTGTCGTCGGGGCGGATGATGGTGAGCTGTGTTTTGGGGTAACCGCTGCCCACCAGATTGCGCAGGATGATGCGGCCGAAATTCATGCCGCTGCCGGAGACGCCGATCAGGCCGATGCGGGCCGGGTGCAGCAGCTTGTCGATTTTGGTGATTGGGCGCGCCAGGCGCTGTGGTGCTGGCGCGCTGAGCGTGCAACTGGCGTCACTGGCGAAGAATTCGCCCTGGCGCAACATCAGCGTGAGGTCAAGCGATTGCAGTTTGCACGCGTCATTTTCTGACTGCTGGGCTGCCAGCGCCAGCAGGCGGTCGAACAGAAAAACCAGTTGCGCATCGGGTGCTTCTTCGCCACGCTGTTGTGCGCGCAGCAGCAGCTTTTGATAGGCCAGAGTTCGTTGGAAGCGCTGTAGAAACTCGGCGCCGCTGCTCAGCGCCACCAGCACCTGCGCCGCAGCGCGGCCCTTGCGGAACAGGCTTGCGTCAAGCGCGCCGTCGAGCCCCACGGCACTGGCGCTGAGCACAAGACCAAACTCGCGGCTGTTGTGCAGACTCAAGCGCAGTTCGCCACTGCTGGCGGCGGCCGCTGATTCAACCTCGCCCGAAAGCGCGATGTCCAGCGCGCCAAGCAGGGTTTCGAGCTCGCTGCGACCAAGGCTGGCGCGAGAAGCGCTGGCGGCTTGCTGGAACAGGGTGGCTGCGACGCTGCACACAGCGCCACTCTCCTGTGGTGATGGAATCGGCATGGCTTGTCTCCGTTATATGTTGCTCGCGTTGCCTGCGCACGATTCTCGGCGATGGTCGCGGCTTTGTCAGCACTTTAGCGCAAACATCTTTAGCGCAAACCGTTCTTCAGCAAGGGTTGATGCGCGTCGTAAACGTCGTCGCAGTTTTTTTTGATTTGATACCAAATTGGTAGCATAATGCGGCCGTGCGAATCATTGCCCTTTCAACCTTGCGCGCATTCTGGGACAAGCATCCAGAGGCTCAAGTGCCGTTGCGCGCATGGTACGCGTTGGCGAGTCGGGCCGACTGGAAAACCCCGTCCGACGTCAAGGAGGCTTATCGCAACGCCAGCTTCATTGCAAATAATCGCGTTGTGTTCAATCTCAAGGGCAACGATTACCGATTGGTGGTGTTGGTGCGATACGACCGTGGCTTGATCTTTGTCCGCATTATCGGAACCCACCAGCAGTACGACAAGATTGACGCTGCAACGATTTGAAGGAATAGGCATGGAACTCAAACCCATTCGCACCCGCAAGGATTACCAGGCTGCATTGGCGGAAATTGAACGCTTGTGGGATGCGCCAGCCAGGTCCGCCGATGCGGACAGGCTCGATATCTTCACCCTGCTGGTTGAGCGTTATGAGAGTCTGCATTACCCGATCACAGACCCCGATCCGATCGAGTTCATCGCGCATGTCATGGAAAGCCGGGGCTTGACACGCAAGGATATGGAGCCCTATATCGGCCCGCGCGGTCGTGTGGCAGACGTTCTCAATCGCACGCGTCCTTTGACCTTGGAAATGATTCGACGCCTCTCGATCAACCTGAAGCTCCCCGCTGAGGTTCTGGTCAAGCCCTATCGACTATGGCGGGATCAGGAACTGATGCCTGCTTGAGCAGGGTTTTTTCGCGCTGAACTAAGAGGCTTGTCTTTACGGATTTTTCCGTCAGTTTTGGATGCGGCTAGTGTTTGAGTTTCTTTGAAACAGATTTCGCACCACGCCACGCAGCCAACTGTGCGCCAAATCCGGCGTGGCGCTGGGGTGCCAGACCATGTGCACTTCGTAGCTCGCGCCGTGTCGGGGCAGTTCCCAAATGCGAACGTCGTAGCGCGGCGCGAGCGACTTGGCGTACATCAGGGGCACGATGGCCAGCAGGTCGGTGCGGGTCACCAGCTCAGGCAGGGCGGCGTAGTGACGCGCGCGCAGCACGATGCGCTCGTTGAGCTTGAGGCGGCTCAGCATCAGATCAACGCTGCCATGAAAAGTGGCGGCAGGCGAGGCCACTGCCAGCGACGCGCTTGCCAACTGCTTGGCGCTCAGCTTGTTGCCGGCGCGCCAGGTTTGCGGGCGCCAGCGGCTGGCGGTGATGGCGACAAAATTTTCCTGAAACAGCAGTTCGCTGTTGCCGGCGTTGCGTCCGCTGTCGAGGATGCCGATCGCCAGGTCGATTTCATGCGCTTCCAGCGCGGCGCTGACCTCCGTGGCCGCTACTGCCACATTCGAAATATGGCTGCACGGTGACTCGCTGCGCAGCACCTGCGCCAGTGGCGGCAGGAACATCATCTCGCCCAGATCGGACAGCGACAAACGCCAGTGCACATGGCTGCTGGCGGGCTCAAATGCCTCGTCGCTGCTGACCGTGTTCTCCAGCAGGTGCAATTGTTCGATCACTGCCGGCACCATGCGCTGCGCCTTGCGCGTCGGCTGCAGACCGTGCGGCGAACGCACAAACAACTCATCGTTGAAGATGCTGCGCAGCCGTGCCAGCGCATTGCTGGTGGCCGGTTGCGACAGCGCCAGATGGCGCCCGGCCTCGGTCACCGAGCCGTAGCGATAGACCGCGCACAGAACGCGTAACAGGTTCAGATCAAGCTGTCGGAAATTCATGATGTTGTATTCGGGTTTGCCCTGATTATGCGTTTCATGAATGTAGCTGATTTGAAAATTGAATTAGGCAGACGACGCCATTGCGCCTAAATTTCGCTCCATACAAATCCCTATCGGAAACACAACAATAACGAATTCGGTTAAGCGCGCACGCGCCAGCGGAGTTCGAGAAGGAGACGACAAGGTGCTTGAGATCATCATCCAGGGCCGTGGCGGCCAGGGTGCTCAGACCGCTGGCAATCTGCTGGCCGGCGCGTTCCACGCGCAGGGCCTGCATGTGCAGTGCTTCGCCAGCTATGGCGGAGCGCGCCGCGGCACACCCGTGAATTCCTATATCCGCGTCGATCAGCGGCCGGTGCGCGTGCGCTGCGACATTGAGCGCGCCGATGCCATCCTGTGCTTCGACGCCAGCCTGCTCGAAGGTCGCTTGCTGGCCTGCGCCGATGCCAATACGCTGATCGTCGTGAACTCGGCGCGCAGCGCGGCGGAGTTTGCCCACATCTTGCCGGGCAAGCGCGTGGTGCCGATCGATGCGCTGACGATTTCACGCGAGCAGGGGCTTGGGCGCATCGTGAACTCGGCTCTGCTCGGCGCGCTGGTGCGTGTCATCCAGGCGCCGACGCTGGCGATGCTGACGCAGGCGCTGGTGGACAACGCGCCCAAGCACCACGACGAGAATATCGCCGCGTGTGCGGAAGGCTATCGCTGCGCCGATCTGCAATTGCTGGGGGCCACAGCATGAACGCACCATTGCCCATCCCCACTACCTGGACCACCGGCAGCACCAGCGTTATCAAGACCGGCACCTGGCGCGCCTCACTGGCCACGCACATCAAGGCGCCAGCACCATGCCATGGCGCTTGTCCGGTCGACGGCGACATAGCAGAGTGGATCGGTCTGGCGCGGGCCCGTGATTTCCGTGGCGCCTGGCAGGTCCTGACACGGCACAACCCGTTCCCGTCGATTGCCGGGCGCATTTGCCACCACCCGTGCGAGGCCGCGTGCAACCGCGGCGGCTACGACGAAGCGCTGTCGATTTGCAAACTGGAGCGCTTTGTTGGCGACCAGGCCATTGCGCAGGGCTGGCACTTTGAAGCGGGCGCCACGCCGCTGCCGGGTCATATCGGTATCGTTGGCGCTGGCCCGTCGGGCCTGTCGGCGGCGTTTCAGTTGCGCCGCATGGGTTTCGAGGTCACGCTGTACGAGGCGCAGAGCGAACTCGGTGGCCTGATGCGCTACGGCATCCCGGCCTACCGGCTCGGGCGCGATGTGCTCGACGCCGAGATCGCCCGCATCGTGGCCATGGGCATCACCTTGCGTTGCGGTCAGCGCATCGCCAGCGCCGAAGAATTCACGCAGCTGGCCGCGCAGCACGACGCGCTCTATCTGGCGTTGGGCGCGGCGCGCAACAAGCGGCTGCCCACCCTCGATTACACGCAGCCCTGGGTCTGCGACGGTGCCGCCTTTCTCGCCGCGGCCAATGCTGGCAAGCCGCTCGCGCTGGGCCAGCGCCTGCTCGTGATCGGCGGCGGCAGTGCCGCACTCGATGCAGCGCGCAGCGCACGCCGTCTCGGTCACGCGGTGACGTTGCTGGCGCTGGAGCAACGCGCGCAGATGCCGGCGCAGGCCGAAGAAGTCATCGAAGCGCTGGAGGAGGGCATCACGCTGATCGACGGTGCGCGTCTTGATGCGGTGAGCTTTGCTGCCAGCGGCCTGAGCGTGAGTTGCAGCAAGGTGCAGTTCGTACCGGGTGCGCAGCGCGGCCAGTTCAGCCTGAACCCGGTCGAGGGCAGCGGCTTTGCCATTGCCTGCGACGCCATCGTGACGTCGATTGGCCAGGACCCCGATCTCGCGCTGCTCGGCGCGGACTTTGTTGCGGCTGGTGGCCTGCTCCAGACCGATGCCCAACTCGCCACCAGCCGTGCCGGTGTTTACGCCGGTGGTGACATGACAAGCATGGCGCGTTTTGTGACCGAGGCCATCGGCATGGGCCAGCGCGCGGCGCAGGCCATCGCGAATAGCCTGCATTTGCGCCAGGGCGGCGCCAGCCCGGTGGCAACGGGCGGTGAGGCACTGGTGCCACTCGCGGCCATCAGTACCTTTTATCACCCGAAGCAGGCGCGGGCCCAGACCGGCTTGCTCGACGTGCAGGAGCGGCTCTCGCGCGAGGTCGAGGTCCAGATCGGACTCGACATCGAACAGGCGCTCTCCGAGAGCGAGCGCTGCTTCTCCTGCGGCACCTGCATCTTCTGCGACAACTGCGCGGTCTATTGTCCGGACATGGCCGTCAAGCGCGTCGAGGGCGGCTACACGGTGTTGCTCGATTACTGCAAGGGCTGCGGTCTGTGCATCAAGGAATGCCCGACCGGCTCCATGACGATGCAGGAGGAATTGCGATGAGTACACAGACGAAGGCCATATTGCTGACCGGCAACCAGGCGGTGGCCTGGGGCGCGCGCTTGGCGCGGCCCAAGGTGGTGCCAGTTTATCCGATCACACCGCAGACGCCGGTGTTGGAGCAACTGACCGAGTTCGCGGCCGAGGGCAGCTTCGATGCCGAGATCGTCACGCCCGAGTCCGAGCACTCGGTGATGTCGGCTTGCATCCCGGCCTCGCTGGTCGGCACGCGCGTTTTCACCGCCACGGCTTCGCAAGGCCTGCTGCTGATGCACGAATTGCTGCACTACGCCAGCGGCGCGCGCGCGCCGATCGTGATGGTTAATGTGAATCGCACGGTGGCTTCGCCCTGGGCCTTCTGGCCGGACCAGACCGACAGCCTTTCGCAGCGCGACACCGGCTGGATCCAGTATTACGTGGAAGACGCCCAGGAGGCCCTGGACAGCGTGCTTCAGGCCTTCCGCGTGGCCGAACAGGTCATGCTGCCAACCATGGTCAACCTCGACGCCTTCTACGTCTCGCACGCGCTCGAGCCGGTGCAGGTGCCAGAGCAGGCGCTGGTTGACGGCTACCTGCCAGCGTTCAACCCGCCGCACCGGCTCGATACCGACAAGGTCGAGTCCTGGGGCAATGTCGCAACGCAGGACATGTACTACCGCCATCGCCAGGGCCTCGCCGAAGCGATGGCGCGTGTGCCGGCGCTGGCGGCGCAGGCTGATCGCGAGTGGGCCGAACTGACGACGCGCAGCTACGGCGTGATCGAGCGCTATCGCTGCGACGGCGCGCGCACCGCCATTGTCACCATGGGCAGCATGTGTGGCACGGTGCGTGACGCGGTGGACGCGATGCGCGATGTCGGCGTGGCCGTCGGTCTGGTCAAGGTGCGGCTGTTCCGGCCCCTGCCGGTAGCGGCCCTGAGTGCGGCGCTGGTGGGTTTCGACGACATCATCGTGTTGGACCGCAACTATTCACCCGGACACGGCGGCGTGCTGCATCAGGAACTGCGCGCAGCCCTCTATGGCAGTACGCCCGCGCCGCGCATCCACGGCTTGTTGGCCGGTGTCGGCGGCGTTAACGTCTCGCCGGCCAAGGTGGCCGAGTTCGTCAGCCAGGCCTTGCAGGGCGAGGCTGGAACTGAATCCCAATGGGTGAGGTGAAGCGCATGATTTCAATCGCACAAGCCAAAGACGAGCCGATGCTGTGCTCGGGCCACGCTGCCTGCCCGGGCTGCATTGATGCGCTGTCCGCACGCCACATCCTGACGGCCATCGGGCCCAATGCGATGGCCGTGATTCCGCCGTCCTGCATGGCCATTATTGCCGGAGCGCAGCCCTACAGCTCGCTGAAGATTCCGGTCTACCAACCGACGCTCGAAGCGGCCGCCGCTGCCGCCACCGGCTTGCGCCGCGCACTGGACGCGCAGGGCAAGCACGGCACGCAGGTGATCGTGCTGGCCGGCGACGGCGGTACCTACGACATCGGCTTTCAGTGCCTATCCTCAGCGGCTGAGCGTAACGAAGATTTCATCTACTTCTGCCTCGATAACGAAGGCTACATGAACACCGGCGCCCAGAAGTCATCGTCAACGCCGCACTTCGCGCGCACCGGCTCAACCCCGGCGGGCAAGACCTCGCGCAAGAAGAACCTGACCGAGATCATGGCGGCACACCGCGTGCCCTATGTTGCTACCGCCAGTGTCGGTCATCTGCCCGATCTGCTGCGCAAGATCGAGAAGGTCAAGGGTATGCGCGGCACGCGCATCATCACGCTCATCATTCCCTGCATGGATGGCTGGGGCGTGGCCGATGATGCTGGCCTGATGACCGCGCGCTACGCGGTCGAATCGGGCGCCTTCCCTCTGTATGAAGTCGAAGACGGTCAGCGCTACACGCTCAACCACACGACCAAGACGCGACCGGTTTCGGATTACCTCGGTCTACAGCGCCGCTATCGCAACCTGAGCGCCGCGGACATTGAAACACTGCAGGCCGAGATCGACGACGGTTGGGCGACGCTGCAGGAGCGCGTCGCCAACAGCGAACGCAAGCAGCATGCGTGAATTGCGTCAGCTCCCGTTCGGCGCTGCTCGGACGGCGTGTCAGACGGGTGGTTTTGATTTGGCCGCCGGCGCCACATTGGCCGCTTGCTGGCGCTCGACGATGCGCAGCATGGTCTCAAGCGTGATCGAGCTCATGGAGGCCTTGGCGATGGCGTCGATTTCCGACAGCACGGAAGTCAGCGCCTGGCCGACCGGTGTCGCCTCGCTGTGGTTGCCCTCAACCGGCAGCACATCCTCAAAGCGCGCGATCACGTCCATCAACGTGAGCCGGCGCGCATTGCCAATGAAGCGGTAGCCACCGCCGACGCCCCGGACCGATTGCACCATGCCAACACGCGACAACTCCGCCAGTACCTTGGCCAGATGGTGTGACGACACGTCGTACTTTCGCGCGATCTCGGCGGCCGGAATCTGGCGCTGCGGATCAGCGGCAAATTCGAGCAGGCTGAACAGGGCCAGTCGCGTGTTCTGTTGCAGTTTCATGGGCGTTCAGGCAGTGTCGGGGCCGGGTTCAATGGCCAAGGTCCAGTTCCAGCGGAATGAAGGGGCTGATCATCATGCCCTGGCTGCGAAAGAACGAGAGAATCAGCGTGTTCTCGCGTGCCAGCAGCGTGCGCACCTTGCTCACGCCGGCGCGCTTGAAGCGCTGGCAGATGGCCTGCAGCAACTGAGTGGCTGCGCCCAGCAGGCGCGCCTCGGGATGCACGTCGATGGCGAAAACCCAGCCGCAGGGTGGCGAGCCGAACTCCCAGTCGCGCACCTCGCCGATGACAAAGCCGATCACTGTGTTGTCAGCCGTTGCCACCAGGAAATGCTGGCCGGTGGCAACCGCATCGGCGTAGCGGCCGTACAGCGACTTCCAGTAGTCACGCTTCTTGATACCGGTCACCAGGGCATCCATTTCAATCACCGCATCGAGGTCCTCGTCGCGCACGGCACGGATGACCAGCGCCGTACTGGCAGACGCAACCGAAGCCGCTGCCGGTGCGGCCGCAATGGCTTTCGCGCCGCGCTTGGTGGCAGCGCGTGTTGGCGTGGTTTTGCTCATGTGGACTTTGCTCGGTTCAATTATTGCATGCAAATGCAAGAATCGCTAGAATGAACGCAACCGTCACTAACAAGCGCTGTCAGAGAACTGCACCCGCCAGTCCAGAGCAGCTTACACAAACGGAGACATTCGATGATCATCCCTGTTGCCATGGACGTGGCGCGTGCGCCCGCCGGGCCTTGATTCGCGCCCGACGAGGATTCCCATGAGTCTTGAAGTCAAGGATGTGCGCCGGGTTCCGACCTATTGCTACCAGTGCGTGGCCGGCCCCGATTTGCTGACGGTCAAAGTCGAGCAGGGCGTGGCAACCGAAGTTGAACCCAACTTCTGCGCTGCCGGTGTTCATCCGGGTGGCGGCAAGGTCTGCGTCAAGGCCTACGGTCTGGTGCAGAAGACCTACAACCCGAATCGCGTGCTGACGCCGATGAAGCGCAGCAACCCCAAGAAGGGACGCGATCAGGATCCGGGTTTTGTGCCCATCAGTTGGGAAGATGCGTTCGATGAGATCGGCGCCAAACTCAATGCGATACGCGCCCAAGGCATCCTTGATGAATCCGGTTACCCGCGCGTGGCCGCCAGCTTTGGCGGTGCTGGCACGCCGCAGTCCTACATGGGCACGCTGCCAGCCTTTTTGTCGGCCTGGGGCCCGGTGGACATGGGCTTTGGTTCGGGCCAGGGTGTCAAGTGCTACCACTCCGAGCACCTGTATGGCGAGTTCTGGCACCGTGCCTTCATCGTCACACCCGACACGCCGCTGTGCAATTATCTGATCTCCTGTGGCAACAACATCGAGGCGTCGGGCGGCGTCATCGGTGTCTGGCGCCACTCGGAGGCGCGTGTGCGCGGTTTGAAGCGCGTGCAGGTCGAGCCGCACCTCTCGGTCACGGGCGCCTGCTCGGCGCAGTGGGTGCCGATCAAGCCCAAGACCGATGCTGCGTTTCTTTATGCGCTGATCCACGTGCTGCTGCACGAGCTGCCGCGCGCGCGTCTCGACGTGGCCTTCCTGGCCAGCCGCACCGCATCGCCTTATCTGGTCGGGCCGCATGGTTTCTACCTGCGTGAACGTTCCAGCCGCAAGCCGCTGGTCTGGGATCTGGGGCGTGGTTGCGCTTGCCCGCACGACAGCCCCGACTTGCAGGAAGCGATCGAAGGCAGCTACGAGGTTGACGCCATCGAGATCGGCGCCGACGAGGAAGTTCTGGCCGACGGCCTGCTCCAGGGCAGCACCGGTTTCACGCGTCTGGTTGAGCACATGCGGCCTTACTCGCCCGAGTGGGCGCAAACGATTTGCGATGTTCCGGCAGCGCACATGCGCGCCATCGCCAACGAGTACATAGCCCACGCCTGCGTTGGTCAGACGATAGTCGTTGACGGCATCACCATGCCATTCCGTCCCGTGGCGGTGACCCTGGGCAAGACTGTCAACAATGGCTGGGGCGGTTTCGAGTGCTGCTGGGCGCGCACGCTGCTGGCCGTCCTGGTGGGCGCGCTGGAGGTGCCGGGAGGCACCATTGGCACGACGATCCGGCTGGCGCGTCCGATGTCGCAGCGCCATGAGAGCGTCAAGGCCGGGCCTGATGGCTTCATGCTGTTCCCGCTCAATCCGACCGACAAGGCGCACTGGTCGCCGAGCCCGAACATCCGCAACGCCTACCGCTCCATGGTGCCGCTGGCGGCTGACGGACCCTGGAGCCAGGCGCTCGGGCCGACGCATTTTTCCTGGCTGTTTCTCGATGAAACCCCGAAAGGTCTGCCGCGCGTCAAGCCGCCCGATGTCTGGTTTTTGTACCGCACCAATCCAGCCATTTCGTACTGGGACACTGATACCCTGGGCGAGAAGATGGCGCGCTTTCCGTTCACCGTCGCCTTTGCCTACACGCGCGACGAGACCAACCACTTTGCCGACATCTTGCTGCCTGACGCCACCGATCTCGAAAGTCTGCAACTGATGCGCATCGGCGGCACCAAGTACCAGGAACAGTATTGGGAGGTCAACGGCTTTGCCTTGCGCCAGCCGGTGGTGCAGGGCAGCGGTGAGGCACGCGACATGACCGACGTGGCCAGCGAACTGGCCGCGCGCACGGGCCTGACCGCTGGTTATATCGCGGCCATCAACAAGGGTGCCGGCAGTGTGCCGCTTAAGGGCGCGCACGGCGATTTTTCGCTTGACACGCAGCAGCGCCACAGTCGAGATGCGATCTGGGACGCGGTCTGCCGCGCTGCCAGCGCCGAGGTCAGCGAAGGCAAGCACGCGCATGGTCTGGACTGGTGGAAGGAAAACGGTCTGGCGACCAAGCCGCTGTCGCGCAGCACCTGGTATCTGGATCAGACCATGGTCAAGCGCGGCCTGCGCTATGAGTTGCCGTACCAGGAGCGGCTGCTGCGTGTTGGCACCGAACTGGGCCGGCGCCTGCACGAGCACGACATGCACTGGTGGGACGAGCAGCTCAAGGAGTACCAGGCGCTGCCCATCTGGAAAGACTTCCCCGGCCTGTGGGAGGCCATCATCACCCAGAGCGGCGCGCGGGCGCCGGACTACCCGTTCTGGCTGCTCACCGCGCGCAGCATGCAGTACGCCTGGGGCGCCAACGTCGGCATCCAGCTCATGCACGAGGTGGCTGACAACATTGCCGGCCATCGCGGCGTCATCATCAACAGCAGCGCCGCCGCGAAGCTCGGTATTGCCGATGGTGACGCGATTGAAATCTCGACACCGAAACGCAGCGTGCGCGGCAATGCCGTGCTGCGCCAGGGCATACGCCCGGACACGCTGCTGCTGATCGGCCAGTTCGCGCACTGGGAGACGCCGGTGGCCAAGGACTTCGGCGTGCCCAGTCTGAACACGCTGGCGACGATGTCGATCTCGCTGACCGATGCCACTGGTTCCGGCGCCGACATCGTGCGCGTCAAGATCGGCCGCGCGCCCAAGGGGGCGAAATGACGCGCTGGGCCATGACGGCAGACCTGCGTCGCTGCGTCGGCTGCCAGACCTGCACGGCAGCCTGCAAGCACACCAATGCAACGCCGCCGGAGGTGCAGTGGCGTCGCGTGCTCGACATGGAGTTTGGTGAGTACCCGAACGTCAAGCGCGTCTTTGTGCCGGTCGGCTGCCAGCACTGCGAAGACCCGCCCTGCATGCACGTGTGCCCGACCACCGCCACCAAGCAGCGCGCCGACGGCATCGTCACGATTGACTATGACCTGTGCATCGGCTGCTCTTACTGCGCCGTCGCCTGCCCCTATCAGGCGCGCTACAAGACCGATAAGGCCAGCTTCGCCTACGGCGCGCCACTGCAGAGCGAAACGCAACGCCGCGACGATACGCGCCTGTCGGTGGCGACCAAGTGCACCTTCTGTGTTGATCGCATCGACACCGGTCTGGCCGCCGGCCTCAAGCCCGGTGTCGATCCGGCGGCAACGCCGGCCTGCGTTAACTCCTGCATTGCCGATGCCCTGGCCTTTGGCGATCTGGAAGACCCGGCCAGCAATGTGTCGCAGTTGCTCAAGAACAATCAGAGCTTTCGCATGCACGAAGAACTGGGCACCAAGCCCGGCTTTCATTACCTCTGGGACAAGGTGGACACATGAGCGGTGCATCCGGGTATGGCCCCAATCCGTGGCAGCAGACCAGCTGGGACTGGCGCGCCGCCGGCAACTACATCTGCGGCGGTGCTGGCACCGGCTTGCTGATCGCCAGTGCGCTGTTCGACACAGCGGCGCCGGCCTCGCTGACCTCGCCCGACTGGCTGGTGTTCACCGGGCTGGCGCTCGTTGGCCTGGGCTTGCTCAGCGTCTGGCTTGAGATCGGGCGCCCGCTGCGCGCGCTCAACGTTTTCATCAACCCCTGGTCTTCCTGGATGTCACGCGAAGCCATCATCAGCGTCGTGCTGTTTCCGGCGGGGCTGGCTGCCATGCTGGGCTTTGCCGGCTGGCTTTGGGTGACGGCAGTACTGGCCTTGGGATTCCTCTATTGCCAGAGCCGCATGCTGCCGGCAGCGCGCGGCATCCCGGCCTGGCGCTCGGCCTGGCTGTCGCCGCTCTTTTTGTTGACAGCTGCGTGTGAGGGTTGTGGCATTTTTCTGCTGCTTGGCTTCCTGCATGGCGGCGTTACGGATGCAGTACTGATTGCGTTCCCTCTTTTGCTGATCCTGCGCGTGATGGCCTGGCAGCGTTACCGCAGAAGTGTCGATGCCAGTCTGGCGCTGCCGGCCCGCCGCGTGCTGGACCGCGCTCATCTGCATTTGGCGTCGCTGGGCACCACGGTACCCGCTCTTCTTTTGCTATCGGGCTGGTGGTTTGGTGGCACGGCGCAATCCCTGCTGTTGGCCCTGGCCGGCATCAGTGCCGTTTGGGCTGGCGTTAACATGAAATACATGCTGGTAACGCGTGCCGCTTTCAACCAGGGTTTTGCCCTGTTCAGGATTCCGGTGCGCGGTGTGCGCGATAAGCAATAGGGCTGGCAGTAGTGCGCGGATACCGAATTCGTCATTTCGATGCGTAGCCCGTATGGAGCGCAGCGCAATACGGGGTTGGCACCGCAAAGGCATCCCCGTATTGCGCCTTCGGCTTCATACGGCTACAGACGCGATGACGGTAGTGATGACCTCGCGATAATGAGCAGAATAACAATGAGGAGAACGCCATGGGCGCAAGCAGTATGAATGAATCCGCTGTGTTGAATAACAAAGAGTATTTCGACCGCCAGGTCGAAACCATGCCGCGTGAGGTGCTGGCCGAACTGCAGTTTGACCGCCTGCGCAAGACGCTGCGCAATGCGCATGACAACGTGGAGTTGCACCGCCGGCGCCTGTTGCAAGCAGGCGTGGTGCCGGAAGACGTGCACACGCTGGACGATCTGCGCCGCATCCCTTTCACCTACAAGACCGATCTGCGCGACAGCTACCCGTATGGCATGCTGGCGCGGCCGCTGAATGAAATCTCGCGTTTGCACGCATCAAGCGGCACCACCGGCAAAGCCACTGTGGTGGGCTACACCAAGGGTGACATTGAAAACTGGGCCGGTCTGATGGCGCGCTCCATGCACGCGGCGGGGGCACGCGCCAACGACGTGATTCACAACGCCTACGGCTATGGTCTGTTCACCGGCGGCCTGGGCGCGCATTACGGTGCCGAGCGGTTGGGTGCCACCGTGGTGCCGATGTCCGGCGGTTCCACCGAGCGCCAGATCGTCCTGATCATGGACCTGGGTGCCACCGTGTTGTGCGCCACGCCGTCTTACGCGCTGGCGATGGCCGAAGTGGCCGAGCAGCAAGGCGTTGATCTGCGCAAGAGCGCGCTGCGCGTTGGCGTCTTTGGCGCCGAGCCCTGGAGCAACGCCATGCGCTGCGAGATCGAGCAGCGCCTGGCCTTGAAGGCGGTCGATATTTACGGACTGTCTGAAATCATGGGCCCGGGCGTGGCCTGCGAATGCACCGAGCAGGCCGGCTTGCATGGCTGGGAAGACCATTTCCTGTTCGAGGTGCTCGACCCCGAAACGCAGTTGCCGGTGCCCGAGGGCGACGCCGGCGAGTTGGTGATCACCACACTGACGAAGCAGGCGCTGCCGATGCTGCGTTACCGCACGCGTGACATCACGCGCATCAGCACCGCGCCCTGCGACTGCGGGCGCACGCACCTGCGCATCTTGCGCATCACCGGGCGCAGCGACGACATGCTGATCATCCGCGGCGTCAACGTCTATCCGTCGCAGGTCGAGGCGGTGCTGGTGGGACGGCCCATGATCGCGCCGCATTACCAGTTGCTGGTGGAGCGGCGTGGCACGCTGGACAACGTCACGATCGAAGTCGAGGCGCAATACGGCGTTGACGCCGAAGCCTTTCCGTCGATTGCGCGCGACGTCAAACACCACGTCAAATCGATGGTCGGCATCACGACCGACGTGCTGGTCAAGCTGCCCGGTGAAATCCCGCGCTCGCAGGGCAAGGCCGTGCGTGTGCGTGACCTGCGGCCCAAGGAGTAAGCAGTGGCAAAACGAATTCTCAATCTCAGCGTCAATGGCCGCGCGCGCGAAGACGCGGTGGCCGAGCACACGCTGCTGCTCGACTACCTGCGCGAGCAACTGGGCCTGACCGGAACCAAGCGCGGTTGCGATGGCGGCGAGTGCGGCGCCTGCACCGTGCTGGTGGACGGCAAGCCGCAGCTCTCGTGCATCACGCTGGCCTGCCGCTGCGAGGGCCAGGCGGTGCAGACGATAGAGTCGTTGGCGAGTAACGGCCGCCTGAGCGCGCTGCAAAGCGCCTTTAACGACAAGCTCGGCACGCAATGCGGCTTCTGTACACCGGGCATGGTGATGGCGGCGCAGGCGCTGTTGCTGCGTGAGCCTGATCCGAGCGAAGACCAGATTCGCGAAGCGCTGTCGGGCAACATATGCCGCTGTACCGGCTACGTCAAGATCATTGAATCGGTGCAGGCAGCGGCTGGCGCGCTGGCGGCGACAACGGGAGAAGCATCATAGATACCGAAACGCGCAAGCCTTCCCAGGCGCAGCACGCCGTCGGTGTGCGCCAGGCGCTGATCGACGGTGTCGAGAAAGTGTCGGGCCAGGCGCGCTACACGGCGGACCTGCCGGCGCGCGAGGCGCTGGTCGGCGCCATCCTGCGCAGCCCGATGCCGCACGCCCGCATCCGCAGCATCGACATCAGCCGCGCCCAGGCCATGGCGGGCGTGCACGCCGTCATCACCGGTGACATTTGCGACGTGCCCTACGGCGTGATCCCGATTGCGCAGAACGAATTTCCGCTGGCGCGTGAGCGCGTGCGCTATTGCGGCGAACCGGTTGCTGCTGTGGCTGCCATCGACCAAGCCACCGCCCGCGCCGCACTAGCCTCCATCGTGCTCGATCTGGAGCCGTTGCCCACCCACTTTGATGCCGCGAGTGCCCGCGCAGCTGACGCCTTTCAACTGCACGACGACCAGCCGGGCAATATTGCGCGCGATGTTGATCACACGTTTGGCGATGTGGAAGGAGGCTTTGCCGCCTCCGACTTGGTGCTCGAAGAGCGCTTCCATTACGCCGAAGTGACGCACGCCATGATGGAGCCCAATGCCTCGCTGGCGAGTTGGGATGCCGAGCGCTCTCGCCTCACCTTGCACACCGTGTCCCAAGTGCCGTACTACGTGCACCTGATTCTGGCGCAGTGCATGAAGCTCGACGCCGCGCAGATCCGCGTCATCAAACCCTTTGTCGGTGGCGGTTTCGGGCACCGCACCGAGACGCTCAATTTCGAGATCATCGCTTCGCTCTTGGCGCGCGCCGCGCAGGCCACCGTCAAGCTCGAACTCTCGCGCGAGGAGTCCTTCATCACGCACCGGGGTCGGCCCGAGACCGACGTGCGCCTGAAGATCGGTTTGTCCAGCAGCGGCATCATCAAGGCGGTCGATTGCGAAGTGGTGCAGCGTGGCGGCGCCTACGCCGGCTACGGTCTGGTCACGATTCTGTACGCCGGCTCGCTGCTGCACGCCATGTATCAGTTGCCGGCCTGCCGCTATTTCGGCCTGCGCGTCTACACCAACACGCCACCGAACGGCGCCATGCGTGGCCACGGTTCGGTTGACGTGCGCCACGCGTTTGAATCGATGCTCGACACCATGGCGCAGACGCTGGGGCTCGACGCCTTTGCCGTGCGCCGCGCCAACCTGTTGCCGATTCCGACGCGCACGATCAACGACTTGCAGGTCAACTCCTGCGGGCTCGCAGAGTGCCTGGACATCGTGCAAAAGGCTTCGGGCTGGAACGAGCGCCGCGCCAACATGCCCAAGGGGCGCGGCCTGGGGCTGGCCTGCTCGCACTACGCCAGCGGCTCGGCCAAACCCGTGCACTGGAGCGGCGAGCCGCACGCGGTGGTGAACCTCAAGCTCGACTTTGACGGCGGTATCACGGTGCTGACCGGCGCCGCCGACATCGGCCAGGGCTCGTCGACGTTGCTGGCGCAGATGGTGGCCGAGGTGCTGGGATTGTCGATGGACCGCCTGCGCGTGGTGGCCAATGACAGCGCGGTGACACCGAAGGACAATGGCTCGTACTCGTCGCGTGTCTCGTTCATGGTCGGCAACGCCGCCATCAACGCCGGCAAGGCGCTGCTGCAAATTTTGCTGGAGGCGGCGGCGAAGAAACTCGGCGTTGCGGCTGAAACAGTCGAATGCATGGGTGAAAGCTACGGTGTGCCCGGCAGCGATCAGGTGCTGAGCTACAAGGATGTGGTGACGCTGGCGCTGCAGGCCGGTGGCACGGTCACGGCGCGCGGCCACTGGTCAACGCCGCGCGATACGCAGGGCGGCAAGTTCCGTGGCGCAGCCGTTGGCACCAGTGCAGGCTACTCCTACGCGGCACAGGTGGTCGAGGTCGAGGTCGATGAAGACACCGGCATGGTGCGCGTGGTGAAGGTCTGGGTCGCGCACGACTGCGGCCGCGCCATCAATCCGCTGGCGGTGGAAGGGCAGATTCAGGGCTCGGTCTGGATGGGTATGGGACAGGCCCTCTGCGAAGAGACGCAGTACCACAAGGGTTTGCACATGCGCGCCAATTTTCTGGATTACCGCATCCCCAACATCGTCGAGTCGCCGCCGATTGAAACCTACATCGTCGAGGCGCCCGATCCGAACGGACCGTTCGGCGCCAAGGAAGCGGGCGAGGGTTCGCTGTCGGGTTTTCTGCCGGCGATGACGAATGCCATCGCGCACGCCACCGGCTTGCGCCTGCACGAACTGCCGGCCTCGCCGGACCGCGTGCTCGACGCCCTGGTGGCGCGCAAGCGCGCACTCAAACTCGCTGCGACCAAGGCCGCTGCTGTGCAGAAAGTGCAGGTCTAGCATGGACGCCATGACACCTTTCTTGCTGCGCTCGCCAAGCTCCGCAGTGCAAGCGGTCGAACTGCTGGCGGCGCATCCGCAGGCGCGCGTGATCGCCGGTGGAACCGATCTGATGCCCAATCTGCGGCGCGGCATCGGCAGCCCCGACATGCTGGTGGACCTGGGCGGCATTGAAGAACTGCAACACCTGAGCCGTGACGGCATCGCCTGGCAGATCGGCGCTGGCGTGACGCTGCAGCATCTGGCCGATCATCCCGATATTAAGGCCGAGTTGCCCGTGCTGGCGCAGGCGGCGGCATCGATTGCCGCACCGGGCCACCGCAGCGTGGCCACGCTCGGTGGCAACCTTTGCCTCGACACGCGCTGCGTGTTCTACAACCAGAGCGAGTGGTGGCGCGCGTCGAACAATTACTGCCTCAAGCACCGCGGCGACACCTGCCACGTGGCGCCACAGGGCGCGCGTTGCCACGCCGCATGGAGCGGTGACCTGGCGCCAGCGCTGATCGCGCTCGATGCCACGCTTGAGATTTTGAGCAGTGCGGGTTTGCGCGTTCTGCCACTGGCCGACTTCTATCAGGACGACGGCGCCAAAGCGATCAAGCTGCATCCGGGCGAACTCGTCATGGGCGTACGCATTCCACCGCAAGCGCCCGGCATGGTCTGCGGCTACCGCAAGGCGCGCGTACGCGGCGCAGTTGACTTCCCGCTGGCTGGCGTCGCGATCCGTGCGCTGCTGGACGGTGGCATGTTGACCGATCTGCGCGTGGCCCTGACTGGCACCAACTCGCAACCGATTCTGCTCAGCGGCACCGAAGCGCTGTGCGGTAAACCAGTGATCGACGAAACGCTCGCCGCGCTGGGCAAGCTGGTGCAAAAACAGGTCAGCCCCATGCGCAGCACCGTTACCGCATCCAACTACCGGCGCCTGGTCGCGTCGGTGTTGGCGCAGCGTTTGCTGGGGGATCTGGTCGGCGTTTAAGTTCCGCTGCGCGGGGTCGGCTAGGGCCGTTGCCAAGGTCGGCTACTTCGAGTCGGCGCAGAAGAAAGTCAGTTTCATTTAACCGGCTACTGTGCGTAACCGGGTATTCGCCATCGGCAGCTTTCTGGCAACCCAATCTGAACCTGTAAATTGGCTGCCGTCTGCCGTCTGCCGTCTGCCGTCTGTCGTCCAAGACCGCATCTATTGAGTCACTCCGTGAAATCGAACCGCATTGCGCCCAGCCCGTTTGGCCTGGTACATTGCCGAGTCAGCCCACTTCAAGAGATCAGCCTGACTGGCTTCATGGTTCCGGAACAAGACCACACCAATGCTGGCCGAACAACGGTGTTCCACCGCGCAGCCAGCCATACCCCCTTCGTTCAGGACCAGACGGTAGGGAGCAGCCAGATTGATGCGGATTTTTTCAGCAACTTCAGCGGCTTGCCTGGCAGACTTGTTGAGGTCGGCATTCAGTTCGCCAAGAATCACCACAAACTCATCCCCGCCAGCACGCGCAGTCGTGTCGGTTCCGCGCACACACTCGGTCAAGCGCCTGGCAACTTCCAACAACAGCAAATCACCGGCGTGGTGCCCGTGCGCATCGTTCAACTGCTTGAAGTTGTCCAGGTCAAGCATCATCAAAGCGCCGTAGTTTCCACTGCGCTTGCTGGCCGCCATGGTCTGGCTGATTCGGTCATTGAGCGTATGCCGGTTGGGCAGTTTGGTCAGAGGATCATGAAAGGCAAGCTCACGTATTTCGCGCTCCATTCTCTTGCGTTCGGTAACGTCGTTGTGGAAAACATCGATATTGCCCGGCGCGTCGGACGCCAGGCTGGCGCTGATCTCAATGTCAATAGTTCTGCCACTCCGGCAACGATGCTGGCTTTCAAAAATGTCGCGCCCTTCGCGCATGACTTTCTCGATGTGCTTGCGCGTTTCTTCTGCCGACTCGATCACCTCAAGATCGGAAATCGACATTCGCAGTAATTCCTCCCTTGCGTAGCCGAGCATTTCGCAAATCGCCTTGTTTGCCTCAACTATCCGGCCTTTCTCGTCAACGCGCCAATACGCTTCCATCGTGTTCTGGAGAATGCCTTCGTAGCGGCTCTTGCTGATTGCCAGATCCAGCGCAGCTTGCTTGCGCTGAGTGATATCGAAATAGGTGCCAACGGCCCGAACGGGTGCGCCGGTCTTGTCCCATTCGACCACCTTCCCGCGATCGAGCAGCCACAACCATCGACCGTCCTGGTGACGCACTCGATGCTCGCATTCGTACGTTGGAGCTTGCCCTTTCAGGTGGGATTGAAGCGCCGCATTGACGCTCGCCAGGTCATCCGGGTGTATCAGCTTGGTCCAGCTGTCAAGATCAAGCTTGGTATCTCCGACAGGCAAACCCAGCATCGAGAACCAGTGCTCGGAGTACAGCACCTCGCCGCTGGGGATATTCCAGTCCCAAAGCCCTAATTCACCGCCGCTTAGTGCCAGTTGCAGTCGCTCCTGGCTGGCCCTCAGCGCTGCGTCGGCCAGCTTGCGATCCGTAATATCTTGCGTGGTACCTGCGGCGCTGATAAGTGTGCCGTCCAAGGCAAACTCGAATTCGGCCCGTTGGCGGATCCACTGGACCGACTGGCCGACCAAGATGCGGTGCTCACAATCAAAAGCTGCACCTTTGAGAGCCGCGTTCCAAGCACTTTCAAACACAAGTCGATCATCTGGGTGAACCCGCATGAGGTAACTATCATGGCTCCCGCAAGTCCCCTCGCGCAGGCCAAAGATCCGGCAAGTCTCGGCGGACAATTTCATCTCGTCACCGATCAGGTCGTAGGTCCAGCTGCCAACTTTGGCGACAGATTGGGCGCGTTGCAGTTCTGCTTTGCTTTGATTGAGGTCGAGTGCGTGTTTGCTGAGTGCCGAACTAACTTTGTTCAGTTCATCAACCCTGCTTCGATAGCTGCGGACCAGAAAGGCTGCAAGGGTCGCCGAGAGGACACAAATGACAATTTGATCACCGACGTACATCACCGTTGACGAGGGCCAGGACGTTGGTAACAGAGCCCATTGCTCCGCTACACCGGTACCGATTGTGGAAACGATGGTGAAAGCAGTCATAACCCACGCAGCCCTCGTGGAGACCAGCCAGGCGGTGCTGATAATGATCGCCGGGTAGGTCATGACGATTGGTGCAAGCACACCCCCTGTGAACATCGCAGCGGTTGCCGCAACCAGCCAGACGCCGCTTGCGAGGACGTATTTGGCGGCCACGATCTTGTCCCGCGACAGAAGATACTTACTAACCAAAGCGATTATCAGAACCAGCATCGGTGCCAATGACCGCTCGATTTGGTCGGGCGCGACGATGCGCTGAGCAATCACCGTCGCCACCGCTCCTACCAGCAACGTCATGATTGACGCCTTGAGAAAGGCCAGAGACGGCCTCAAAGCGCCAGAAAGGTCACTCGCAGGACCGACCGCGGCGGAAAATTGACTTCGTTGATTAGTCCCTGTCGTCATTGCAAGATTCTCGACGCTCAATCTCCGTCATATCCCCATCCGAAAGACCGAGAAGTCCAAAGCAGGTTGCCCCCAGTCAAGGCCCAACTTATGGAAATGATAACGATGACTGTTCCCGCATTAAGCTCCAATTCTTGCCCTCTCAAACAAGATTCACCAACCAACGGTTCCAGCCTACTCCTTTGGTAACAGCTTCTTTTGATTCAAATCAATGGTGAATTTCGCATTTGGGTGACTGGACGCCTGACCGCAATCTATTCGGCTGATCAATCAGGGCAAAAGACATTTCGGCAAGTTGGCCGACTGCAATGTGTCTTCTGTTGACCACCACCAAAGCTATTTTTCAGCCGCACTGGAAGTTCCTTTCGGGCCTTAGCTTAGACAGCATTCGGTGCCGGCCGGGCTGAGGGTTTTGGGTCAATCCTCGATCAGCGATTCCATCGGCACAGAAAACCTTTTCGCCAAGGCTTTCGTTTGGCGCAGGTTCAGCGCGCGTTTGCCGGCCAGTACATCGGATACCACGCTTTGCGCGCCAATCTCTGGCAAATCGGACTGGCGCAAGCCGTGTTGCTGCATCAAGAACGCCAAGCGGCTGGCCGGCGTGCTGGACTTGGGCCACGGGTAAACACGAGATTCGTACTCGCGGATGCGGTCGGCAACCAGGCTCACAAGCGCGAACACGGGATGCTTGTCGTCGGCACCGAAGCGCTCAAAGCACTCATCGACAAAGGCCAACAACTCGGCGTAGTGTGCGGCGTCGCGAACCGGCGCCGACAGCCCCAGCGCAGCATTAATGGCAGCCCATGGGGCCAAAAGCTCAGTCACACTCATTTCCATTCCCCTTTGTCGTATTGCTCATGCGTGAGCACTGCCTTGACCCACAGAAGCTGCGCCTGAAAAGCAATGGCGGCAATCAACCGGTACTTGTTGCCGCCGATGTTGAACACGTAGCGTTCGCCTACTTTGTCCAAACTGGCAAACGTGGCCTTTAGTTGTGCGAAGCTGCCATAGGTGCCGTGTTCTATCAAATGCCGAAAATCCTGCAGAGGCTGACTTGCGGCAGCATGCACTTGCTCAAACTCACGCAGCACCTTGTTCGAAATCAGCTTCATACCATTATGTTATAGCACTTTGCTATATACGCAACGGAATGCGCATACTTGGTAGCAACGACATGCTTTTTGATGTGAATGCAGCCGCTGCACCCGGCGCAGATACCTGCTCTTCAGCGTGGCGCCAGCGCCGTTTGCTGAACAAGACGCCGTAACTTTGGCAACAAGGGCTGACAGCAAAGGATTTGTCCGGCAAAAAAAGCGATAGGGCGTACTTCCTGATTCATATATCAGCATTCACTAATGCATTGATGCAGATCAGCGTAATCCTTGGCAACGCGCAATAGGATGAAGACATGGTGCCGGTAAACCGCTGCTGTTAGGCCTGAAGCCTTTTGATACGCTCGTTCATGTTGGGGATGAATGCACAGCTTGTATGCGATACGCAGAGGCTTCTTCATGACCAGCACGGCCTTGAAGGATGGTCGAGACATAGCGCGGTCGCCCATCGCAAAAGCGTTGCAGCAGCATGTTCACAGCATCATGAGCTGCGAGATTGTGCGGGAACCGGATGTGATGCTGATGCTCCAGGGCATGGTCCAGGTGAAACAGCGCTGGATTCGTATTCTTGATGCGTAGGTCTTGAATCAGAGTGTCAGTCAGTTCTAAGTCAACACGAGCGACCAGTTTGCATCAACCCAGCGCCGTGCCATTCATGAAGCCCCTATTCCGCGCTTTGACCTGTGTCGTGATCGCCTTGTCTTCGGCCTTGGTGATGGCCCAGGAGTTCGCCACAAAATTTGATCCGCAGCGTGATGCCGCCAAGGATTTGATAGCGGCCCAGCACCTGGCAAAAGCCACGGACAAACGGGTGTTGGTCGACGTCGGCGGCGAGTGGTGCCGGTGGTGTCGCATGCTGGACCGACTGATTGCTGCACAGCCGAAAATCAAATCGTATATCGACAGTCACTACGTATGGGTCAAAGTCAGTTACTCGGCGGAAAACAAAAACACGGCTGTACTTTCGCGGTGGCCGAAGACCCGAGGCTATCCCTACTTGCTGGTGCTGGATGGAAATGGGAAATTGCTGCATGCCCAGGGCGTTCACGGGCTCGAAATTGAAACGGAAAACGAAGCCGATGAAGATTACGATCCGGCTCGGGTCATGGCATTTCTGAAGCAACACGCCAATACGCCGCGTGTTCCGGCACCGTCAGCGCATAAGATGTAACGAATAGCGTTTATCGGACGCCGCAAAGATGTTTGCCGATGGCACGACAAATGGCCGGCGTCAGATAAACCACGTTGGACTGAACCGCCACCCAAGGCGATCGCGATAGGGGATTGAAAGCTTCGCAGGGTTTGCCCGA
>CAIXNB010000116.1 GCA_903920695.1 uncultured beta proteobacterium
CGGCGCGGCTGCCGCTGTCACTGCTTTGGGTCAGGGCTTTCATGCCAGGTCCTCTTCCCAGAATTCGCCAGGGTTGCGGCTGTTATCGGTGCGCTCCAGTTCCTTCTTGCGCAACTGGACGCGCCGGATCTTGCCCGAAATGGTCTTGGGCAAATCGGCGAACTCGATGCGCCGTATGCGCTTGTAGGGCGCCAACTTATCGCGCGCGTAGGCCAGGATCGATTCGGCCGTTTGACGATCAGGGAAGAAGCCCTCGCGCAGGCTGATGAAGGCTTTGGGCACCGACAGGCGCAGGCGGTCCGGGCTCGGCACGACGGCGGCTTCCAGCACCGCTTCGTGCTCGATCAGGATGCTCTCCAGCTCGAACGGACTGAGCCGGTAATCGGATGATTTGAAGACGTCGTCATTGCGGCCGATGTAGTGGTAGTAGCCATCGGCGTCGCGCATGGCGACGTCGCCCGTGTGGTAGTAGCCGTTGCGGATGACTTCGGCCGTCTTCTCGGCGTCGCCCGCGTATTCGCGCATCAGACCGACCGGGCGCGGATCGAGCACGATGCAGATTTCACCTTCCTGCGCCGGCTGGTCGTCGGCATCCAACAGTGCAATCCGGTAGCCGGGCAGGGGCCGTCCCATAGAGCCGGGCTTGATTGGCTGGCCGGGTGGGTTGCCGATCTGGGCCGTGGTTTCGGTCTGGCCGAAGCCATCGCGGATGCGGATGCCCCAGGCCTGTTCGACCTGGTCGATCACTTCTGGATTCAGTGGCTCGCCGGCACCGACCAGCTCACGCAGCGGCACCTTCCAGTTGCCCAGCTTTTCCTGGATCATCATGCGCCAGACCGTGGGCGGCGCGCACAGCGAGGTGACGCCACACTCATAGATGACGTCGAGCGACTTGGCCGCATTGAAACGGGCGTAGTTGTAGACAAAGATCGTGGCGCCGGCGATCCACGGTGCAAAGAAGCAGCTCCAGGCGTGTTTGGCCCAGCCGGGCGAACTGATGTTCCAGTGGATGTCGCCCGTCTTCAAGCCGAGCCAGTACATGGTGGAGAGATGGCCGACCGGGTAGCTCTGGTGGCTGTGCAGCACCAGCTTCGGTTTGGACGTGGTGCCCGATGTGAAGTACAGGAACAGCGGGTCGGTGCTGCGGGTCACGCCATCGGGCGTGAAGCTGCGCTGCGCCTGATAGGCCTGCTCGAACGCATGCCAGCCCGGCGCCGCGCCACCGACGATGATGCGCGTGAAGCCGGCACCCAGATCCGCAAACTTCGGCGCTTCGGAGGCCAGTGCCACCACGTGCTTGACGGCACCGCGCTCGATCCGATCCTGCAGGTCACCTTCGGAGAGCAGCATGGTGGTCGGTATTAGCACGGCCCCGAGCTTCATGCAGGCCAGCATCGTCTCCCACAGCGCCAACTCGTTGGGCAGCATCAGCAGCACGCTGTCGCCGCGCCGCACGCCCCAGGTCCGCAACTGATTGGCCACTTGATTCGAACGCGCCGACATCTCGGCGTAAGACACCTTGACGTGGTGCGCTTCTTCATCAACCAGCCAAAGCGCCGTGGCCTGGTTGTCCTTGGCCTGGACGTCGAAGAAATCAAGGGCCCAATTGAATTCCGCCATGACCGGTGGTTTGAAACCGTCGTAGGCGCTCTGGTAGTCAGTGCGGTGCGCTTGCAGGAAATCGCGCGCCGCGATGAAGGTGTTGCTTGCAGTCATACTATCTTCCACAAAGAAACCATTATGCTAAACCACCCGGACACAGGAACCCCGCGACGAAAAGAAAGTGTCCACCTTGCCAGCACACGAGCGGCATTCGCGCATACCGCGCCGCCTGCTCAGAGGCCCCGCTATTTCTTGCTGCTATCGAGTTTCTGTAAGTCGAGCACTTGTTTTTTGATTAGCTCGCTCATGCAGCTCGTGAACTGCGTTCGGATTGCGCTATTGGTTTTGCCATGGGTGGTGAGGCTTGAAATCTGGATCGCCTTCTCGGGCAATACTTTTTCCAGTGAATAAACGATGTCGGCGTCAAAGTCGGGCTTCAATTGCACGGCTTTCATCATGTCAAGGATTTCTTCGGCCTTGGTTGGCGCATAGATCACGCAGTAACTGCCGTCACAGGTCGTGGCCTCAAGTTGATACTTGCTCATATTCTGGCCGTTGATCACCAGCGCAGCACGGGTTGGCGTCAGGGTCGTTGAACTGGCCTGGCGCGTTGACCGGTTTACGTCGAGCCGCAGCGGTTGCAGGTTCAGTATGAAGTTGATCGGCTTGCCCTCGTAATAGTCGCTGGTAATCGAACCTTGAACAAGTTGGGCATCATTGGCCAGGTAGGGGTTTTCTTTGGCTGCGACCCGGTACTTGATCTGGCAGCGGGTGGTTTTGCCCGCGGTCAATTCGCTATCGAAATCCATAAAACTGAGTTCTGCCGCACCGGCCCGGATCTCGTCATCCAGTGCCTTCTGGTTGTCGTAAGTTTGCGCGCAAACCGTTGACGCTGCCAATGCCAGGGCGGCAAGCGTTGCACCAGGAAACAAGGAAAATTGATTCTTCATAGTCATACTCCAATTCTGGAACACCGGTCTCAGGGGCATCGCAGGTCCGCAGTCTGTGGGCTTATTGTTTCACCGTCTGTCGGGGCTGGCGCCCTGCGCCGATCAGCGGCACGAAATATGTCCTTCCAGCAAAAGTATTTGGCAGTCCAGCAAAGGTTGACCGTGCCAGCACGTCTAGCATGGTGTTGACGCGCTTGACAGAGCGCTGGGAACTATTCATGACCGAATTATTTCACTTGCCCGCGCTGCCACTTGAATTCAAGACCGTCATGGTCGCGACTGCTTTGCTGGGCTGGGCCGCCTGCTGCGCCCAGGGACCAGTGCCGAGTCATTGCAACGCTGCGGAGAGAACGTTTATCAGTGCGAAGATGCAGAAGATTCACACCTCAAGCGCCGGCATCACGTACAGCCCGAGCGGAAAAGTGTTATCGATCTGCATCAACCCGGAAGGTAAATCGATCACACAGATGATCTACCGCTATGGTGCGCCGGGCAATATCGAGCTGGAGCAAGTCGCATCCACCAGTGCCAGGTTCGGCATTTTCACCCGCAGCACAAGCCCGCACACGGGTGAGAATATCATCAGTTTCAACAGAGGCAGTTTTCATTACTACGTGACTGAGGCGCTGGGCCAAGGCCGAGGGATCAGTCTGATCGTCTACGGCAATGGCAAGAAGCTGGTGGACCTGTTTTCCGGGACGGAACAAGACGTGGACTTTGTTTCACTGGGCGATGACTTCGAATTCGACTTCGACGCCATCAAGTCCCCGGTGCTGGTGAAACGGGCGCCGGTCGACAGGCTTGATTGATGGAGCGATCTCGCTGCGTTGCCGCTGGGCCGGCATTTTGAATGCTTGAGTGGCGCATGGCGGTCTGGCGCTGCATGCTTTGACAGGGGTACCGATGAAACGATTGCTGACTTTCACCCTCGTACTGCTCGCGTTGGCTGCGCGGGCCGATCAGGGTGCGACGGAGCCGCCACTGTCAGCGAAAGCGCAGGCGCAGGCCATCCAGACACTGAACGAGGCATTGGCCGACAAGACGATTTCAAAACAACAGTTCGACGAGGCGCTTTCCTGGGTACGCTCCACCCCGTGCGCGGGTGTTGACCGGAGTCTGACAGGTCCCCGCAAGCTTGAACTTGGCCGAGCCATTGCCAAGCAGGAAAAGCGCAAGAGGGTTGATGTTTACCAATCCTTTAGCGACGCCGGCTGGAGCATCATCTATCTGGGCACCCGTATTTCCGACAATGGGTACTTTTTCTATTCCGGCGATCCGCTTGCGGCGGCACGCGCGGTCACGGTATGGAGCGGCGCGGCCCCGGTTTTCGAGGCCAGTGAGATTGCGCAATGGGTCTTGAAAAACGTGCCTGGCATTCCGCCCCGCTTGGCGAAGTGCTTTGCCTGGCATGTCACGCTCAACCGGGATTTGTGACGAGCAACTGCGCCGCCAGGTCTTCCATGGCGCCCATCGAGTAACCGTCTGAGCGGATGATCCGGGCGATGTCGAACTGATCGAAGTTGCGCCGCATCGACTGTAGATAGGCCGGGTCATAGTGCAGAGTGAGCAGATCCTGCACCACGGAGGCGAAGTCGCCGGCCCGCACTGCGGCTTGCCAGCTCTGCACCAGCACCTTGCCTCGGAATTCCGCCAGCACCTGCAGGCGTTCGCAGAAGTGCTCGACGTCGCGCACAAAGAAGTCATAGTCTTCCAGCAACAAGGCCACGCGTTGGGCATCGGGCAGCACCAGATTCAGGCAAGGGCTTTTGCGCATGGCCTCGACCAGCGACAGCGGCACCACCACGTTTCCCACTTTCTTGCTTTCGCTCTCGATGAAGACCGGGCGTGCGCTGTCGAAGTGGCGCAGCGTTTCCCAGATCAGGGTGTCAAAGCGCTTTTGCGTCGGTTGCGCCTGCCCGGGAATGGCGCCGAGCACCGAACTGCGGTGCTTCGCCAGCGCTTCGAGGTCGATCACCTGTGCGCCCTGGGTTGCCAGCGCCTGCAGCAAACGGGTCTTGCCGGAACCGGTGGTGCCGCAGACGATGCGAAAGTTGAGTGATTGCACCAGGCGCGGGATGTCTTGCACGACGGCGGCGCGAAAGGCCTTGTAGCCGCCTTCGACCAGGGTGACGCGAAAACCGATTTGCGACAGGATCAGTGACAAGGCGCCGCTGCGCTGGCCGCCGCGCCAGCAGTAGGTCAGCGGTTTCCAGTCCTTCGGCTTATCGATCACTTCGCGCTCGATGTGGGCGGCGATGTTGCGTGCGGCAATTGCAGCACCGCGCTTTTTGGCCTCGAAGGCGTTGACCTGCTTGTACAGGGTGCCGATGTCGCGCCGTTCGTCGTTGTTCAGGGTCGGCCAATTGATGGCGTCGCTCAGGTGGTCTTCGGCGAACTCGCCTTCGCTGCGGGCGTCGATGACAGTGTCGAATTCATGCAGCCGTCCCAGGACTTCAGCAGCGCTGATGGTGTTCAGACTCATGGCAGCAGCTTGCGCAGTTCCGGCCAGACATTGGCCAGCAGCTGGGGATGCGCCTCTTCCTTGGGGTGGATGCGGTCGGCCTGGAACGAACGCAGGCTGTCGGGCACGTCGGCCACACCCTTGAGCAGAAACGGCACCAGCGCAGCCTTGTTGGCCTTGGCCACGGCGGTATACAGGTCGGCAAAGCGCGCGCCGTAGTCCTTGCCGTAGTTGGGTGGCATCTGCATGCCGATCAGGAGCACGCGGGCGCCGGCTTTCTGTGCGGAGCGGGTCATCTGGTTCAGATTGTCCTGGGTCAGTTCCAGCGGCAGGCCACGCAGGGCGTCGTTGGCGCCGAGTTCAATGATCACATGGCTCGGACGCTGTTCGCTCAGCAGGGCGCCCAGGCGCGAGCGGCCGCCCGACGTGGTGTCGCCGCTGATGCTGGCGTTGATGACCTTGGCGCCTATTTTCTCGACCGCCAGCTTCTGTTCCAGCAAGGCAACCCAGCCGCTGCCGCGTTTGAGTCCATACTCGGCACTGAGCGAGTCGCCCAGCACCAGGATCACGGGCACTGTCTTGGACCAAGATGGCCCTGCAACAGCGCCCAAGACGGTGGCCGCGATAAAGTGACGCCTTAGCAATGGATGTCGATACAAAGAAAGCCTCATGTCTGATTCAATTATTTCCGTCGAGCACGTTTTCAAGTCGGTGACGGATTCGACTGGAACCCTCGACATTTTGCGCGATATTGATTTTGTGCTGAATGCGCGCGAAACGGTCGCCATTGTCGGTGCCTCGGGTTCGGGCAAAAGCACGCTGCTGGCGATCATTGCCGGCCTTGATACGCCGAGCCGCGGCACGGTGCGTCTGGCCGGACAGAACCTGTTCGCATTGGATGAGGACGAACGCGCGCAACTGCGCGCGCAGAAGATCGGGTTTGTTTTTCAGAGCTTTCAGTTGCTGGGCAACCTGACTGCGCTGGAGAACGTGATGCTGCCGCTGGAACTGGCAAACCGCCGTGATGCGCGAAAAGCCGCCACCGAGATGCTGGTGCGGGTCGGCCTGTCCGAGCGCCTGGGGCACTACCCCAAGGTGCTCAGCGGCGGTGAACAGCAGCGCGTGGCGCTGGCGCGCGCCTTCGTCGTGCAGCCGGCCGTGCTGCTGGCTGACGAGCCCACCGGCAGTCTGGACTTTGCCACTGGCGAGAAGGTTATGGCATTGATGATTGAGCTCAACCGCGAGCAGGGCACGACGCTGGTGCTGGTGACGCACGACACAGCGATTGCCACGCGCTGTGACCGACGTATCACGATCGAGGCCGGCCGGGTGCTGAGCGCAGCCGAATCCTCCTGAACCGCCCGGGCGCCGCGCTACGCCAATGTGCGACGCCGCACAGACTGCGGCCGGTCTTGACGCGACAGTGGGCCTGTCACATCAAGGAGTTCAGCATGGCTGTCGTTCATTTTTCGGTTCGCGATCTCGCCCTCGCCGCAGCATGTGGCGTGTTGGCATCGTCGGCCGCGCTGGCGGTCAGCACACGGGAGATGGCACAGGCGCAGGCGCGCTACCGGCAGGAAATGGCCGATTGCAAGAGCGGCAAGTCCCAGGGTGATCCGGTCGCCTGCCAGCGCGAAGCCCAGAACGCATTGGCCGAAGCGCGACGCGGTCAATTGCAGAGCGCACCGGGGCAATACCAGCAAAATGCACTGCGACGCTGCGCCGCCCATCAAGGCGACGACCGCGCCGACTGCGAGGCACGCATCCGTGACCCAGGCAATAGCAGCGGCAGCGTTGAAGCCGGTGGCGTTCTGCGCAGCAGCATCCGGGTTGTACCGATGCAATAGGTGTTTTGAACCTTGGGAAGGCCAGCGACTCAAAGACGTTGGCTGAATTCGCGAGCGTTCTGTCGCCGCGCAACGACGACCACGAGCACGAGCACGGCGCAGCCGAACAGCATGAGCAGCATGCGCGACGTCTGGCTGCGGTACGCGACGACCACCTGATGCGAGCCTGGCGCCAGCCGGATGCCGATGTAGCTCGGCAGCAGCATCAGGGTCGGGGCCACAGCGCCATCCACCGTGACCTGCCAGTTGGGGTGGTACGAGACCTTGAGGATGAGCGTGGCCGCTTCCTGCAATTGCACGCTGGCGCTGTAACGTTGGCTGTCGGCGCTTTGGGTGGCAATGCTTCCAGCCGGTAACAGCGGTACGGTGAATGCGTTCAGCTGCCTTGGTGCGTCTGCGAGGGGCCGTGCAACCAGATCTGATGGCGGCGTCTGCATGCCCTTGAGCACGACGCGCGGAAACTCGCCGGCAGCGCTCAGCGCGCTGCGATGCCAGGCGCGCGCAGCGGGCAACAGCTCGGACTGTTTGCCCTTGAATGCCAGATCGCTGCGGCCCAGCGCAAAGTAGCCGCCCGACGCCGCTTCGTACAGCGTGTAGCGGCCGGCTGATTCCAGCGCCTTGAGGAAATCCGGCATCGGCTCCAAGCTGGGGGCGACGACATAGCGCACATTGAATAGAACGTAATCGTCATGGTTTCTGTAGTTGAAATCCCAGAGCAGGTCCGCGTTGAGCGAGAGACTCTGGTAGGGTGCAGAGACCGCTGGGATCTTGTTGAGCGTGAGCAGGTCGCTGAAAGCCAGGTCGCCGAACTTCATGTCTTTGCCCCAGTCCGTGCGCAGGCCGGCAAAGGTGCGACCGGGCGGCAGGGTGCGCAGCCGCTCGATGATGGTCGCTGCGCCTTCATCCTGGTCCACGGCCAGCGCGGAACGGTCGAGGAAGACATCATTGAGGTGATAGAAGCCGTGGCGCTCGACCAGCGCCGGCAGCATCAGCAGCAGCGTGAGCAGGACGAAGACCGACGTTTGCCGTTCTGGCTGCCAGCGTCCGCAGAATTGCCAGAGCCAGTCGCCTGCGACGGCGATCAGCAGCAGTGCCGCCAGGTCGACGCTGCCAATGAAGCGGTGCATGATCAAACCCTCGTGCATGGGCAGCAGGTCAAGCAGCGAACCCCAGGTGACGCGCCCGAAATAGAGCAGCAGCCAGGTGACGAAGAGCGCGCTGGCGAGAGCGGCTTGCCGGCTGCGGGTCAGCGCGGTTGCCAGCAGGCCAAGGGCCACCAGCGCCGTGATGACCGGCAGGCGGCCATGGTCGAACAGGTCGCCGCTTGCGAGCCGCTGCAGGATGGCTAGCGCGCCGAAGGAGTCGTACTTCCAGCGCTGCAGGTAGGGCGAGGCCCCGAGGTAGACCTTGGAGAGAATGAAGGGCAGCCAGAAGTAGCACGTGACCAAGGCCGCTAGTGTCCAGGCCAGGCCAAAGCGCAGGGTCCGTACCCGCGCATTGCTACGCGTCAGGCCGACGGTGAACAGGACAGCGGCGCTGATGGCCATCATGTAGGCGTAGACCAGGTGCGACAGAATCAGGGCCGATAGGACCGCAACCGTCGGCAGGCGGCTCTTCCCGCGATCCAGGTAGTCGCCCAGCAGCGCCAGGCTGATCAATGACAGGTGCATGGCCCAGAGTTGGGTGTACATGCCAAAGCCGCGCCAGAGGTAGCTGTCGTATTCGAAGCCGTAGCCGAAGTTGCCCGAAAAAAGAGGTGCCAGCGCCGCCGCCGTCACTGCGCCGGCGTGAGAGAAATTGAGCTTGCGCAAGGACCAGAAGACCGTCAGCGGGAAGCCAACGAGCAGCAGGTAACGCACGAGATTGAAAACGGTGATCAGGCTTAGCTGTTCAAAGAGCAGCCGGTGAATCAGGACGATGCTCAGATGCGGCAGGTGCTGGTAATAGAGAAACTGGGGAAAGCCGAGCTCCAGCACCGGCGACCAGAAGTCGAACGGATTGGCGCCACTCGAAGTGGCCCCAGCGGCGCCCTGCACCAGCAGGAAATGAAAGGCGTCGTCGTTCAGATTGGCGATCGGACGCAGTTCCGGCAGCAGCATCACGGCGCTCAACAGCAGCGCTACCAGCAGCGGCGCCCAGGCCAGCAGGCGTGGCGCGCCAAACCTTGCCCGCGCCCATTTCATCGCGCTGTTCTCGTCGCGGCCAGCAAGTCCTTCTCGAACCGCATCTTTTCCTGATGCGCAATCGAATCCAGTATCAGGCCGATGCCAAAGGACAGGATGGCGACGATCTCCAGTGAGGCCGCGAGCACCGCCAGCGGTACATGGTGGATGTACTTGTAGCGGAACCAGTCGTCAAACACCGGCAGCGAGGCGGTCAGTCCGGCCAGGCAGAACAGCGCACCCAGGCAGCCAAAGAAGAACAGCGGTCGATAAAAACGCAGGATCTGGACAATGGCGAACAGCACGCGCGCGCCGTCGCCCAGCGTATTGAGCTTGGAGTGGCTGCCGGCCGGCCGATCCTTGTATTCGATCGGGATCTCGACGATGCGCAGGCGCTTGTCGAGCGCGTGCAGCGTGATGTCGGTCTCGATTTGAAAACCTTCAATCAGGACCGGGTAATTCAGAACGAAGCGCCGGCTGAACACGCGGTAGCCACTCATGATGTCGGCCAGCCTGGCGTGAAACAGCGTATTGACCAACCATTTGACCAGGGCGTTGCCAAGGCCGTGGAAATGTCGTTTGTTTTCCTGCCGGTATTGACCTCCGCTGACCCTGTCGCCGACCACCATATCGGCCTGGTTGTCGAGGATCGGTCGAATCAAATCATGCACGCGCGCTGCCGGATAGGTCAGGTCGGCATCCGACATGACGTAGATGTCGGCCTTGACCTCAAGAAAAGCGCGCCGCACCGCGTTGCCTTTTCCCTGGCGCAGTTCGGACAGCACTGCACCCTGTACGCCAAGGCGCTGCAGGGTCTCGGCGGCGATGCGGGCCGTCGCATCGGTCGAGTTGTTGTCAACGACGACAATCTGCATCCCGGGCGAGGCGTGGTGGAAGGCCTCCATCGTCTCTGCGATGGTCAGGGCTTCGTTATAGGCGGGCAGTATCAACGCGATGACGGGCACGAGAGGCTCCAGCAAGGATTGGGCTGTTTTCATTCTAGTGTCACCCGGTAAGCCGGGTTAATCACGCCATGTCTTCTTTCACTGTGCGATTTGGCTTCCATGCCATCGGCGTGCGCCCTGGAGAATATCTTCGCCAGCTACGTCCACCAAGGCGTGGCCAAGCGTGTGCCGGCCCAGGCTGCGGCATTCGCAGTGAATTGCGGCCAGGTTACCCTTGCACAAGGGGCTAGCGGTCCAGGCGGCTGAGTCGCTTGTGGCGCGGCTGTGGAGTCGTCGGTTGCCGCTGGACCTATCGATAAAACGCTTCAACCTTGCCTTTGAGTTTGATCAGCAGTGGATTGCCCTTGCGATCCACCGTTTTGCCGGCTGGCACCTTGATCCAGCCTTCGCTGATGCAGTACTCCGCGACATCGAAACGGTCCTTGTCGTTGAAGCGGATGCCAACCTCCTGCTCGAACGCCGCCGCGACGTGAAAAGGGCTGCGCGGGTCGGTTGACAGGTGGTCGGGCAAGGCGGGGCTTGGGCTGCTGTCGGTCATGCTTATCTCTCTTCAATCAATACAAACTGGCCCCGATTGTCCTGTATTGCACCTGAGCACCTCAGGCTTTGCCCGCTGCGCCATGGAAGTCGCGTCTGCTGCCTCCGCTTGTCGTCTAGTTTGCGGGCTTGTATTCGGCACGGGCACCCGCGATAGCCGCCCTGACTTTGGGCAGCAATGATTGCAATTGGGATTGCGTCATGGCCATGGTTTTCTGCGTCAGGATGGGCATCTTCTTCACAAATGCCTGGCCGGCTGGGCTTTTGTAGAAATGGATAAGACTCTCGACTTCGTCCTGATCAAAGGTTTCCTGATACAGCCGGATGTACTGAGGCTTTACTTTTCCCAACTCAATTCTTTGCGCAGATGCGCGGCAAACGTCGGGATCATGTCGTCGAGCAGTTTGCGCTGCTCATCGCTGGTGTTCGGTCCGCGCCCGGACTGCTGTAGGTTTTGTTGCATCATTTCCTCCAATCCGCCGGCTATTGAATCGTATGAGGACCGTACTTTGGCGGCATCGAGAAGCGCTTCAATTGATTCCTCGTTGGCGGGTGCCGCCCAGGCGCTCGTGTTGATTAGCACGAACGCGCCTATCGCGAGCAGGATGCGGATAATGCGCATGGCTAACTCTCGTAATGGTGAAGTCCGGATGGCCGCGCTATTGAGCTACCCATCATGTTGGCGCCTGATGAATTTCAGAGCAGAGTGCGGCGTTTGCCTGGATTCTTGCGGGACTTGTCCTTATTGCCGATCCCCCAAATGATTCAGGCTTCCAGTGCGCGTGTTGTGACGGCGCCAAGCCGTTTTACAACCCGCGATAATCGCGCCATGTCTTCTCCCAAAGTGTTATTCGGCTTTCATGCCGTCGGCGTGCGTCTTAAGACCGCGCCCCAGTCGATTGTCGAGATCTTTGTCGATCCGACGCGTCGCGATGCCCGCATGCGCCAGTTTCTGGACAAGGCCAATGAGGCCGGTTCCCGCGTCATCGAGGCTGACGGCATGCGCCTGGCCAAGCTTTGTGGCAGCCATGGGCACCAGGGTGTGGCCGCGCGCGTGCAGGCGCTGGCACAGGTGACCTCGCTTGATGAATTGCTGGAACAGCTCGAAGCCGCGCAGGCGCTGCTGCCAGTGGCCGAGCGTGAGGCGCCGCTGATTCTGGTACTCGATGGCGTTACCGACCCACACAACCTGGGCGCCTGTCTGCGCGTGGCCGATGGCGCTGGCGTGCATGCCGTGATTGCGCCCAAGGACCATGCGGCTGGCATCAACGTCACGGTGGCCAAGGTGGCCAGCGGGGCGGCAGAGACCGTGCCCTATTTCATGGTGACGAATCTGGCCCGCACCTTGAACGAGCTCAAGGAGCGCAGCATCTGGATCATCGGCACCACAGATGCGGCCAGCAAGACGATTTACCAGGCTGACCTGAAGGGGCCGGTGGCGCTGGTGCTGGGCGCCGAAGGCGAGGGCATGCGCGCGCTCACGGCCAAGACGTGTGATGAGCTGGTCAGCATCCCGATGCGCGGCGCGGTCGAAAGCCTCAACGTCTCGGTTGCCAGCGGCATCTGCCTCTACGAGGCTGTACGCCAGCGTAGCTGAGCGTCGCCTGTCAATCCAGACTCATATATTCTTACCATGCAATCAAAAATCCTGCGCTCTGTCCTGATTACCTTCGTCGTTCTGCTGTTGCTGGCTGGCGGCTGGCTCTGGCTCACCCTGAACTGGAGTTACTCGCAGGGTGAACGCGCCGGCTACGTGCAAAAGCTCTCCAAGAAGGGCTGGGTCTGCAAGACCTGGGAAGGTGAAATCGCCATGGTCACGATGCCGGGTGCGATTCCGGAGAAGTTCGAATTCACCGTGCGTGACGACGCCGTGGCGCAACGAATCAACCTGCTCGCAGGCAAGCGCGTGGTGCTCGATTACGCGCAGCATCGCTTCATCCCGTCGTCCTGCTTTGGCGAGACCGAATACTTCATTGATCAAGTGCGGGAAGTGCTCGACAACCCCGCGCCCGCCGTGCCGAGCGCGCCGCTGGCGCCAAGTGCCGCGCAAGGCCAGCTGTCCGAACCGCATTGAGCAGAACCATGAGCAAGACCGAACACCTGACCGAACGTCGCCTGGCCGATGCCTGGGCTGAATTGCAGAACTACGCGGACCAGGGCAATCCGTTGCAGGCCGATGCCTATCGACTGGCCTTTGCCGACCCCGAATTTCTGTTGCGGCGTGAGACGCGCGGCATCCGCTTCCAGCTGGAAATGCTCAAGCCCGATCTGGATCAGGCCGAGCAGGGCATCGAGAACACCGTTGTGGTGTTCGGCAGTGCCCGTTTCCCGGCGCCTGAGGACGCGCAGAAGGCCTTGCAGGCGGCGCAGGCCAGCGCTGACGTCAGCGCGCTGGCAGTGGCCCAGCGGCAAATGCGCAACGCGCACTTCTATGACCAGGCGCGTCTGTTTGGCAGGCTGGTCGCCACCTACAGCGCGCACCGACCCTGCGATGAGCAGTTGTTCATTGCGACCGGTGGCGGCCCCGGCATCATGGAGGCGGCCAATCGTGGCGCGCATGAGATGGGCGCTGTCAGTGTCGGCCTGAACATTGCGCTGCCGCACGAGCAGAAGCACAACCCGTACATCACGCCGAGCCTGAGTTTCAAGTTTCATTACTTTGCCCTGCGCAAGATGCATTTCATGATGCGTGCCAAAGCGCTGGTCGCGTTCCCGGGCGGCTTTGGAACGCTCGACGAGTTGTTTGAAGTCATCACCCTGGTGCAGACGGGCAAGGCCAAGCCGGTGCCGATTGTTCTGTTTGGCTCCGACTACTGGAAGCGTTTGATCAACATCGAGGCGATGATCGAAGAAGGCGTAATCTCGGCGTCGGATCTCGATCTGTTCAGCTATGTCGACGAGCCGCTCCAAGCCTGGAATGTGATCCGCAATTTCTACGGACTCACTGTTTGAGGTGTGCGGAAATCGCAATGACGAAAGGGCCCGTGTTTTTCAGCGGTCTTTGACCTGCATCAGTTGATTTCCAGACTCCAGCCGTCAAGTTGACATGAAACGGGGCAGCGTGTTGCAAATGAGCGCATGCTGACCGTGCTGTCCAACATGTGTTGAATGGCTTGTCGAAAGGAAGGAATTGATCATGTCTCACTACCACGCCCTCGTCTGGCTCGATCACCAGGAGGCTCATGTGATGCACATCAGCCCGGATGATGTTGAGAAATCCATCATCCAGCCGAACAAGCCGCACCACAAGTTGCATTCGCGCGTCGGCACGCTGGGCAGCGGCCGCTCTCCCGAGAATCAGAACTATTACCACCAGGTGGTCGAGGCGCTGGCTGGTGTCAGCGAGATTCTGGTGGTCGGACCGGCACAGGCCAAGCTGGAACTGATCAAGCACATTCACGCGCACCATCCAGCCATGGTGGACAAAGTGGTGGGCGTCGAGACCATCGACCATCCAACTGACGGTCAATTGGTGGCCTATGCGCGCAAGTACTTTGTCGCCAAGGACCGCATGCTTTGATGTAGACCAAGCATTTGGACCTTGCCTTTGGGTAAGGCGCGTGCGCCGGAATTTAATATTCATGCTTCATTACTGGAGGGGTTTAGCATGAGCATCAAAACGGTTGGTATCATCGGTGCGGGCACCATGGGCAATGGCATCGCGCAGGCTTGCGCTGTCTCGGGCATCAAGGTCGTCATGGTTGACATCTCCGAGGCTGCCGTGGCCAAGGGCGTCGCTACCGTGGCGGGCAGCTTGGAGCGTCTGCTC
>CAIXNB010000117.1 GCA_903920695.1 uncultured beta proteobacterium
AATTGACACGCCTTTCCGGTCTGATGATCGCGCCATAATTGACACTATGAAACCAATTTTTTCAAATCTCGGCGTCGTCGGTGCGGGCGCCATGGGTCGAGGAATCGCCCAGATCGCAGCGCAATCCGGCAGCACCGTCCTGCTGTTCGACATGCAGACTGACACTGCGCACAAGGCGCAAGCCGCTGTTTATTCCCAATGGGATAAGCTCTGCGAAAAAGGCCGCCTCGATGCCGCACAGACTACGTTATACAAATCACGCCTTCTGTGCGCTGGTGCGCTGACTGAGCTGTCTGCGTGTGATCTGGTCATTGAGGCCATTGTTGAGCGCTTGGACATCAAAGCCGCCTTGTTCACAGAACTCGAAAATATCGTTCGTCCGACTGCGGTATTGGTGACCAACACCTCTTCACTGTCGGTGACCGCCATTGCGGCCCGGTTGCAAAGACCAGCGCAGTTTGCTGGCTATCACTTCTTCAACCCCGTGCCCCTGATGAAAGTCGTGGAAGTGATCGCGGGGCTCAAAACCAACGCCAAGGTCTGTTACGACCTGGCCAACTATGCCAAACAAATGGGGCATACGCCGGTGCAGGCACAGGACAGCCCCGGCTTTATCGTGAATCACGCTGGGCGCGGCTACGGCACGGAAGCGCTGCGCATCGTCAGCGAGGGCGTCGCGGATTTCGCCACCATCGACCGTATCCTGAAAGACCAGATCGGTTTCAAACTCGGTCCTTTCGAATTGATGGACCTTACGGCGCTCGACGTTTCGCATCCGGTAATGGAGTCAATTTACCACCAGTACTTTGAAGAACCGCGCTATCGGCCCAGCGTCATCACAGCGCAGCGACTCGCAGGTGGCGTGATCGGAAAAAAAGTTGGTGAAGGCTTTTATCGCTATGACAAGGGCATCCAGCAAATCAGCCCGGAGGCCGCGACACCCGAGGTTGACAATATGCCACCCGTCTGGGTGTCGCCGCGCGCAGCGCGGCGTTCGGAACTGCTGCTGCTGCTCAAAAACCTCGGCGCCATGATCGAGACCGGCGCGTCGCCTTCACCGCAAGCACTGAGCCTCGTTGCCCCGCTGGGTTTTGACGTGAGCACCGTGGCCGTGGTCGAACGCCTTGATCCGGCCCGCACCATTGGTATCGACATGCTGGTGGACGACGCCACCAGCAAGCGCCGCGTACTGGCCACCAACCCCGCCACGCGCATCGATATGCGCCGCGCCGCCCATTCCCTGATGGCACGCGATGGCAAGTCTGTTAGTGTGATCCGGGACAGCGGCGGTTTTGTCAGTCAGCGCGTCGTGGCGACCATCGTCAACATCGCCTGCGACATCTGCCAGCAGAATGTCTGTTCACCAAACGATCTGGAGACTGCCGTCACCCTGGGCCTGGGCTACCCGCTGGGCCCACTGGCGATGGGCAATCTGTACGGCCCCACCAATATCCTGGAGATCTTGTTCAACATGCAAACCGTCTATGGCGACCCACGTTACCGCCCCAGCCCCTGGTTGCGCCGGCGCGGCGCCATCGGCCTGAGCCTGTTGCACGAAGAAGCATGAGCCGGCCCGCGCCGCCGACGCGCAAACGACAAACCGTCGCTGAGCAGCGCGTCCCCAGCGCGACAATGAAGGCGTTTTCAGTCACTCACAGGACAGCCCATGATTGAACCTATTCTTACCATCGAAGAACGCGAGGCGATCAATTCGGGTCGCTGGTTCTCATCTCTTTCACCCTCACTGCGGCACGACATACTGCGATGCGCCTACGTCAAACGTCACAAGGACGGCGAACTGATCACTGCCCGTGGCGAGCCACCGGAAGAGTGGATCGCTTGCGCCCGCGGCGCGGTGCGGGTCAGCTCCACTTCCCTCTCGGGCAAGCAGATCACCCTGACCTATGTCGAGCCCGGCATCTGGTTCGGGGATGTCTCGTTTTTCGACGGCGATCGGCGTACCCACGATGCCTATGCGCACGGCGACACCACGATCCTGTGTGTGGCCAAAGCCGACTTCCGCAAGATCCTCGCGCTGCACGCCGAGCTGTACGAAGCCCTGCTGCGCCTGCATGCACGACGCATCCGCCAGTTGTACGGCCTGGTAGAAGACCTCAACACACTGCCACTGCGGGCCCGGCTGGCCAAACAGTTGCTGCACCTGGTTCGAAGCTACGGTGTGCCTTCTCTGAGCGACGGCGCCGAGGTGCGCATCGGTCTGCAACTGGCGCAGGAGGAACTTGCGCAGTTGCTGGGCGCGTCGCGCCAGCGCGTCAATCAGGAACTCAAGTCGATGGAGCGCGAAGACGTCATCCGGATCGAGCCCGGTGGTCTGGTGATTCGCAACCGCGATGCCTTGATGCACATCATTGAGTCTGACGTCTGAATATCCAGGAACCCTATAACACTATGACCGACTTTGATCACTTCGTGGGCACCCGCCCCGTCGCCAGCACGCAGGCCTTTGATGTCGCCGCCCTGTCAGCCTGGCTAGAGCAGCATTTGCCCGGCTTCGCCGGACCGCTTACGGTGGAATCCTTCAAGGGTGGCCAATCGAATCCAACGTACAAACTCAACACCCCGGCGCAAAGCTACGTCATGCGCGCCAAGCCGGGCCCGGTGGCCAAACTGCTGCCTTCGGCGCATGCGGTGGAGCGCGAGTTTGCCGTGATGAGCGGCTTGCATGGTACGGATGTACCGGTGCCGCGCATGTACTGCCTGTGCGAAGACGAAGCGGTGATCGGCCGTGCTTTCTACATCATGGAGTTCATGGCCGGTCGCGTGCTGTGGGACCAGACCCTGCCCGGCATGTCAACGACCGAGCGCGGCGCCATCTACAACGAAATGAACCGCGTCATAGCGGCGCTGCACAGCGTCAAGTTTGCCGAGCGCGGCTTGGCCAACTACGGCAAGCCAGGCAACTATTTCGAGCGTCAGATCGGGCGCTGGGGCCGTCAATACGTCGCCTCGGCGGACGATGCCGGTCCAATGTCGCAACCGATCCGTGAGATGGAACAGCTCATGGAATGGCTGCCCCAGCACATTCCGGCAATGGCACGCGCCGAACACATGGTCAGCATCGTGCATGGTGACTACCGCCTCGACAACCTGATGTTCCACCCGACCGAACCGCGCGTAATCGCCGTGCTGGACTGGGAACTCTCGACCCTGGGGCACCCGCTGGCGGACTTCAGTTACCACTGCATGGCCTGGCACATTCCACCCGGATCATTCCGCGGCATTGGCGGACTCGACGTCGCCAGTCTGGGCATCCCGACCGAAGAGCAATACATCCGCATGTATTGCGAGCGCACTGGACTGGTCCAGCCGGAAGAACTCAAGGCCGACTGGAACTTCTACCTGGCCTACAACCTGTTTCGCATCGCCGCCATCTTGCAGGGCATCGCCAAGCGCGTCGAAACCGGCACCGCAGCCAGCGCGCAGGCCGTGAGTTCAGCCGCCGGCGCCAGACCACTGGCCCAGATGGCCTGGAAATTCGCAACCCAAAGCTGAGAACCTGAACAGGTTCTCAACCTATTTCAATCGACACCCAACGGAGACCCCATGGACTTTGACTATTCCCCCAAAACAAAAGAACTACAAGGCAAATTGCTAGCGTTCATGGACGAGCACATCTACCCGTCCGAAGGCGCCTACCACGCCGAGATTGCCGCCAATACGGCCGCCGGCAAGCGCTGGACCCCGCTACAGACCATTGAAGCCCTCAAACCAAAGGCCCAGGCCGCCGGCCTGTGGAACCTGTTCCTGCCAGTCGACAGCGCTGCTGCTTCCGGCTACGAAGGTGCCGGTCTGACCAACCAGGAATACGCACCACTGGCCGAAATCATGGGACGCGTCATGTGGTCCAGCGAAGTATTCAATTGCTCGGCACCAGACACCGGCAACATGGAAACCATCGCCCGCTACGGCTCCGAAGAAAACAAGGCGCGCTGGCTCAAACCGCTGCTTGAAGGCAAGGTCCGCTCTTCCTTCGCCATGACCGAGCCAGAGGTGGCCTCCAGCGATGCCACCAATATCCAGACCAGCATCGCGCGTCAAGGCGACGACTATGTCATCAACGGGCGCAAATGGTGGACCTCTGGCGCCGGCGATCCACGCTGCGCCGTCTACATCACCATGGGCAAGACCAACCCCGACGCGCCACGCCATTCGCAACAAAGCATGGTGATCGTGCCGGCCAATACGCCCGGTATCACGGTCGTGCGCGCGCTCAACGTGATGGGTTACGACGACGCGCCGCATGGCCACATGGAAGTCCTGTTTGAAAACGTACGGGTACCCGTCACCAACATCCTGCTCGGCGAAGGCCGCGGCTTCGAGATCGCACAAGGACGCCTTGGCCCGGGACGCATTCACCATTGCATGCGCCTGATCGGCTTGGCCGAACGCGCCCTCGAGCTGATGTGCAAACGTGCGTCCCAGCGCGTCGCATTCGGCAAGCCAATCGCCGCGCAAACCGTCACACAGGAACGCATTGCCGAAGCCCGCTGCAAGATCGACATGGCGCGTCTGTTGACGCTCAAAGCCTCCTGGATGATGGACATCGCCGGCAACAAATTTGCCAAGAACGAAATTGCCATGATCAAGGTCGTCGCCCCGAGCATGGCCTGCCAGGTTATCGACTGGGCGATGCAGGCGCATGGCGGCGGCGGTATGTGCGACGATTTTCCGCTGGCGTACAGCTACGTCAATGCGCGCACCCTGCGCTTTGCCGACGGCCCGGACGAAGTGCACCGCAACTCAATCGCCAAATCGGAACTGGGCAAGTACGCGGTCAAACCGAAAGCCGTCTGACGGCAGGATGGCGCGGCGACAAAGTCAACCGCGCCGTTTTTCCGAAGCTTAATGCAAGTGTCGCGGCTTGCGCCCGCCGCCATGGCCCATGCCGCCATGGCCGCCGCCACCTGAACCGCGCGGCGGTTTGCCGAGCTGCAAGGAATTAACCAGATCGTCAAAACGCTGACCAAACAGTTTGTCGATTTCATCCACCACGCCACCCAGCTCCGCGCCATCGAAGTGGCGCTCCATCAGGTTCACCACATCCTGCACCAGCAAGTCGCGCTGCACCTGCATGATGGCGGCCGGGTCGGGGCCAACGAACAGCATGACAAAATCATCGCGCGTCTCGGCATCCGGATCTTCTTCGTCCTCGTCATCAAACTCAGCGTCATAAAACGTGACCTCGATCGCTGCGCCGGTCTGGGCCAACTCGTTGAGGTTCATGCACATCTCGTCAAGCACCTGACGAAAGTCGTCATCGCCTTCAACCGTCCAGCACATCTGCAGCATGTGCTCCTGAGGATCAAACTTGATACCGGGTTCGTCTTCGTAGGAACTGCCCGCTGCATCGGCCAGAGAGCGTCCACCGGCGTATTTCCAGACCGGCTTGAGGGCATCCTGCAACTGGTCAAAAACAACGTCAGGGCGCAAGGCCACCTGACCATGGACATGTATCTCTAAGGGGGCGTTATAGCTTGACATGAATGCTAGTGTAATGGGATCAGCAAGCCAAATACAGGTGGTTTGCTTGGTGCCCGAGACCGGAATCGAACCGGTACGCCCCAATTACGGAAGCGGCGGATTTTAAGTCCGATGTGTCTACCAATTTCACCACTCGGGCACAGGCCACAATTGCTGGAGGCGCGACCCAGAGTCGAACTGGGCTAGACGGATTTGCAATCCGTTGCATAACCGATTTGCTATCGCGCCGAATTTTTTGACAAAAAAAGGAAGCCTGGGCTTCCTTTTTTGGAATCTGGAGCGGGAAAAGAGTCTCGAACTCTCGACCTCAACCTTGGCAAGGTTGCGCTCTACCAACTGAGCTATTCCCGCGTTTCAAGCCTTGAATTATAGCGCAATTTTTTCGCGCTTCGAAAATACCAGCTGGAAATTACGCACGAAACCAATCTAATGCTTAACCGACCCGGCCGGCTCCGAAGCCGGCACGGCAACCGCCACCGCGGCGCCCGCAACAACAGGTTCGTCTTCCGGCAAGGGTGTTGGCATTCTCTCCAGGGCAATCTCGAGCACCTTGTCAATCCAGCGCACCGGCACGATCTCCAGACCATTTTTTACATTGGCCGGAATGTCCTGCAAATCCTTGGCGTTTTCCTCGGGAATCAGCACCGTCTTGATGCCACCGCGCAGCGCCGCCAGCAGCTTTTCCTTCAAGCCACCAATTGCCGTCACCTCGCCGCGCAGGGTGATTTCACCGGTCATGGCGACATCGCTGCGCACCGGAATA
>CAIXNB010000118.1 GCA_903920695.1 uncultured beta proteobacterium
TAGTCATATTGAGGTGGACGTACTCACGCATTCGCTTCCCCCCCGCGCCAAATCAATCATGAACCTGGTATCCATTGCCTTGGTCTTGCTCTACGTGCTCATCTTTACGTACTTTGGATGGCAAATGGTTCTAGAGTCATATGAACGGCATCAGGCCACCCCCAATTTGCTTCACTTTCCGGTCTGGATCATTCAGTTGGGGTTGGGCATCGGCACCACAGTTCTTAGTTTGCAAACCATGCGTGTCGCCGTAAAAGTCGTAAAAACAATCAAAGGTCTTGCCTCGGAAAAACACCAATTTGTACCGGTTGCCCTATTTCTAGTGGCTTTGATCGCGGCTTTGTTTGTGCTGCTAGAGCTGTCTCCAATAGGTGGTGTGATCCTTTTGCTAACCGTTTTGCTGTTCGGCGGGGTGCCGGTTTTTGCCGCCTTGGGGCTGGTTGGGGCGGCCGGCTTCTTCTTCTCTTTCGGCGGATTCGACGCGCTCAGTCAAGTGGCTTTCATGGGCTACAAGAGCTCGGGCGACTTCACGCTCATAGCCCTTCCCCTGTTCATTTTGGCGGGATTTCTCCTTGCCTCTGGCGGCATCGGCGAAGAGTTGTTTGACCTGGTGGCCAAATTCTTCGGCCACTTACCAGGGGGGATGGTGATTGCCTCCATCGTCGCCTGCGCAATTTTTGCCGCCATTTCAGGATCAAGTGTCGCCACGATCGCGACCATCGGATCCATCGCATTGCCTGCGATGCTCAAGTATGGATACGACGAGAAGCTGGCGCTGGGCTCACTGGCAGCAGGTGGAACCTTGGGTATCCTGATACCGCCGAGCGGTCCGATGATCATCTATTCCAGCATCACCGATGAGTCGGTAGGCGCTTTGTTCATGGGTGGCGTTGTTCCTGGTCTGCTCTTGACCCTGATTCTGATTGCCTATTGCGTCTATGCCCACCTCGCATCCGGGAAAACCACGGTGAAGATTCCCAAGGCGTCAGGCAGTGAACGCATGCTCGCCTTACGAAAAGGGGTGTGGGGGCTGTTGGCACCGGTCCTGGTACTTGGCGGAATTTACAGCGGCATCTTCACCGCAACCGAATCGGCGGCGGCCGTCCTGATCTATGCCATATTCGTGAATATTGTCACCGGGCGGTTTTCCTGGTTAAAGCTCAATATCATCATGCGGGACGGCACCAAAAGCAGCTCCATGATTTTGCTCATTATTGTCGGGGCGGCATCGATGGGTGCCATATTCACCCAGTTGCAAATGCCGCAACTGGCGACGGCTTTTGTTACGGATCACAAAATGCCACCCTGGTTGGTGATCGCTGCAATCATGCTCATTCTTGGCGTTCTGGGCATGATGCTGGAGGTCGTGTCGGTTATGTTGATCACAACGCCAATACTGTATCCGCTGGTCACCGGCATGGGTTTTAGCGGACTCTGGTTTGGCATATTTATGACGGTGAACATGGAACTGGCCCTGATCACGCCGCCTGTCGGCATGAACCTTTTTGTGCTTCGGCAAATGTCGGACACCAATATGCGAAGCGTTATCGTGGCTGCGCTGCCGTTTATGGTTCTAATCACTGTCTTTGCAGTGCTCGTTGCAATATACCCATCGTTGTCCACATGGCTGCCAAGTACCATGGGCTACAAGTAATCGTCTTGGTTGAAACCTATTTGAAAAGGAGTTTGCTGCCATCGATAGCGTCACTGAAATGAAATACGTCTCCTATTCTTCCATCTAAAGAAATCCCATTCATTATGAAAACCTACTTTGTTCATTGGACCGCTCTTGCTCGCCATGTCGCGATGGCTGTTGGTTTGTGCACGGCACTATCGGCAACACCCGTTCTTGCGGCAGATGCCAAGAAAATTACGATTCGATTTGCTGGCACCTTGCCGGTGGCGCATCACATCACCAAATCTCAGGAGCACTTTAAGAAATTGGTTGAAGAGGCTAGTAAAGGCAATATCACGGTGCAGGTTTATCCGGCAGGCCAACTCTACAAGGACGTCGATCTGGTGGATGTGATTCCAAAAGGCTCTGTCGAAATGGCCATCGCAAATCTTGGGCAATGGGCTGGCCTTGTTCCTCAACTTGCGGTATTCGACTTGATGGGGACTTGGGAGAATCAGGCTCACTTTTATCGCACACAGGACGACAGCGTCGTTCGAGAGGTAATAGCCAAGGCCATGGCAAGCAAGAACGTGCTTTTGCTGAACACGATCGATTACGGTGAAGGCACTTATATTACGAATAAGCCACTAAAGAAACTGGCCGATTTCAAAGGAATGCGAATTCGCGCAAGCACGGAGTACAACACCTTGCAGGTGCTCGCGTTGGGCGGGGCGAGTTCCTTGCTTAGTTCTGCAGAGGTCTATCAGGGCCTCAGCCTGGGAACAATTGACGGGGCAATTACCGGCCCGAGCAGTTTTATTGCACGCAAATTGTATGAAGTAGCGAAATACGACATGCGCAATGTCTGGGGTCGCGGTAATTTCGGTACGGTAGTCAGCCTGAAATGGTGGAATACCTTGCCTGCGGATGTGAAAGCCATTCTTATCACGGCCGGCAAGGATACCGAGGCATGGAGCAGAAAGGCAGCCACGGAAGCGGATGCACAAGCATGGGACAAGTTGGCCCAAATACCCTCGAATGTTGTCTATACGGTCGATGCGGCGGAATTCGGCGGATGGGCGAAAGTCACGATGCCGCCGCAGCACAAACAGTTCAAGGAAAGAGTCGGCAAGGATAGCGATCTACTGCTTGAACGGATAGAAGCGCAGCGAAAACTGTAGCGAGAACAGTCTATCGACAATGTTGTGTTCGCGGGCTTGTTTTCAGTTGCATCGGGCTGGAGGAGCCGGTCAATGCCCTTCAGGGGCGCGACTTTGCCCCCCGTTTTATCCCGAGCGAGTTTGGATTATTGTTGACGCGACTGTGCGCAGCCAAGACTGATCAATATGGTTACCAAAACAAATGTAGTTAAGCGGTTGGTAGACATTGATGACCATCATCGCGGTGATGCGGGAATGATCAAGTCCGCGTTTCGGGTTTTTGAGTTGTTCGAGTTTTTCGCCGAGAGGCGCCGTTCTGCCAGTGTTGCAGACATCGTTGAAGCGCTTGGCTATCCTCAGTCGAGCGCATCGGTCTTGCTCAAGACGCTGACAAAACTGCGTTACCTCGAATACAACCGATTCACCAGGCAGTACGTGCCCACTCTGCGTGTCGCATTGCTCGGCAGTTGGATCCACGATCAAATCTTCAGCAATACCAGTCTGGCGGGCTTGGTTGATGATCTGCACGCTGCCACGGGTGCGACGGTGATTCTCGGTATGCAGAACGACATCCATGTTCAATATATCCACATGGCGCAATCATCCAAGGGTCGGCTCGATTGGTATATCAAGCCTGGATCACTCAGGCCGCTTTGTCGCGCCGCAGTAGGGCGCGTGCTGCTAAGCCAGAAGACCGACGTGGATGTCGTCTACCTGCTTCGTCGAATTAATGCCGAAGAAAGGGATGTCAGCAAGCAAATGGGTGAAAGTGAACTGCTAGAAGAATTGGACATCGTTCGGCGCCAGGGTTATGCCTATACGGAAGGCACGATCAATCCACAGGCTGGCGTCATTGCGATGCAACTCCCCAGCCCGGCCAGCCAACCTGACATGGTTATTGGCGTTGGTGCGCAGATTGCGGAATTGCGCGCGCGGCGCGAGGAATTTATCGAACTTCTGAAGAAAGCAATCCAGCCCTACCAAATCTGACTCCCACGCCACGCACGAGGCCGACACGCGCGCGGGCCGCCCGCGCCTACTGGTACTTGCGCAGCTCAAGCTTGCCGATCTGGTTGCGGTGCACTTCGTCGGGGCCGTCGGCCAGGCGCAGCACGCGCGACATGGCGTAGGCGTGGGCCAGGCCGAAGTCGTTGCTGGTGCCGCCGCCACCATGCGCCTGAATCGCCCAGTCAATCACCTTGCCCGCCATGGTTGGCACGGCGACCTTGATCATCGCAATCTCGGTGCGCGCCACCTTGTTGCCCACCGTGTCCATACGGTGCGCGGCGTTGAGCGTGAGCAGGCGCGCCTGCTCGATCATGATGCGCGACTCGGCGATGCGCTCGACCGTGACGCCCTGCTGTGCCACCGGCTTGCCAAAGGCCACGCGCGACAGGCTGCGCCGGCACATGCGTTCCAGCGCGCGCTCGGCCAGCCCGATCAGGCGCATGCAGTGGTGGATGCGCCCAGGCCCGAGCCGGCCCTGGGCAATCTCGAAGCCGCGGTCCTCGCCGAGCAGCAGATTGCTGACCGGCACCCGCACGTTTTTGAACATGACCTCGGAGGCGCGGTCCGGCATGCCGTAGAAACCAAAGACCGGCAGCGACCGCATCACGGTGACACCGGGCGCATCCATCGGAATCAGGATCATCGACTGCTGGCGATGGCGGTCCGGGTTGTCCGGATTGCTCTTGCCCATGAAGATGGCGACACGGCAGCGCGGATCGGTGGCGTTGGTGGTGTACCACTTGCGGCCGTTGACAAGGTAGTAGTCGCCGTCGCGCTGAATCAAGGATTCGATGTTGGTGGCATCACTTGATGCCACGCCGGGTTCGGTCATGGCGAAGCAGGAGCGGATCTCGCCGGCCAGCAGTGGCTTGAGCCATTGTTCCTGTTGTTCGGGCGTGCCGTAGCGCGCCAGCACCTCCATGTTGCCGGTGTCGGGCGCCGAGCAGTTGAAGACCTCGGGCGCCAGAAAGGAGCGGCCCATGATTTCGCACAACGGTGCGTACTCCAGATTGCTCAAGCCGGCGCCATGCGGCGACTCGGGCAGGAACAGGTTCCACAGGCCGGCGGCGCGCGCCTTCGGTTTCAGTTCATCCATGATCGGGTGCACCTTCCAGGGGCCGAGCGCCTCGGCCTGCTCGACGTGGCGCTTCTCGTTCGGATAGATGTGCTCGTCCATGAAGGCGTGCAGCCTTTTCTGGAGGTCCATCACCTTGGGGGAGGGATCGAATGCCATGGGAAACCTTTCTCGGAAATGGGTCGGTGTGCAGGGAACGCTTCAGCGCGCGTTCAGGCGCTCGGTCGCCATGCGCCAGGCGACCTCGGCAATCGGGCGCGCCTGCGCGCCGGTGGCGCGTGCGGCGGCGTTGGCCGCTGTGCCGTCTTCCACGCGCTTGGCAATGCCTTGCAGGATGGCTGCCAGACGAAACATGTTGTAGACCAGGTAGAAGTCCCACTGCGCCGCATCAATCGCGCTGCGCCCGGTGCGCTCGGCATAGCGGCGCAGGTAGTCGTCCGCCAGCGGAATGCCCAGCGCCGCCAGGTCAACGCCGGCCATGCCGCGAAACTCATCGGCCTTCAAGTGCCAGGTCAGCATGTGGTAGGCGAAGTCCACCAGCGGATCGCCGAGCGTCGAGAGTTCCCAATCGAGCACGGCGATGATGCGCGGCTCGGTCGGATGAAAGATCAGGTTGTCCAGGCGCAGGTCGCCGTGCACGATGCTCGTCGTCTCATTGGCCGGGATGTGCTGCGGCAGCCAGGCAATCAATCGGTCCATTGCGTCGATCGGCGTGGTCTGCGAGGCCAGGTACTGTTTGCTCCAACGCGCGATCTGGCGCGCCACATAGTTGCCGCTGCGGCCGTAGTCGCTCAGGCCGACGGCGGCCACGTCAACGCCGTGCAGGGTGGCGATCACGCGGTTCATGTCGTCGTAAATCGCGCTGCGCTCGGCTACCGACATGCCCGGCAGCGTCGGGTCCCATAGCACGCGGCCCTGCACAAGGGCCATGATGTAGAAGGGCGTGCCGATCACGGCAGCATCCTGGCACAGGCAATAGCTGCGCGCCACCGGCACACCGGTGTTATAGAGCGCCGTGATCACGCGGTACTCGCGGTCCACCGCGTGCGCCGAGGGCAGCAGCACGCCGGACTGCTTCTTGCGCAGCACGTAGCGCGTGCCACCAGCCGTCAGCGCAAAGGTCGGGTTTGATTGGCCGCCCTTGAACTGCTCGACCGTCAGCTCGCCGCTGAAACCTTCGACGTGCTCGCGCATGTAGTCTTGCAGCGCACCAACATCGAAGCGGAAATGTTCAAGCACCGGCATGGTGCCGACAAACTGCTCGCTCACCGCACACCTCGCAGCGGGTTATTCGGTGCGCCACCGGCCAGCAGATCGCGCAGCCGGTTCTCGACACCGCCAATCGCATTGCGATGCGGCAGCACGTAGAAGCGCCGCTGCAGCACGGCCTCAAGCGTGATGCGCGCCACATCGGCCGCGCTCAGGCGCCCGGCACGCATGGCGACGCGGGTGCGCTCCATGATCGGCGATTGCTCCGGGTTGCTCCCAAGCAGGCTGGCCGGCCGGTGCCGCGCCGAGTCGGCAATGCCGGTATCGACGTAGCCTGGGCACAGCAGCGAGACCCCGATCGGCTGGCCAGTCTGCGCCAGCTCATGGTGCAGACATTCCGACATGGCGACCACCGCGTGCTTGCTCGCGCTGTACACCGCCATGTCGGGCGGGCAGACCAGCCCGGCGACGGAGGCGGTGTTGACAATCCAGGCCGGCGTGCCGCGCTCCAGCATGGCCGGCACAAAGCTGCGGATGCCGTTGGCGACCCCCATGACGTTGACGCCGAAGACCCAGTTCCAGTCCTGCGGCGTCGCCTTCCAGATCGGCCCGGCGGCGATCACGCCGGCATTGTTGAACAGCAGATCGGTGCCGCCGAAGCGCTCGGCTGCTGCGCCGGCCAGACGGTCGAGGTCTTCGGGCTTTGAGACGTCGCAGCGTTGCACGAGTGCCTGCAAGGCTGTCAGGCCGGTCACGGCCAGTGTCTGCTCCATGCCGTCAAGATCAACATCGGCCAGCACCAGGTGCATGCCGGCGGCGTGGCAACAGCGCGCCAGTTCGCGGCCAAAACCGCTGCCGGCGCCGGTGATGACGGCTGTCTTGTCCTTGAGCTCCATCGGCCCGGTTGCAACTTCCATATCCATCTCCTCAAAGCGACTGAAGCCTGTGATCCCCGCATACTAGGCAAGGCGGAGAGCCGTGTCTTGTGCGCACTGGCTGAAACGTGGCCGCAGCCAGTGCGCACAAGACGCCTGCGCGCCAGGCTCCTAGCATGCTCAGACCGATTCACCTGGAAGCTGGAGTCCACCATCAAAGCAGTGCTATGCAAACGCCACGGTCCGCCCGAGACGCTGGTCGTCGAAGACCGCCCTGAGCTGGTCGCCGCGCCGGGCCAGGTCGTCATTGACGTTCACGCCTGCGGCGTCAACTTCCCCGACACGCTGATCATCGAGAACAAGTACCAGATCAAGCCGGAGTTGCCGTTCTCCCCCGGCGGTGAAGTCGCTGGAACGGTGCGCGCCATCGGCGCTGGCGTCAGCGGCCTGGCGCTCGGCGACCGCGTTGTCGCCTCACCGGGTTGGGGCGGCTTCGCCGAGCAGGTTAGCGCGCCCATCTCCTGCGTGCTGCGTCTGCCCGCCGGCGTGCCACTGGTGGCGGCGGCGGCCTGCAGCATTGCCTATGGCACAACACATTACGCACTGCGCGAGCGCGCCCAACTGCAGGGTGGCGAAACGCTGCTGGTGCTCGGTGCCGCCGGCGGCACCGGCCTGTCGGCGGTGGAGATCGGCAAGTTGATGGGCGCGCGCGTGATCGCCGCCGCCTCCTCCGACGAGAAGCTGGCGCTGTGCCGCGCGCACGGCGCCGATGAGACCATCAACTACAGCCGCGAGGACCTGCGCGAGCGTCTGCGCGCACTGACCGGCGGGCGCGGCGTCGACGTCGTCTACGATCCGGTCGGCGGCGCCTACAGCGAGATCGCCTTGCGCAGCATGGCGTGGAAAGGGCGGCTCTTGGTGATCGGCTTCACCGCTGGCGTGATCCCGAAGTTGCCGCTGAACCTCACCTTGCTCAAGGGCTGTTCCATCGTTGGTGTCTACCACGGTGGCTTTCAGCACAACGAGCCACAGGCCTACCGGGCCCAGATGGCAGAATTTTTCGAGCTCGTCGCGCAGGGCAAGCTCAAGCCGGCCATCACCGCGCAATACCCGCTGGAGCAGGCGGCCGACGCACTGCGCGCCTTTGCCGAGCGCCGCGTCACCGGCAAGATCGTGCTCATCACCGAGCTCGGGCGCGGCCAAGAACAGGGGCTGTCATGCCCGACTTGAGGAGCCTGCCCCGGACTCCGATCCGGGGGCATCCATGCCCTCTGGACCATGGATTGCGAGTCAGGCCCGCAATGACAAGGAGCGGCCTATGCAACTGAAGGACAAGGTCGTCGTCGTCACCGGGGCTGCCAGCGGCATCGGCGCCGCCATGGCGCGCCGCTTTGCACGAGAGGGGGCGCGCGCCGTGGTGGTGGCCGACCGCGACGGCATGGGGGCTGAAGACGTGGCCGCCGAGTTCGGCGGCCTGGGTCTGCGCACCGACGTCACGAGCGAGGCCGATCTGCAGCACTTGATCGCGACGACGCAGAGCCGCTTTGGCGCCATTGACCTGTTCTGCTCGAACGCCGGCGTCAGCATCGCGGGCGGGCCCGGGCTGCCCGACGCCGCCTGGCAGCAGGTCTGGAACGTCAACCTGATGGCCCACGTTCATGCCGCGCGCGCACTGCTGCCCGCCATGCTCGAACGCGGTCAGGGCTATTTGCTACAGACGGCCTCGGCGGCGGGACTGCTGTCGCAGTTCGACGCACCCTACGCCGTCAGCAAGCACGCGGCTGTTGCCTTCGCCGAGTGGCTCTCGATCAGCTACGCCAGCCGCGGTATCAAGGTCAGTTGCCTGTGCCCGGCCGGCGTCGACACGCCACTGCTGCGCGCCGAGCCAGCGCAGCGCCTGCGCCTCCTGAGCGAAGGCATGGTCTCAGCCGATGCCGTGGCCGACGCCGTCATCGAGGGCCTGGACGCCGAGCGCTTCCTGATCCTGCCGCAACCCTGGATCGGTGAGCAGTTGCGCCGCAAAGTGGACGACCCGGACCGCTGGTTGCGCGGCATGGCCCGCTGGCACGACAGCGTGCGCAAGCCTTAGAACTTGTCCGTAAATAGGGAGAGGCGACGCAAAATCCAGCTCTGACCTTTTCGAGTGTGTTTCGAAATGTCTGTGTCAAAGTACTATTGAAAATTTACGCACGTTTCGATAGTTCGCTCGCCAGTGCGGAGACGTTCTGTGACACCAACCCATAGATGGTGAGCTGTGGGTTGACACCCAGACTGGTTGGAAACGTTGAACCATCCATGACCGAGAGGTTGCTCAAGTGATGGTGACGGCCACGACTGTTCACGACACCGGCGCGCGAGTTCTCGCTCATGCCGCATCCTCCCATCAGGTGGGCGGTGAACAAGGTGGTTCGGAACTTCTCCATGGGCAGCGTCGCAATCGCCTGCTTGGCCTCGTTCCAGCTTTTGTAGTTGGCGCTGTCGAGGTGCGCCGGACGAACACTCGACGCACCCGCCGCAAATTGAAGCTCGGCCATACTGAGAAAGGCGCGGCGGATGCCATCCCACAGGTAGGGGCTGACCTTGTATTCCAGCACCGGGCTGCCATCACTGCCGACACGCACCTGACCGCCTTCGCTTTCCGGCACAAAACCATCGCGCAGCAAGGCCAGCACGGCGTTGTAATGCGGAAATTGGTCCATGCTCTTCTTCAGCTCCTGGCCGAAAAGATTCGATATGCCAGCGGTAATGCCAACGGCCAGTGGCGGCACTTCCAGCTTGTAGCCTGCCGGTCCGGTCGCTCCGTCCTTCCACTGGAACTGGTCCGAGGCAATCGACTGCGGTGTGCCGTAAAACGCATTCACCGGTTTGGGCATGGTCGCCACCGACAGATTGACCGGATGAATGAACGTGCGTTTCCCGAGCAGACCATGGGGATCGGGCGCCTGCGAGCGCAGCAGCAACGCCGGCGAATTGATGGCGCCGCCGGCCACGATGTAGTGCCGCGCCTTGACGCTGACCGTGGTGCCCGTTGGCGTGCGAGCGTCCTCACCGAGTGCGTCGCAGTTCAGTTTTTCAACCTGGTTCGCCGCGTGCTGAATTTGGCGCACGCGCAAGTGGTGCAACAGCGTCGCGCCATTCTGCAGCGCGGTCGGAATCGTCGTCACCAGCATCGATTGCTTGGCATTGGCGGGACAGCCATAGCCGCAATAGCCGGAGTCCAGGCAGCCTTTGACGTTGCGTGGGATGATGTGTGACTCCCATCCCAGCGCCTTGCAACCGCGCTGCAGGATGCTGTTGTTCTCATTCGGTGTCAGGCCGCAGGGGGCAATGGCGAGCCGCTCCTCCATTTTGGCAAACCAGGGTGCCATCTCTTTTTCGCTGTGCCCCACCACTTCATGCCGCGTGGCCCAGTGGTCCAGGGTTTGACTCGGCGTGCGAAAGCTTGAGGTCCAGTTCACCGTGGTGGTGCCGCCAACACAGCGACCTTGCAGGATTGAGATTGCGCCGTCTGCGGTGGCGCGCCCGGCACCCTCCTGGTAGAGATCCCGGTAAGAGCGCGCTTCATCCATGTCCTTGAAGCTGTCTGAAGTCTTGAGTGGACCTTCCTCAATCATGATCACCTTCAGTCCGGCCAGACTCAGAATTTCAGCGGCCACACCGCCACCAGCGCCGGTGCCAATGATGGCGACGTCAGCCTCAAGGGTCAGGGGCTGCTTCAAGGTCGATGCATCGATGACCTTCCAGCCCGAAGCAATGCCTGCGGTGTAAATGTTGTTGAATGCCATGGCGCTTTCTCTTGAATAGTTTGGGTGGATTGCAATCAAGCGTGGTGCTGGCGCACGCGCATCAAGAATTGGCGGCGTCGAAGACTTCTTTGAGCGGCCCTGGATAGCCGACCGCCGCCCACGCCTGGGGCAACACGTAATAGCCTACGGCGCTGAGTTTCATCAGCGCATTGACGCCCGCCGTGAGCGTTTCAAAGCGGCTGGAACGCCAGCGTGCGAGAAAGTTTTCGATGTCCTGCTGGCTGGCTTCATGCCAATCTCCGACACCTGTCAATAATCGGCGCAGCAGTCCAACCGAAAGCAGGTCCATCAGTTTTCGCAACTCGCCTTGTTGGTGCGCGACCAGGGCGGAACAGGCCGCGTCAATGTTCTTGAGCACCGTGTTGATGGTCTGCTTTTTCTGTGCCGCGTCGAGCGCTGCCACATCACTGACCACAACCGGAATCAATGCGCTGAAGAGCGCGACATCGCCGGCGTTGAGGAAGCTCAATCCCGTCACCGCGATCTTGTCGCTGCTGCTGCAGCCGGACAGGCCAGGCAGGATGGCAGCGCAAGTGGTGACAGTGGCGAAACCGAAACCCACCTTCAAAAGGTTTCGGCGTGACAGGTCTTTCACGCCTGGGGCGTGAAGCGCAGCGTTGCTGCTGCGTTGAATGAGTTGTTCTTGGGTCATCGTGGTATCTCCATCAGGCAATTATCAGCTCAGCAATCTGGATAGCCCGTGATTTTCTGAATTTCCAGATACAGGGGCTGCAGGCGATGGTACATGCGACAGTAGACGCGACGGTAGAGTTGCTCGTAGGTTTGAGCGTGTACCGGCTCAGGCAGGAACAGTTCTCCGATGCGGGTCATCTGGGCGATGGCAGTCTCAAAGTCAGGGTGAATTTTCAAACTGACAGCCGCCAGCACGGCCGCACCCAAGCCGCTGGTCTCATACAAGTGGGGACGCTCACATGGCAAGTTGAAAATGTTGGCCGTGATTTGCATGGCCGCATCGCTTTGCGAGCCACCACCGGAGACGCGCACTTTGGTGATGCGGGTGCCACCGCGCTTTTCGATGCGCTCCTTGGCCTCGCGCAGCGCGTAGGCCAGGCCTTCGAGAATGGCGCGGTACAGATGGGCGCGTGTGTGCACATCGCCAAAGCCGATGATGGCGCCCTTGGCTTCCGGGCCGGGCACCTTGATGCCGGGGTTCCAGAACGGTTGCAGCATCAAGCCCTGCGCGCCTGGCGGCACGGCATTAACCAGTTCATCAAACAAGGCCTCTGGCGCAACGCCGCGCTGCTGCGCAATTTGTTGTTCATGCAGGCCAAACTGCTCCTTGAACCAGCTCACCATCCAGAAGCCCCGGGTGATCTGGATTTCGGTGTTGTAGTGCTTCGGTACAGCCGCCTGATACGGCGGAACAAAGGGCGTGGCTTCCAGATAGCGTGGTGTGGTGGTGTTGACGGTGGCCGTCGTGCCGTAGGACAGGCAGGCAATTTCGGGCGTGAGACAACCCGCGCCGATCACCTCGCAGGCTTTGTCGGCAGCGCCGGCAATGACCGGCATGCCTTGTGGAATCCCGGTATCGAGGGCCGCTTGCGCGCCGACCGTGCCGATGATGGTGCCAGCGCTAACCAGCTCGGGCAGCATGTGCGGACGGATTGGCAATGCCTGCCATTTCCAGTCTGACTTGGCAGCCCAGCAGCCCTTCTTGTAATCGAAAGGTATATAGCCGACCTGGGATGCCACCGAGTCCACGAAACGCCCGGTAAACCGGTAGTTGAGGTAGCCCGAGAGCAACAGGAATTTGTCGGTTTTGGCCCAGATGTCGGGCTGGTTCTGCGCAATCCAGTTGGCCTCGGCTTCTCTCTGAATAAAGCGCACCGTGTCACGCATGCCAATGGCGCGAAACGCCGCTTCCCACCACCACTTGAGCTTGGGCGTGGCATCGGCACGGCGCTGATCAAGCCAGATCATGGCCGGCCGCAGCGGTTTGCCCTCCTTGTCCAGCGCAATCGTGGTGCCGCGCTGGGTGGTGATGACCATACCCGCCACCGCGCTCTTGGGCACGCTGGTGTTTGCCCACAGGTGTTGGCAGGCCTGGCACAAGGCCTGCCAAAAGGCGTCGGGGTCGTTTTCCACCCAACCGGCTTGGGGCGATTGGTAGGTGTCGATCACCACCTGCGATTTGTCAACCAGATTGCCATGGGCGTCGAACAGCAGGGCGCGTACGCTCTGGGTGCCGTTGTCGATGGCCAGCAGATAGCGCTTGCTCATGGTCTGGGTTCCTTGGGTTTTGCGCTGGGCCATTGGTAGTGCGCGGCAATCAGACCCTGGTAGCGTGCGATCTCGGTGCGCCAGCCGTCATCACCCCATTGCAGATGGAGCTCACACAGTTCACGGATCCGCGCCAGATGATCGAGGCCACCACGTGGCAACAAAATCCCTAAGCGCGTGCGGCGCAACAGCAGGTCGTCCAGATGCTGCACGGCTTCAAATTGGGCCGCAATAGCCAGTTCCAGCCACAGGGTGTCGGTGCCGGGAATGGCCTGTAAATCGGAAGCGCTCGCTTCGTCGGCAAGCGTTTGCGCAAGGTAGCCATAGCGCGCGGCCAAGCGGTGACGAACCGAGGCACGCCAGTGCGGATTCAGCTCGCTCGTCGGCGTAAACAGAGCGGCGTCATCACGCGCAAACGGCTTGCCGGCGTGGGGTGCTGCCAGCGCCAAGGCGTCCTGCGCCATGAGCCGAAAGGTTGTGAGCTTGCCGCCTGCGACGGTGATCAGACCGGACTCGTCGAGCACCGCGTGGTCGCGTGCGGCTTTGGACGCAGCGCCCTGGGCCTGCGCCACCACCGGGCGCACGCCCGCATAGCAGGCGCTCACGTCCGTTTGCGTGATGGCGGCGCCGGGGAACTGGTCATTGACCGCTTCAATCAGGTAGTCCACTTCAGCTTGCGTGATGCTGGCCTCGACATCGAGGTCGCCGAGGTGGTCCAGATCGGTGGTGCCAATCAGCGTCGCCCCTTCCCACGGATAGAAAAACACCGGCCTGCCGTCTCGTGGGTGCATCAAGCTGATGCTTTGGGCAATCGGCAAGCGCCAGAATGGCAGCACCAGATGGCTGCCGCGCAAGGGGCGCAGCATCGGCTTGCCGCCCACCGCCGCACGCAGGCAGTCGGCCCAGACACCGGTGGCGTTGACGACGGCCTTGGCGCGTACCGGGTAGCGCTGGCCCGAGATGGCATCGCACACGATCAGGCTGGAATCCCCCTTCGCATTGCGCTGAAGGCCTTGCGCCTGGGCATAGTTGAGCAGCAAGGCACCATCGCGTCGGGCCTCCATCAGCACGCGCCATACCAGCCTGGCATCGTCGGTTTTGGCGTCAACGAAGACCATGGCACCGCGCATCTGCGGCGGCGCCAGACCCGGCGCCAGGGTTTGTGCTGCATTAAGCTTGGCATAAAAGTGGCTGCGCTTGCCGGCCATCAGTTCATACACCACCAGACCCAGCTGAAACAACCAGCGGCCCGGCTTGCGAGCCGTGCAATCGGCAAACAAAAAGCTTTGCGTCTCAACCAGTTCCGGCGCTTCACGCATCAGGCGTTCGCGCTCGCGCACCGAGTGCAACGTGGTTTTGATGTCGCCTTCTTTCAGGTAACGCAGGCCACCATGCACGAGCTTGGAGGAGCGGCTCGAAGTGCCCCAGGCAAAGTCGCGTTGTTCGATCAAGAGCACGCTCCAGCCGCGCCGTGCCGCCTGCTGGGCCACGCCGGCGCCGGTGATGCCCCCGCCGATGACGACCAGATCCCATTGCTGCGTCTGAAGGCGCGCCAGTTCACTGGCGCGCGCAGTGAACTGGTTCACGTCGCCCATGGGCCTTCGTCCTGTAGCAGCTTGCCGGGGTTCATGATTTTCTTGGGATCAAAATGGCGACACAACTGCGCCAGTGTGGCCATGCCGAGCGGGCCTTTTTCATCCTTCAAATGCGCTGCGTGGTCACGCCCGACGCCATGCTGGTGGCTGACCGTGCCGCCATGTGCCGCAATGGTGGCGGCAACCGCCGCCTTGAGTTTTTGCCAGCGTTCAAAGTTGGGTGCAAAGCCACCGGCTGCCGTGGCCCAGACAAACTGCGAATAGACGCTGCTGCCCTGCGGGTACAGGTGCGACAGATGGGTGAAGGCGTGCACGCGTTCGCCGTACTGCGCAAAGACATCGCGCGCGGCCTGCTCCATCGCCAGCATCAGCTTCTTGACATTGGGCCAGTCCACCGCCGTCTCGATCGTGTCGGCGCAGTAACCCTGGTCCCATAGCGTGTTGCGCAGATAAGGGCCTTTGAAACGGTGGCTCGCCCACTTGGCGCCCATGGCTTCTCCGATGTAGACGGCGCCATGCGCAGACAAAGTGCGCCGGGATTCGCGCAAGGCGTGGCGGGCGTTGCGCCGCTCACCCGTAACGCCCAGCATCAGCAGGCATTTGTCCGCACCGCAGCCGCGCAGGGCCAGATAGCGTTCCAGCCAGCCGATCAGCCTGGCGTGGCCGGCCAGCGTGAGGCTGGTCTGGGTCTCAATGCCATTGCTCAGCCGCGTCATGCTCAGGGGCAGCCTGCGCTGGATCAGCGTGCGTACAGCGGCTTCGGCGGCATCCCAGTTCGGCAGGAAGATGGCGTGAAAACTCTCGTGCGCGGGTAGCGGGCTGACGCGCACCGTGACCTCGGTCAGAATGCCAAAGCGCCCTTCCGAGCCCATCACCAATTCACGCAAGTCCGGCCCGGCGCTGGCGGCCGGCAGCGTCGGGATGGTGAGCGCGCCGACAGGGGTTTCCATGTGACCGCCGGCAAACAGTTGCTCAATGCGTCCGTAGCGCAGTGACTGTTGACCGCTGGAGCGGGTCACCACCCAGCCACCGACCGTGGAGTATTCAAACGACTGCGGAAAATGCCCCAGCGTATAGCCTTGGGCGCGCAGTTGCGCTTCCAACTGCGGCCCCGCTGTGCCGGCGCCAAAGGTGGCGAGCTGGCTCAGTTTGTCCAGGTGCAGCAGGCGGTTCATGCGGCTCAGGTTGATCGACAGAATCGGTCGCTCGCTGATCGGGCAATCGAGATGGCCTGAGACACTGGTGCCGCCGGCAAATGGAATGACCATCCAGTTGTTGGTGTGTGCCAGCGCGAGCAATTCACGCACCTGGTCGGTCGACTCGGGAAAGGCGACGCCATCGGGTGCGGGCGGCAGGGCGCCAAAGCGTTTGCGAATCCAGTCGGCAAAGCTCTCGCCGAATGCCATGGCAAAGCGGGTGTCGGCGTCGGTTTGAATCAGGGCATGTTGGCCTGTCAGGCGTGACGGCGGAATTTTTTTCAACATCGCGGCGCGCTCCACATCAACGCCAGGCCGGCCCGGCCCAAGCCGCTCGGCCATCATGGCGCGCGCAGATTCGTTGAGTTCCATTGAAGTGGCGTCATCGCCCCATCCATTCCATCTGCGCATGTCTTGCTCCGATTGACTTTGGTTGAATCCAGGTTGAAGCGCACTCTCAAACGAGGGCTTCAATTGACCAAGTTGCGTGGCCGCCCATTATTGAGCCCTCCGGATAAGCCAGACCACTTGGCCACAGCCCGCGCTTGGCCCACTCATACGGCCAGTGACGCAAAGCCACGTGGATTATTCTTGTTCTGCACTTCCCAGGTCACCATCGCTTTTTCCAAGCGGGCGGCAATATCGGGATGGGTGGCGACAAGGTTGTAGCGCTCACCGGGGTCGCGGCGCAAGTCGTAGAGCAGCGGTGCGCGCTCGCTGCCGAGTTGCTTGCTGCCGAACTTGCGCGAGATGGCCTCGGCATCGAGCGGTATCGGCCACACATAGCGGTTGGTTCTGCGAATGTATTTCCAGGTGCCCATGCGCACCGCTTGCAGCTCATCGTAGTGGTAGTAGAAGAAGGCATCACGCGGCGATTTGGGCGCCGTGCCCGTTAACAGGCTGAGCACGTTGACGCCGTCAATCACCCGGTCGGAAGGCTGCTCCAGACCGGCCAGTTCGAGCAGGGTTGGGAAGATGTCCAGATTGGTCACCAGCTCTGCGGACTCTGCGCCGGCTTGGATGCGCTTGGGCCACTTGGCAATAAAGGGCACCTTGAAGCCACCGTCCATGGACTGACCTTTGCCGCCGCGCAAAACGCCGGCGCTGCCTTCAAACCACGGACCGTTATCGCTGGTGAAGATGAGCAAGGTGTTGTCGCTGACACCGGCGCGGTCCAGCGCAGCAACGATCTGGCCCACGCTCCAGTCGATCTCCTCCACCGCATCACCGTATTTGCCGGCCTGGGATTTTCCGGCAAAGTTGGCTGAGGCCGCCAGCGGCTGGTGCGGAAAGGTATGCGCCAAGTACAGGAAGAAAGGCTGACCCTTGGCCTCCTCGATCACCTGGATTGCCTCGGCGGTGTAGCGCCCGGTGACTTCGGGCAGGATATTCAGAATGTCGGCTTCGATTTGCTGACCATTTCGGTACAGCGGACAGGGGCGCATGTCATTGCTGTGGGGAACACCGAGGTAGCGGTCAAAGCCAAACTTCTGTGGATGAAACTCCGTTTGCTGACTGAAATCGCCCAGATGCCACTTGCCGATCATGGCCGTTCTGTAGCCGGCCACCTTGAGTGCGGAGGCAATCGTCAGTTCCTTGTCGGACAGTCCTTCGGTGGCGTAGGCCTCGTGCAGGTCGGTGCTGCCGATAACGGCGAGCTGCCCGGCCCAATTGCGCAACATGCGCTGTGAGGTGGCCTCGTTCGCGGGGTAGGGGTTGCCCGTCATGCCGGAGCGGAATGGGTAGCGCCCGGTCAGCAAGCCAGCGCGCGAAGGCGAGCAGACGCCGCTGCACGCGTAATAGTCGCAGAGGCGCAGACCGGCCTTGGCCAGGCGGTCGATATTGGGCGTGCGGATGGAAGTGCTGCCATAGCAGCCCAGGTCGCCATAGCCCAGATCGTCACAGTAAATGACGATGACATTGGGCTTGTCGGCGTTGGCATTGACCCGCTTGGGCAAGCGCAATGCCGAGCGGTCCGGATACGGGCCATAGAGATCCTCCATCGGCCGGCGATTGAGCAAGAGATAGGCTTCCGTACCGATAGCAGCGACTCCGCCGGCAACGCATCCGCCCCAGATGAGCTTTTTCAACAAGCCGCGGCGTTTCATAGCGCCTGTCCATTGACAAGACCGGCGCGATGGGAAGAAGCGAGTGCGCGCAGAGGTACTGTTAACGCGGTCGGTAGAAGTTTCATGCTTGGGCTCAGGAGGGTTGAAGCATAGTAGTTGCAGAGCATACCTAAAGCACCGCTGGATGTCCGCGCATTTCTTAAGCGCTCTTTGCCTGCAAGACCTCAGGCAACGAAGTGGTGATCCCGGAAGCGGGACCAGGCGCTCATGCCTGGCCTGTCAGCGGCGACCCGTCGGCCATGAGCGTTTCGCCCTTGCGCTCCACAATCAAGCCATAGGCATGCGGTTGCCGATGCAGATCGAAGTTGAAGGTGGTGCGCTTGTAGACGGCGCAAAAGTCCAGGTCGATGCGGGCGATGGCCATCTCGTCGTCCTTGGTGTGGCAGCGCGCCACCACCTCGCCGGAGGGCGCGATGATGCAACTGCCACCGATGCTGTCCACGCCTTCTTCCAGGCCGGCCTTGGCCACGCCCACCACCCAGCATCCGTTCTGGTAGGCGCCGGCCTGCATCGACAAGGCGTTGTGGAACAGCGAGAGATCGTCGTGCTGCGGCGCCGGCGCGTTGTGCACGGGGGTGTTGTAGCCGATCAGCACCAGTTCCGCACCCTGCAGCCCCATCACGCGGTAGGTCTCGGCCCAGCGCCGGTCGTTGCACAGCGCCATGCCGACGATGCCGCCAAAGGCCTGCGTCACACCAAAGCCGGGGCCCGGTGTGAAGTAACGTTTTTCGAGGTGCTGAAAGCGCCGCCAGGGCTCGTGCTCACGGTGACCGGGTAGATGCACCTTGCGGTATTTGCCAACGATAGCGCCGCTGCGGTCGACCAGGATCGCCGTGTTGTAGCGCACATCCACGCCGCCTTCGTTGGTCAGCTCGGCGTAGCCCAGATAAAAACCCATACCGAGTTCACGCGCCAGATTGAACAGCGGCATCGTTGCGGCGTTGGGCATCTCAAGCTCGTAATACGGGTTGAGTTCCGCTTCATCCTCGATGTACCAGCGCGGAAAAAATGTCGTCAGCGCCAGTTCCGGGAAGACGATGAGATGGGCCCCGACAGCGTGTGCCTGGCGCATCAGATCACACAGGCGCCCGACGACCTGGGCGCGGGAGTCGCTGCGCTGGATCGGACCGAGTTGGCCCATGGCGACATTGACGTAACGTGGCATATGTGAGTCCTATGAAGTTCGATTGGCAAGCGCGAGCACGACCTGCAGCAGGAGCTGGGCGCCGCGCAGCAGGTCCTCCGCTTCGGTGTGTTCGCGCACGTTGTGGCTCAGGCCGCCAACGCTGGGAACAAAAATCATCGCACTCGGACAGACCCGCGCCAGCATCTGCGCGTCATGTCCGGCGCCGCTGGGCATGCGCATGTGGGTGCAGCCCAGGGCCTGGGCCTGGCTCTGCACCAGATCCACCAGCGCCGCATCGAAAACCACGGGCTCGAAGCGGGCCAGTGCGCGCGCCGTCAGTTGCACACCTTCAGCCTCGGCGGCCCGCGCGGCATATGCCATTAGCTCAGCCTCGGCCAGCGCCAGCGCCGCGCCGTCGGTGTTGCGCAGGTCAACGGTGAAGACGGCTTTCTGTGCGATGACGTTGACCAGATTGGGGCTTAGCTGCAGCGCGCCCACCGTGGCCAATTGCCGCCCACCCATGCGCTGTGCCAGTTCGCGTGCGTGCACGGCCACTTGCGCCGCCACCAGTGCCGCATCGTGGCGCATGTCCATCGGCGTGGTGCCGGCGTGGTTCGATTGCCCTTGCATGGTGAACTCGGTCCAGGAGATTCCCTGCACCCCTTCAACGACGCCGATCTGCAGACCCTGGCGCTCCAGCACCGGGCCTTGTTCAATATGCAGTTCGAGGTAGCTGTCCACGCGCGGCGCGCCGACCGGCGCTGTGCCCTGGTAACCGATGCGCTGCAACTCTGCCGCTACCGTCAGGCCCTCGGCATCACGGGCGGCCAGCGCCTCATGCAGCGGCATGCCGCCGACATAGACCAGGCTGCCCATCATGTCGGGCTGAAAACGCGCGCCTTCCTCGTTGCTGAAGATGGCAAGCGTCAGCGGTCGCTGCGGCGTGACGCCGGCCTCGCGCAGTGTCCTCACCACCTCCAGCGCGGCCAGCACACCGTAGTTGCCGTCGTAGAGGCCCCCGGTGCGCACGGTGTCGATGTGCGAGCCCATCATCACCGGCGCCACATCCTGCACGCCCGGAGAATGGCCGAAGATGTTGCCGATGGCATCGACCTCGACGCGCAAACCCAGTTCGCGCATGCGCGCGACGGCCCAGTCACGGCCGAGGCGATCGGCGTCGCTGAATGCCAGGCGATTGACGCCGCCGCCGGGCAAGGCGCCGATCTGCCCCAGCGCCTGCAGGCTCGCCAGCAGGCGCGCGCCCTTGATCTGTGGCGTCGCGGTCTGGCTCATGCTGCGCCGGCCGCCTGCAACACCTGGGCCGCACTGCGACCGACCAATTTTTCGTAGAGCGCCGGATCGGTATCGCCCTCGCTGCCGAAGAACAACAGCCGGCTGTCGGCACTCAGTCCCAGCGCGTCTCGGGCCTGCGCCTGCTGCAAAATCAACAGCGCCGCTGCCAGACCGGCCACGGCCGATTCGCCGGCCACGATGGCCGGGTCGCCAGCGGTAGGGCTGGCCAGCAGTCGCATGACCTCCACCGCCGCCGCGTCGCCAATGGTGCAGAAGGCATCGGCACCGGTTTGCAAAATCTCCCAGGCCAGCAAGGACACTTCGCCGCAGGCCAGGCCGGCCATCAAGGTGTCGAGATCGCCCTTGACCGCCACCAACTCTCCGGCCTTCGCACTTTGCATCAGGCAGTCGGCACGCTCGGGCTCAACCACCACCAGCACGGGCCGATGCGTCGCTGAGCGTTCCCAGAAATAGGCGCAGACCGCTGCCGCAAAGCCGCCCACGCCGGCCTGCACAAACACATGCGTAGGCCATCGGTCCAGCGCCACCACAGCCTCGTGCACCATCAATTGATAGCCCTGCATGACGTCGCGCGGAATGTCCATGTAACCCGGGTACGAGGTATCGGAAATCACGAACCAGCCCTTGCGCCTGGCATCGCGATCCGCCTGCTGCACCGAGTCGTCGTAGTTGCCTGCGGTTCGCACCACGTCGGCGCCGTAATGTTCGATGGCGTGCTTGCGCCCCTCACTGACGCTGGCGTGGATGTAGATGACACAGCGGCAGCCCATCATCTGCGCGCCCCAGGCGACAGAGCGGCCATGGTTGCCGTCGGTGGCGCAGGTGACCGTGATGTCGGCACAGGCCTGGCGTAGCGCCGGGTCGAGCAGCAGCAACGCCGGGCTGACCGGGCGGCCCAGGCGGGTCTCCAGTTCGCGACACAAGAGGCGCGCAACGGCATAGGCGCCGCCCAGTGCTTTGAAGCTGCCCAGGCCGAAGCGCGAGGCCTCGTCCTTGTAGTGGATGGCCGCGACACCGGCGGCAGCGGCGAGACCGGGCAGTGAGCGCAGCGGTGTGGCGTGGTAACCAGGCCAGGACGTGATCACCGTCTGCGCCTGCGCCAGGGCTTGCGCGCTGAGCAGCGATTTTCGGGTCTCGCCGTAGGGCTCGGCGGCCTCATGGCGCGGATTGCGCAGCAGCGTGAAGGGAAGATTGGAAACAGGATTCATGTGGATGCTTTGTTTGAGGAGGGGGCTTGCAGGTCAGCGAGGCGCGCGTGGATCTGCTCAACCCGCGCCATACGGTTGCGGGCTTTTTTGGGAATCCTGGACAAGGCGGCCGTGGCCAGGTAATTGATCAGGCTGATGGCGCTAACATACGAATCGAAGACCGGTCCGTCCTGTGGTGGACAGATGAAGACGCTTTGGGCGCGTGCCGCCAGCGCGGAGACGCGGCCATCGGTCAGCAGCACCAGGGCAGCACCGGCGTCGCAGGCAATCGCCACGAGCTGCGACAGGCGGCGCGTGCGGCGGCGGAAGTCCATCGCGAGCAAGACGTCCTGCGGACCGATTTCGGCCAGCAGCTCGGCGTCTTCTCCAGTGGCATCGTTGAGCAGGTAGACCTCGGTGCGCACCTGGGTCAGCAAGGCGCGCGCATAAAACGCCGCCATGTAGCCGTTGCGGTAGCCGACGACCCAGATACGCCGCGCACCGAGCAGCGTCTTGACGGCGCTTTGCACGCAGTCGTCGCTCACCTCCTCGGTCAATGCCTGCAGGCGCTGCGCGTCCTGTTCGATGTGCTGCTGCAAGGCGCTGCCCACTGTGCCCTGCTGCGCCATGCGCTGCAGCGGCGAGCTTAACACCGCGCCCTCGCGCAGATGCTGGCGAAAGGCCTGAAACCCGCTAAAACCCAGACGCTTGAAGAAACGCGCCGAACTGGCCTTGGAGACGCCGGCCAGCGCGGCGAGCTCGGTCGCACTGTAGGCCAGCGCGTCTTTTTCATGGGCCAGCACGACGTCGGCGAGCTTGCGCTCAACCAGCGACAGCGCGTCGTATTGCCCCTGGATGCGCTCGCGCAAGGTGGCGCTTCGCTTCATGGCAAGGGCTTGCGCAGGTTTTGGTGCCGCCAGCCCCAAATCGGGGCGTGCTTCGCACCAATGAGAAACCGATTTTTCATGTTCAGACCAAAAAGAAACAAGTATTTCATACGTTTGGGCATCTGTTTGCAATAGCGGTGCCAACTGGAGCCGAATTGCGTGGCACACATCTTGCGCAAGGCAATCTGTGTCCCATTCTCTTATGACAGGAAACCTCATGAAATTCAAAGCCTTCTCCACCCTGGCCGGGCTGTTCGCCAGCGTCGTGCTGCTCTGCGCAACGCCGGCGCAGGCTGATGATTCGCTCAGCGCCATCCTGGCGAAAAAGTCGATTGCCCTGGGCGTGGCCTCGGACTTTCCGCCCTACGGTTACATGGGTCCGGACTTCAAACTCACCGGCGTCGATGTCGCAACCGCGCAGCTGATTGCCGACAAGCTCGGCGTGAAAGCCGAGTTGGTGCCCGTGAGCACGCCGAACCGCATTCCCTATCTGCAAACCAAGAAGATCGACCTGATCGTTTCCGCTCTGGGCAAGAATGCCGAGCGCGAGAAGGTGATTGACTTCACGGTGGCTTACGCGCCGTTCTTCCAGGCGGTCTTCGGCCCGAAGGCACTCAACATCAAGAGCTTTTCCGACCTGGCTGGCAAGACCATTGCCGTGACGCGCGGCACGATTCAAGACGATGTGCTGCAGCAGATGGCACCACCGACCCTGAAGACCATGCGCTTTGAAGACGACGCCACGACCGTTGCCGCTTTCATCTCGCAACAGACCCAGTTACTGGCCACCGGCGCCGCTGTGGCCGCCGCTGCGATTCAGAAGAATCCGCAGGTGCAGGCTGAATACAAGCTGCTGCTGAAAGACTCGCCCAACTTCATCGGCGTGCGCAAAGGTGATACAGCCCTACTGAACAAGGTCAACGAAATTCTGCGCGCTGCCAAGGCCGATGGAACGCTGGAGGCGTACTCGCAAAAATGGCTGGGTCGCGGCACCGGCGTGCTCCCGGACTAAGCCGACATAGCGCCCACCCGCATGGTCATCCCTGATGCTTGAATTCAATTTTGCTGTGGTGCTGGCCCAGTGGCCGATGCTGCTGCATGGAGTGGCCCTGACGGCGGCGCTGACCGTCGCCTCGGCGTTGCTCGGCTCGCTGCTGGGCACCGCCTGCGCCTGGGCCCGGTTGCATGGCGGCGCGGTCTTGAAGCAGGTGGTCGGCAGCTATGTGGAACTGGTGCGCAACACGCCCTTCATCATCCAGTTGTTTTTCATTTTCTTTGGCTTGCCCTCACTCGGTGTTCGGCTCTCGGTGGAGGTCGCCTGCGTGCTGGCCATGGTGCTCAATCTCGGCGCCTACGCCTGCGAGATCATTCGCGCCGGCCTGCTGGCCACGTCCAGAGGGCAGTTGGAGGCGGCCATGAGCCTGGCACTGACGCCGTGGCAAATCTTTTCCCGCGTGGTGCTGCCGCCGGCGCTGGCGCGGATCTGGCCAGCCTTGGTGAGCCAGATCGTCATCGTCATGCTCGGCTCGGCGGTCTGCGGACAGATATCGGCCGAAGAACTGTCGCAGGCCGCCAACCTCATTTCCAGCCGTACCTTCCGCAGCTTTGAGTCCTACATCATCGCCACGCTGGCCTATCTGGCGCTGGCCATCGCGCTGCGCCAGTTGCTGAACTGGGCCGGGCCGCGTTTCATTTTTGTGAGCCGCTGAAGCGCTGTCACCATGGTTCAGTTTTCACTCTGGGATATCTTCACCTTTCTGCTCGGCGCCATGCGTTGGACCGTGGCGCTCTCGCTTATTGCTTTCGTCGGTGGCGGTTTGCTGGGCCTGGGCCTGCTCTGGCTGCGTTTTGCGCAATGGCGTGGCGTCAGCAGCGCGGTGGCGTGGTACGTCCAGATCTTCCAGGGCACACCCTTGCTGATGCAGTTGTTCCTGGTCTACTTTGGTCTGGCCCTGCTCGGCATGGACACCTCGCCGCTGGTGTCGGCCGCCGTCTGCCTGACGCTCTACGCGAGCGCCTACCTGACCGAGATCTGGCGTGGCTGCGTGAACTCGGTCCACCGTGGGCAATGGGAGGCCTCGGCCAGCCTGGCGCTGGATTTCACGCAGCAAATGCGCCACGTCATCCTGCCGCAGGCGGCGCGGGTGGCGATTGCGCCCACCGTTGGCTTCATGGTGCAGATCATCAAGGGCACGGCCCTGGCTTCGGTCATCGGCTTTGTCGAGCTGACCAAAGCCGGGCAGATGATTTCCAACGCCACTTACCAACCCTTTCTCGCCTACACCTTCGTGGGTCTTTTGTACTTCGCCCTGTGCTATCCGCTGTCGCGCTGGAGCCAAAAACTCGAAAGCCGCCGCCTGGCCTGAAACCATGACTGACACCCACAACCCCGACTTCGCACTGGTCGACATCCGCGGCCTGCACAAACGCTTTGGCGCCACCGAGGTGCTCAAAGGCATTGACCTGCAGGTGCGGCGCAAGGAAGTGGTTTGCATCATCGGCAAGAGTGGCTCCGGCAAGAGCACCTTGCTGCGCTGTATCAACGGCCTTGAGACCTTCGAGCAGGGCAGCCTGTGCGTCGACGGCCAGGCGCTGCGCCATGGTGACCGTGAGGCGATGCGCGAGTTGCGCCAGCAGGTCGGCATGATCTTCCAGAGCTTCAACCTGTTTCCGCATCTGGGCGCCGGGCGCAATGTCATGCTGGCGCCATCGCTGGTCAAGGGCTTGCCCAAGGAAGAGTCATGCGCACGCGCGCAGACCTTGCTGGCGCGTGTTGGGCTGGACGGCATGTTTGACCGCTTGCCGGAACAACTCTCCGGCGGCCAGCAACAGCGCGTCGCCATTGCACGGGCGCTGGCGATGGCGCCGAGCGTGCTGCTGTGCGATGAAATCACATCGGCGCTGGACCCCGAGCTGGTGGGCGAAGTGCTGCAGGTGGTGGAGATGCTGGCCGACGAGGGCATGACCCTGATCCTTGTCACGCATGAGATGGCCTTTGCACGCAAGGTGAGTGACCGTATCGTGTTCATGCACCAGGGCCTGATCCACGAGGCCGGTTCGCCCGACGACATCTTCAACCACCCCAAGACACCGGAGTTGCAGCAGTTCCTGTCGGCCTTGCGCGACTGATTCGAAGCGGTGCGCCCGAACCGGACAGAGCCGGCGAAGGTCGTCACGGATAACTTGCCAATTGCCTTGCTGTGAACTGCCGCTTTGTAGTCTGATACGCTACGCCCTAAAATGCGCCGACATGATCAAGAGTTTCCGTCACAAGGGCGTGCAACGCTTTTTTGAGACCGGCAGCAAGTCAGGAATACAGGCTGCGCACGCACCGAAGCTGCGCTTGCAACTGGCGGCTCTGGCGCAAGCGGTAAGGCCGCAAGACCTTTCAGCGCCGACCTGGGGATTGCACGCCTTAAAGGGCGAACTCAAAGGTCATTGGGCAATTACCGTCAATGGAAACTGGCGCATGGTATTTGCCTTCGAAGGCGAAGACGCCGTGCTTGTTGATTACCGGGATTACCACTGAGGTTCAATATGACTCGAATGCACAACCCTCCACATCCTGGCGAAGTTCTTCGGGAGTATTTGGGCGACATCACGGTGACGCAAGCGGCAGCAAAGCTTGGCGTCAACCGCGTAACCCTGTCCCGCATCATGACCGGTGCGGCGGGCATTTCTGCTGACATGGCGTACCGCTTGGGCGAGGCTTTTGGAACCAGCCCCGAGTTGTGGGCCGGTATGCAACTGCAATACGACTTGTTCCTGGCAGGCAAGTTGCCGCGTCCTCGAATCGAACGATTGGCTGCGTGAACAGGCAGCGTGGCTTCACGGCGAGGGGGCTGCAGGGCTAAGATATGACCGGTCGAAAGGAGATACAAGCATGGTTACGTCCAAAGCAAAAGTGACACCGCAGGGCAAGGCCTATGAGGCCATCATCGACACCAGGAAGAAGCTCACGGCGCAGCGTCGCAAGACGCGGGACATGTTCAATTCAAACCAACTCTTGCGCAAAGAGGCGGTCGGATACCTCAAGGGCATTTACACGACGCGGGGCGTAACGGGGTATCGGTCCGATCCAGGCTATACCTACTACCGGGAATTCATGGAGCGCGTGACCCATTGCCACAATCGCGAGTACCTCAAGGGGACTCTTCAGCAACTATTTTCGAATCTGATAAGCCAGTTCGGAAACAAGCCGTCGGGTGACGCGGCAAAACTGAAAACGCTGCTGGAAGGTCGGCTGCAAGCGCAACTTGAGAAGTACTTTGGACAGTACCAGGCCGATGTGAAGCTGGAGGAAAAATTGCAGAAACTGGAGACCGAATTCCTGGAGAAGTATGAAGAAAACGAACTCCCTCCATACCAGGCTCCGACCCGGCCTGAGCCCTTTAACGTCATCGACGATGACTACGACATGCCCGCCCTGCCGAGCACTTCGTCAAGCGCATCCGACTCGGAAACAATAGAACTTTGCGGCGCCCCGTGCACCGGTCATGGACGCGAGGGCAAACCCTGTGAAAAACATCTGGGCAGTGATGGCGTCTGTCAATATCACGGGGCGCGGGAATCAAGCGAAGACGGGGACGAGCCCGCCGAGGTCTGTTCTTGAGTTCACGCCGTTAAATCCTTCTCACACGGAGACAGATCATGGGCAAGCATTTCGTTCTCATTCACGGCGCGTGGCATGGTGCTTGGTGCTGGGACGGCGTCGTGCGCGCGTTGCAGGCGGCGGGGCATAGCGCGCAGGCTTTGATCAAAGCGGCCGGCTAAAGAACCGGCCGCTGCGCGCTAGCGAAACAGTGAGGCACGGCACATGGCAGAGCGCTACTTCATCAACACGGCTGCGGGCCAATGGCAAGCGCACCCACGGTTTGCGGGCGCGTCTGCCGTGTGGGCGATTGCGAGAGTGAAGGGCGACCCGGTTGGCTGGGCTACGCGCCACCTGCGATGGAACACAGCCTGCGCAATACTGGTGACGAGCCGCTGGAGGGGATTTCGATCTTCAACCCGCCGCTGTAGAACGTGTCCGCAAACAAGAAGGGACCGCAGTGACCACGGCAACAGCCGACCAAGGCAAACAAATGACTCTTCATCAACATCATCAACTTCTTCGAGTCGCACAAGACCGGCGACTCGGGTAGTACTTCTGCGAAAGAAAGGATAACGCTGTGCTTGAATCAATCCACCAGGGCTGGCTGCGCGCACTGTTTCTCGGGCTGCTCCTGCTGGGCGCCTTGAGCGCCGCCAACTCGATCGCCGCTGACGCCGAGGAGGCGGTACCGCTCGTCATCGGCAGTCGCACCATTCATGTGTTTCGCGCGCCGCTGGGCATGTTCTCCGCAGCCGAGCGGGCCGACGGTGCGCGCAAGCGCATCGAACGCGCCCTCGTGCAAGCGGGCGAAGGCTGGACCTCGGTCAAGCCGACGAATCTGGGCGTGGAGGTACAACTCGACGGCAAGGTCTTGTTCCTGGTCGTGCCCGGCGATGCCCGCACTGCGGCTGGGGAGACGCCCGAGGATCTGGCCAATCAGGCATCCCGCGTCCTGCAGAAGGCCTGGAGCGAAGCACGTGAGCGAGATGATTCCCGTGCCCGCCTTGAGGGCGCGCTCAAGGTGGCGCTTGCCACGGTCCTGCTACTGGCGGCGCTGATCGCCCTGCTCAAGCTCTTGTCCAGGTTGCGCCGCAGCGTTGTCGAACGCCTGAGTCGGCGCCTTGAGGCTTTGCCGGGGGAGCATTGGGGACTGCGTTTGTCGGCCACGCTGCCGGAGATCGCTGCGCGCCTTTCCATTCTGCTGACCTGGTTGTTGGGTCTGGGGCTGGCGTATTTCTACCTGACGTATGCCCTCGGCCAGTTCGCGCTGACCCGCCCCGCCAGTGAGAGCATGTCGAATTCCATCATCAGCCTGATGGCGCAGGCATTCGGCGCCATCGTCGAGTCGCTGCCGGGGATGTTTATTTCGGTCCTCATTTTTCTGCTGGCCTGGGTCGCGACCCGCATTTCGACGGAGTTCTTCGCCGGTGTTGAGACCCGACGGACCGACAGCGCCGCGCTCAATACCCACACGGCACCCGCAACGCGGCGCATCGTGAATGCCTCGCTGTGGTTGTTCGCCGTTGCCATGGCCTACCCCTACCTGCCGGGCGCGCACACCGATGCGTTCAAGGGCCTGTCCGTGATCGTCGGCCTCATGGCTTCAATCGGTGCGTCAGGGGTGGTGGGACAGATCGCCAGCGGCGTGATGATTGTCTACACCTACGCCCTGAAAAAGGGCGAGTACGTGCGCATTCAGGAATATGAGGGGACGGTGACCGAACTGGGCCTGTTCGTCACCCGCCTGCGCACCGGGCTGGGCGAGGAGATCGCCTTGCCCAACGCCTTCGTGCTGGGCAACGTGACGCGCAACTATTCCCGCATTGATGGCGGGCGTGGTTATGTGCTCGATACCACGGTGACCATCGGTTACGACACGCCCTGGCGCCAGGTGCATGCCATGCTGCTCGAAGCCGCCGCCAGCATCCCGGAAATCAGGAAGGCCCCGCCGGCCTATGTGGTGCAATCCGCGCTGTCCGATTTCTACGTGGCCTACAAACTGGTCGTCTATGTCGATACCAATGCGCCGGCGAAGCGGGCCCAGGTCGCCAGTGACCTGCTGGCGGCGATCCAGGACGCCTTCAACCGCCACGGCGTGCAAATCATGTCGCCGCACTACGTGCTTGATCCGGCCACACCGAAGGTCGTTGCGGAGAAGGACTGGAACCCACCTGCGGCCAATGGTTAGTTCGCCCCGGTTGGCCGCGCTATGCGCCGCCTGCGGTCGAGCGCAACGTCTTCGACTTCGGCGCAGAAGCGAAACCCGACATTGCCTCTGCCGGTCCAGTTTGGGCCCTCCTCGATTCCGGAATTTTCGTAAGATACGCAAGTAACGTATACATTGGCAATGCAAGCCACCTTTGTTGAACTGCCACCTTTCGAGCGAACTCGAAAAGACTACATGGATGATGAGGCCTACAGACTGTTGCAACTCGAGTTGATGGAAGACCCGACGGCAGGCGCTGTTATCGAAGGCACGGGTGCTTTGCGCAAGCTGCGTCAAACGGACCCGCGTCGCGGTAAAGGAAAGCGCGGTGGTCTGCGGGCAATTTATTACTGGTCTGACCGAAGGATTTGATGCCTTGAAATCCGAGCGTGAAGGCAAGCTGACGCTACGCACCTTCAAGGCCGAAAACAAACCCGCGCCGGTGCTTTTGCCGCAAGAAGTGCTACAGATGCGCGAACAATTGCGCTTGTCCCGCCCGGTGTTTGCGCACTACCTGCGCACCAACGCGCGAACGCTTGAAAACTGGGAACAAGGTCGGGCAAGCGCACTCGTGCGACGTATCATCATCAAGAGCACCAGTTTCTGCTCTAGCACGCACAAAGTATTCAGTGCGCAGATGTTTTACCAACCAGGGAGTTGGAAATGAAATCAATCAAGTGTCGACTTGGGCTGATTGCGGCATCGGCGCTGTTCAGTGTGACGTCAACCTCAACTTGGTCGCAAGAATTGAAGGAAGTGAAGAATCCGCAGGAGATTCGGGCTCTGCTTTCAAACAATACATTGAGCGGGTTCGGCGCAGACGGGCGGCAAGCTGTATCCTATTTTCGTGCTGACGGAGTTGGCCTCAAGATAGTTGAAGGCGAACGGATACCAAGGACATGGAAAGTCAGAGATGACGGCCTGTCTTGCGTGACTGAGAAGGATGAATACTGTTTTCGTGTTCAGCAGGACACTGCGAAGCCCAGTGAAATTCGAGCGACGTTCGAGTCTGGACTGCATGAGCTTGAATTTCACATTGAGGACGGCATCCCAAATTTCTAGACCCGCGCCGTTTCCTTATTTGATGAAACATGAGGCCAAGCAGGCCCACCATCTCAAAACACGCCGTAGACCACGCCAACATGGAAGTCCACATGCGCATTCAGGCTGGCGCGGAATAGGTGGATCTCAGATAACACAGTCAGTCAAGCCCATTGCACTGCACCCTTGCCTGCATACCAGCCCTCGACTTGGACTTTAACCATGGATTCAATCTTGCTGCGGCGAATCTTCATGGTCGAAGTCAGGCAGCCGTTTTCTATGGTCCAGGGCTCGCGAGTGACGACCATCATCTGCAGCTTTTCATAGTCGGCCAGTTCCCGGTTCAGGTCGCTCAACAACTGGCTAAGTTCGCCCTCGACTCGGGCGCGAACTGATGCATCTCCCAACCGGTGGCGAAGATCCTCTGCCAGGACCACCAACGCATAAGCCGCAGCCTGCCCGAGCCCGGAGACCAGGCTGGTTTCGATCAAGGGGTGGGCATTGAGGCGATTTTCGATGGGCGCCGGGGCAACATACTTGCCCTTCGATGTCTTGAACTGCTCCTTGAGGCGCCCGGTCAATCGGAGCAGACCATTGGCATCGCGCTCACCCTTATCGCCGGTGCGGAAAAAACCGTCGGCCGTGAAGCTCTCGGCGTCGAGGTCGGGCCGCTTGTAGTAGCCCACCAGCTGCCCAGGCGACTTGATCAGCACTTCGCCGTCGTCACCGATGCGTACCTGCACGCCGGGCCTGGGAATACCTACGCAACCTGGTTTGTTGAACTCGGGGGTGGACGTATGGGAGTAGCCAAAATCCTCCGTCATGCCGTAGCCCTCCATCAACTGCAGTCCGAGACGACGGTACCAGGAGATCAACTCCGCTGGTATGGGAGCAGTCCCGCTGCCCGCCACCACCACTTGGTCCAGCCCCAAGCTCTTTAGCACCTTGCGCGCCACGATGCGTCCCACAATCGGAATGCTCAGCAGAAGGTCCAGTTTCTTGGGCGCCATCCTGGAAAAAACACCCTGCTGAAATTTGAGCCACAAACGGGGCACTGAGATAAAGGCGGTTGGTCGCGCGCGATTAAGGTCCTCCATAAACGTGTCAAGTGATTCCGAAAAGAAGATGTGAGTGCTGCCCTTGACCATCGAAGCACACTCGACACATGCCCGCTCAAAGACATGGGCCAAGGGCAAATACGACAGACCCCGCCCCTCGGAGTTTTTACCCACAAAGGATGCCACTGACTCGACAAGGCCTTCGGCGGCCCGAGTCATACCCTCAAAACTGTGCATGACACCCTTGGGCTGTCCGGTGGAGCCCGAGGTGTACGCCAGCATCGCCAGGTCAGTGGGCGAACGCTGCACCTTGCCGAGCAGCGGCGCAGTGCGGCCAACGATGGCATCCCAGGTATCGAAACGGGTCTTGGGTGCCAGAGGAAGGGCAATGCACGGCAGTCCTTCTGGAACGCCCAAGGCCTGCTGGCTCCAGGTGTCGAGCTTGCCCACAAAGAGCAGGCTAGCCCCGCTGTGCTCCAACACAAAACGCACCGTGTCAGCCGTCTCGGTCGGGTAGATGGCCACTGTGGTGCCGCCCGCCATCCAGATGGCCAATTCAACCATGAAGAAATGCGCGCAATTCTTGGACAGCATGGCAATGCGTGCGCCAGGCTCAAAGCCTTGTGCTTTCAAATAGGCAGCCATGCGGCGGGCCTGGTCCAGCGTTTCACGCCAGGTGTAGTCCACAACCTTGCCTCCACCGACGGGCTGGGTCAGGTAGACCCTGTCCGGGTGGTCTGCCTCATGTTCGTAGACGTAGTCGAGGATCAGTTTTCTTTCTTCCATTTTGTCTCCCTGTTTCCATCACCGCTGCAAGATGCAACGGAACCTACTCTGCTCTCCCCGGGGTCGATCAGCATCGGTGAATTCCCTGATGGGGTGGGTAGATCAAATCCAAGTCGGATTGGGCCGCATCGATTGCGTTAGCTGCTGTCCCTATGACGAAACGGTCGTTGTGAATCTGTCCCAGTGGCTTACGTTTCAATGACTGGTCAGTCGGATTGCGCAGTTGATTGGCGACAGACAGTCTTCAGGAGCCAGCCACTTCTCTCCGAAACTGACAGCCAAAATCGAAGGTCAGGACTGGAGCAAAACGTAATTCAGTGGTGCAGCGGTTGCTGTCGGCCAAAAAATCAACCCGTAAATGGTTGCCGCTCGATTGCAGTCATTGCCGATCTCTACAGGACTTCTACGAAGCCGTCCTGGAAATTGATGCGGGATTGCCGATCAATTCTTGCTCCATTGTCAATTTCCGAATTTCGGCAAGCGACCAGGAGCGGCCATTGGGGTCAATTGCCCCAATGCGGTCCTTGGGCCAACCGCATTCTCTACACCGGTGGCTCAGTCCGCATCAACCGAACATGCCATTGAGCAAATCTTGCGAGGGGCGCGCGGTTCTAGCCCGCACACTGCTTCCAGCCGTGTCTCGTTATATTCCTGCAGACAGGGCAGTCAGATCAATGTTCATGCGAATACAGACGGCCAAGGAGACTGTTCAAACGCTTTGTGAAATTACCATTAAAGTGTTTACTTTTGATCCAGAGGACAAGAGGTGTCACGATGAACGAAGTTGCCCGGTACCCCAGTCGCCTGATACTGGCACTGCTTCTCAGCCTGTTGGCTGGCTGTGGTGGCAGTTCTGCGACTACTGCGCCACTGAGCGCCCAAAATCTCAATCTCATCTTCGTCACCAGCCCTGATCTGGCTTACCAGGCGCCGGGCGACGTCCGAGCGGACACGGCCAACCTCAGCCCGCAGGGTTTGCAGCGTTCGCTGCTGATGGCGACCTACCTGAAGCAACAGTTGATGGGCGGAAACAACGTCAACGGCATTTACGCGCTCACGCCCATGACGCATTTGCAAACCACCCGCCAATACCCTGACATGGCGGGCATCGGGTTCATTCAGCAATTTGCCCTGCTCAATCAGTTCACCCTGCCCGATAGCGCCACCGGGGGCACCTTTACTGCCAATAGTTTCCCGGTCAACGTGGCGTACACGGCAGCGTCTATCCCTGCTGGTGTGGCGCTGCAAAAGTCCTACTGCCCCGACTGCAGCGGGCTTGATTTCAACGACACCAAGGGCCGCAACGCGGCGCTGGTAGCGGGCATCATCAGCGCCAGGTCCTCCGGCTACTACGTTTTCTCTGCGCCCTGGGAAACCATCAGCAGCCTGCTGACGGGCATCAAGACTTCAAACGGCTACAAGTTCGAGATTCCCACGGTCTATGGCGGGCCCAATGTGGTTTATGCCATCACCCTCAATGCCGCAGGCAATGTGCAGTTGCTCACCCTGGACAGCCAGTTGAATCCACCTGCCAGCTACCCGGTGCTGCCGGCGCCAGTAGCGGGCGCAGCGTGTACGCATGAGTATCAAAGCTATTTCAGTACCACACGCACCGGCGGGGTGAGTGGTGCTGCCATTCCGGTGGACATCAATACCAACCAGCGAATCTACATCGTCCGGCACGCCGAGGCCCATCCGGATTCAGGGTTTCATTTTGAGAACGGCAACTTTGTGGGGGCGGGGCAATGGCGCGCGCTTGACCTTGCCAACGCGTTGCGCGGCAAGATAAATCCCGATCAAGTTGTTTCGATTGACCCAGCGCAGTGGTTTTTTGGCGGCCGTTCCAATTTTTCATACGTCAGGCCTTCATTGACCGTGCTGCCCTATGTGATTGCCAATAACCTGCCCTACTCTTTGGTGACGGGCATCGGTATTGCGGGGTCCCCAACTGACCCCATCGTGGCCCGGGACACGAGTAACTATTTCTTTACCGGCGGCAGGTTCTCCAATCAAACCGTGCTGTTGGCGTGGGAGTCCGGCCATATCAGGCCGTTCATCAATGCATTGCTCGCCAGTTATGGCGGCGCCGACCTGCCCTCGCTGCCGACCTCCGGCACACCGCAGGGCGACTGGCCGAGCGCAGACTACGACACCATGTGGAGCATCAGCCTGGATGCGCGGGGAAACCTGACGGTGGACAACGCGCTGTGCGAAGGCATCGATTCCACCAAGTTGCCAACAACGGCGCCGCAGTTCTGATGAAAGTCACCGTGAACAAACACACCTGGATGATTCCGCTCTTCTCGCTGGTTTTGGCTTGTTCTGTTTCCGCACAGACGCCTTCGCCCGACCAGCGCGCATTCGATACCGAACAGAAGATGACGGACGATGAGCGTTTCGCCATGCTCGTAAGCCTGATGGGGGTCAATGGGGTGGTTCAGGTTCGCGACCCGCGCATCCCGGCTGGCGTCCCGATGAGTGCCGGCTATGTGGCGGGCGTGCCGCGCCTGGGTGTGCCGGCACTGGTCATGAGCGACGGCAGCCTGGGCATTACCAACCCCGGCTACCGAAAGGACGACACGGCCACGGCGCTACCAGCAGGGCTGGTACTGGGGGCCAGCTTTAACCCGAAGCTCGCGCGCGAGGCTGGCGCGCTGCTGGGTCGCGAGGCGCGCAGCCGCCAGTTCAATGTGCAACTCGCCGGGGGCGTCAACCTGGCGCGCGACCCGCGCAACGGCCGCAACTTCGAGTATTTTTCTGAGGATCCGTGGCAATCCGCCGTGCTGGCGGCCGAGACGATCAATGGCATTCAATCCGAGGGTGTCATCTCGACCATCAAGCATTACTCGCTCAACGTCAACGAGACCAATCGCCACTGGCTCAATGCAGTCATCGACCCGGCAGCGCATCGCGAGTCAGATTTGCTCGCCTTTCAGATCGCCATTGAGCGCTCGCAGCCGGGCTCCGTCATGTGCGGCTACAACCAGGTCAACGGTGCTGCGGCCTGCGGCAGCGCGGATCTGCTCAACGATGTACTCAAGCGCCAGTGGGGCTACAAGGGATGGGTGATGTCGGACTGGGGTGCGACACAGCACTGGGACTTCGCCTTGAAGGGGCTGGACCAGGAATCGGGCGCGCAGTTGGACAAACTGATGTGGAAAGATGAATATTTTGTTGGCCCGCTCAAACAAGCCTATGACCAAGGCAAACTGGCCAAACAACGTCTGTCCGACATGGTGCGACGCATTCTTCGTTCCATCTATGCGGTGGGCATCGACCAATGGGGTCCGGCGCCCAAAGTCGACATGGCCAGGCACCGGCAGATCGCACTTGATACCGCCCGCCAGGGCATCGTCCTGCTGAAGAACGAGGGCGTGCTGCCGCTGGCCGCCGATACCAACGCGCGCATCGCGGTGATTGGTGGCTATGCCCAGTTGGGCGTGCCGTCTGGTGCCGGGTCCAGCACCGTGCTGCCGCCCGGTGGCTATGCGTCAGTCGTCTCGGTGGGTGGCTCCGGCATCATGGCCGGTGGGCGCAACCTTTATCTGCTGGGGCCATCGCCGCTGGCGCAGCTGAAAAAGCTCCTGCCCAAGGCGCAGATCGAATTCGACCCGGGGCTGGACCCGGCGGAGGCTGTCTTGCTGGCACGGCGCTCGGATGTGGTGATCGTATTGGGCATTCACGTGGCAAGCGAGGGCTTCGACAGCCCCAGCCTGGCGCTTCCCTGGGGTCAGGATGCGGTGATCCAGGCCGTGGCATCGGTGAACCCGAACACGATCGTTTTGCTGGAAACCGGCAACCCGGTGACCATGCCGTGGAAAGACAGCGTGAAGGCGATTCTTCAAGCCTGGTACCCCGGGCAAGCGGGCGGCCAGGCGATCGCCGAGATCATCACCGGCAAGGTCAATCCGTCGGGCCATCTTCCCATCACGTTTCCAGCGGATCTGGCGCAAACTCCGCGTCCCGAACTAGCCGGTCTGGGCACGAGCTGGGGCACGCCGACGACGGTTCGCTATAACGAGGGGGCCGAGGTCGGCTATCGTTGGTTCGCCAAGACGCTCGCGCAGCCGCTCTACGCTTTCGGCCACGGACTTAGCTACACAACCTTCGCCTACAGCAATCTCAGCATCACTGGCGGCGAGACGCTTAGCGCGACTTTCACCGTCACCAACACCGGCCAGCGTGAAGGTGCCGACGTGCCACAGGTGTATTTGACGCAAGCTGCGGGCGACAGGCGTATGCGACTGCTCGGCTTCGAGCGTGTGGAATTGAAAGCCGGCGAATCGCGCAGCGTGACCCTTACCGCCGATCCACGGCTGATCGCCCGCTTCGATGTCGGCGCCGGCGGCTGGCGCATCGCAGAGGGAAACTACAAGGTCGCGCTCGCCCGGTCGGCCGTGGCACCGGTGCTCACCGGCAGCGCCGCGCTGAAGCCCCGGCTGTTCTGAACCAAGCCACTCTTCTTGCTTTCAAGCATCCCATTAGTTCGTGCGCCAACCCACCTGAGGAAGACATGAAGTCCAGAATCAATTTCCTGGCAATACTGCTTGCGGGCTTCACAGCGATGGCA
>CAIXNB010000119.1 GCA_903920695.1 uncultured beta proteobacterium
GCCTTCCCCGAAGTGCAGGGTCTGAAAGGTCCGTTTACCTGCCTCAATTCAGCTCGCTACGGCATTGCCTGGGGTGCCTTGGGTGCCGCTGAAGACTGCTGGTACCGTGCGCGCCAGTACGTGCTGGACCGCAAGCAGTTCGGCCGCCCGCTCGCAGCCAACCAGTTGATCCAGAAGAAGCTCGCTGACATGCAAACCGAGATCGCCCTTGGCCTGCAAGGCTGCCTGCGTCTGGGGCGCATGAAGGACGAGGGTACGGCATCGGTCGAGATCACCTCCATCCTGAAGCGTAACTCCTGCGGCAAGGCGCTCGACGTGGCGCGTCTGGCACGCGACATGATGGGTGGCAACGGCATTTCCGACGAGTTCGGCGTCGCACGCCATTTGGTGAACCTTGAAGTGGTCAACACCTACGAAGGCACACATGACATCCATGCCCTGATTCTGGGTCGGGCTCAGACCGGGATTGCAGCCTTCGGCAACTGAACATTTTTTGGTTCGGGTTTGAACGCTACAAGTTAAAGAAGACGAGAGAACTCAATGGACGAAAAACCCGCAGCGCTGGGGCACATCAAAGTTCTGGACCTGTCGCGCGTTCTCGCCGGCCCCTGGTGTACCCAGATGCTGGCGGACCTGGGCGCTGATGTTGTCAAGGTTGAGCGCCCCGGCGCTGGTGATGATACGCGCCACTGGGGTCCGCCATTCCTCAAGGATGGCGACGGCAAGGACACCGACCAAGCCAGCTATTTCACTGCCTGCAATCGCAACAAGCGCTCCGTCACCATCGATATGGCCAGCGCGCAAGGACAGGCGCTGATCCGCCAGATGGCGGCGCAAAGCGACATCCTGGTCGAGAACTTCAAGGTTGGCGGTCTGGCGCATTACGGATTGGACTATGAGAGCCTAAAAGTCCTCAACCCGCGCCTGATCTATTGCTCGGTGACCGGTTTCGGTCAGGACGGACCCTACGCTGAGCGCGCCGGCTACGACCTGATGATCCAGGCCATGACGGGCATGATGAGCATTACGGGCCGTCCGGACAGCGTGCCTGGCGGCGGGCCGCAGCGCGTTGGCGTGGCCCTGATCGATTTGTTCACCGGCGTCTACGCCTGTAGCGCCATCCTGGCGGCGCTCGAGGTGCGGCATCGCAGCGGCCTTGGTCAGCACATCGACATGGCGCTGCTCGATGTCGGCATGGCGATCCTGGCGAACCAGGCGGCCGGCTTTCTCAACACCGGCCAGGTGCCGCAGCGCCAAGGCAACAGCCACCCGAGTCTGGCGCCGTACCAGGACTTCCCAACCGAAGACGGCTCCATGCTGCTGGCCGTGGGCAACGATGGCCAGTTTGCCCGTTTTTGTGAGGCGGCCGGTCATTCCGAGTGGGCGGGCGACCCGCGTTTTGCCAGCAACACACTGCGCGTCAAGCATCGCGAACAGTTGATTCCTGCCATGCAGGCCGTAACCCGCACGCGCAGTACGGCGCAATGGATTGCGCTGCTCGAAGACAAGGCCGTTCCCTGCGGCTCGATCAACGACATGGGCCAGGCCTTTTCCGACGCCCAGGTCGCGGCCCGCGGGCTGATCGTGAACCAAGTCGTGACCCCGGCCGCCGTCACGCAGACTGCGGTTGAATCGATTGCCACTGTGGCCAGCCCCTTGCGTTTGATGACAACACCACCGGTCTTGCGCCGCGCGCCGCCGGCGCTGGGTGAGCATACCGACGAAGTACTGACCGAATTGGGACTGGATGCAGCCGCGATTGCCGCGCTGCGGCGGGACGCAGTGCTGTAAAGCGCAGGTTCAGCGCGCGGGCTTGCGGTTGACCAACATGATGCCGGCCGCCACCATGGCCAGCGAGATGATCAGGTTGAGCGTCACGGGTTCGTGCAGCCAGAGTGCGCCAAACAGCAGGGCAAAGACCGGCGTCAGGAAGACGAAGGCCGAAATCTTGGTTGCCGGGTAGCGCCCCAGCATCCACATCCAGGCCAGGTAGCTGGCGAAGGCGCCGACGACGGTCTGTATTGCCAAAGACCAACCGGCGAAGGCACTGACCGTCCAGACCCAGTGCTCGCCCAGCAGCAACGATAGGAATGGCAGCACGACCGCGCTCACGCTGACTTGAAAGAAAAGCAGTTTTTCGGGCGACACCCGGGTCAGCCCGGTGCTGCGCATGACGATGGTGGTCAGGCCCCAGAAGCCGCCGGCGGCCAGCGCCAGCAGGTCGCCGCGCCACTGGTCAACCGGACTCGCAGCACCCCAGGCGTCGCGCAGTGCAAACCCGACGGCCGCAAAAGCCAGCCCCAGGCCCAGCCATTGCAGTGGGCGCAACTTTTCGGAAGGCACAAAGAAGGGCAGTAAAGCCGCGACCCAGAATGGCGAGGTGTAAAGGAACACGGTCAGGCGCGAGGCTGCCGAGAACTGCAAGCCCGCATAGAGGCAGGCAAATTCGAGCGCGAACAGGCAGCCCGCCACCAGACCGGGCCAGAGCGAACCGTCGCGTTCAAACAGGCGCACGCCACGCCACAGGCACCAGAGCCAGAGCAGAACCGTGGCGCCGATGAAACGCAGACAAGCCTGAAACACTGGCGGCAAATCGGGGATGGTGGCCTTGACCAGTACCTGCTGAAAGCCCCAGAACAGGCAACAGCCGAGCAGCAGGCTGACTGCGACGCTGTCAAGGTGATCTTTTCGGTTCGTCATGGAAAGCAGGCGGGTTTGATGTGCGCGCAATGTTTGCGCAACAGTGACGTGGACGACAGGATTGTCGCCGCAGTCAGGCGTCTTACAAGGGATGCTCACTGTAGAACTTGCCGCCGTGAAACAGCAAAGGTGAGGCGCCGCTGCGGTGCGCGCAGCGCTCGACCTCGCCGACAAAGATCACATGGTCGCCTTCGAAGTAGCGGCTGCGGTTGAAGCACTCAAAACTGGCGGCCGCTCCGGCCAAAAGGGGTGCGCCGCCGGCACCTTCCTCGAACACGACATCGGCAAAACGGTCGACGCCCCTGGTCGCAAAGCGCTGGGCCAGTTCGTGCTGGTCGGCCGCCAGGATGTTGATGGCGTAGTGCGAGCCGCTGCTGAAGGCACTCAGTGATGCGGCAGCCCGCGCCAGACTCCACAGCACCAAGGGTGGCTCCAGCGATACCGAATTGAAGGAATTCGCGGTCAGGCCTACCAGTGTGCCTTCGGCGGTGCGCGCGGTCACGATCGTCACGCCGGTGGCAAACATGGCCAGCGACTGGCGGAATTCGGGTTGCGAAAAATTGGGGGATTGGGCCTTGCGGGCCAGATTCGACAAAGACATGGGCGCAATTTACCCGAGTTTTTCTTTTGCCATGGTCGCAACGGGTACTTGCGCCTGAGCCACGGCAAACGCCCCAGGGCCGGCGATTGCGGTGTCGGCGCTTGCGGTTTTCAACGAAGGCGTCCACCGGACGCCTTTGCTTACCTACGGCGCTCAGCCAAGCAGGCTGTCGGCGCTCACGTAGCTGTAGCCAAGGTCACGCGCCACGGCTTCGTAGGTGACCTGACCGTTGGCGACGTTCAGACCGTTCTTCAGGTGATCGTTGTCCTTGAGCGCCTGCTTCCAGCCTTTGTCAGCCAGCGCCACGGCGTGGCCGATGGTGGCATTGTTGAGGGCAAAGGTCGAAGTCCGTGCCACGGCGCCGGGCATATTGGCCACACAGTAGTGCACCACGCCGTCCACCACGTAGGTCGGCTCGGCGTGGGTGGTGGCGTGCGAGGTCTCGAAGCAGCCGCCCTGGTCGATGGCAACGTCAACAATCACCGCGCCCTTCTTCATGCGCGAGATCATGCTGCGTGTCACCAGTTTGGGTGCGGCTGCGCCTGGAATCAGCACGCCACCGACCACCAGATCGGCGTCCAGCACGGCGTCTTCCACGCTTTGCGCGTTAGAGTAGACGGTGCTGATGCGGTTGCCGAAGACCAGATCGAGTTGGCGCAGGCGGTCCACGCTCTTGTCGAGCACGGTGACGCGCGCGCCCATGCCGACGGCCATTTGCAGCGCATGGGTGCCGACGACCCCGGCGCCAATGATTGCGACGTGGGCTGCCGGCACGCCGGGCACGCCGCCCAGCAGGATGCCCATGCCGCCCTTGGATTTTTCCAGGTGCGCGGCGCCGGCCTGCACCGCCATGCGACCGGCCACCTCGCTCATCGGTGCCAACAGCGGCAGACCGCCGCCGGGGCCGGTGATGGTTTCATAGGCAATACAGATCGCGCCAGACTTGACCAGCGCCGCAGTTTGCTCTGGGTCCGGTGCCAGGTGCAGGTAGGTGTAGAGGATCTGGCCTGGACGCAGCATGGCGCATTCCTGCGGCTGCGGCTCCTTGACCTTGACGATCATCTCGGCCTTGGCGAAAATTTCTTTGGCTTCGGCGACCAGTGTGGCGCCCGCTGCCTCGTATTGCGCATCGCTCAGGCCGATGGCGGTGCCAGCACCGATTTGCACCAGTATCTGATGCTTGTGTGCGATCAGTTCGCGCACGCTGGCCGGGGTGAGGCCGACGCGGTATTCGTGGTTCTTGATTTCCTTGGGACATCCGATCAGCATGCTGTTCTCCTGAGATAGCGGTGAAAGCACGCAGTGTGGTGCAAGACCTGCGGTTTGAGAACAATAATTAATATATCAGTCGCTTCATTTGTGTGGCTAATGAAGCAAACGCCCAAGACTGATGGTCAAGCGCTCCAGTTACCCGGTCAAGCATCGCTCACGCGCGCTTGTGGTGTTCAGGCTCGGTCCGGGCCTGGGGCAGGGCTTCAGACCAGGGATTTTGGCTGGTGCGCGACGGATTCCTTGGCCAGCCAGAGGCAGACCGCCGCGATGACGACGGCGACGAAACCGGCGCCCGCATAGGCGAAGTCGTTGGAGAAACTGCGCAGGATGGCGACGCCAACCAGAAGTGAGAGGACGCCGATGACAAGGTTGACGATGCTGAAAAAGTTTTTCATGGAAGTTCCTGAAGTGAAGAAAGATGAACGATCAAGGGGGCAGGAGGCGCCAAAGCACTGTCTGTGGATGATTGGCGTTGCGCTTGCCGCGCAGCAGTTGGATGCACTGATGCCAGGCAGTGGAAATCAGGTTTCCCAGTTCCTGGCTGCGCTGCTGGCGCGCCTGTCGAACAAGGTCTTCGATATCAAGATAATTGCGTTCCATGGGTTTGGATCTTTCTGTTGAATGGGCTTCTTTTGAAAGCACGTCGCAACGATAATGGAGATGTTGCAACGCAGCAAACGATCAAATCTCATCCGGCACTGAAGAAAAACTCATCTATGTCCTACCGCCTGCCGCCGCTGAACGCCTTGCGCGCCTTTGAAGCCGCAGCGCGCCACCTGAGCTTCAAGAAGGCGGCGAGTGAGCTATCGGTAACGCCCACCGCCGTGAGCCACCAGATCAAGTCGCTTGAGGAGTTTCTGGATCTGCCGCTGTTTCGCCGTCTGCCGCGGGCGCTGGAACTGACGCCGCAGGGGCATGCCATGCTGCCCAAGGTGCGCGAAGGCCTCGAGTGCTTCGCCATTGCGGTTGAATATGCCCATGCCCACAGTGCCGACGGGCGCCTGCTGGTGATCGCCCCGTCCTCTTTTGCGACCCGCTGGCTGGTGCCGCGTCTGCGTCGCTTCACGCTGACGCAACCGGACCTGAACCTGCACATCATTCGTTCGCGCGATACGATCGACCTTGAGCAAGCCGTCGCCGCGCCCGTGTTTGACAGTGTTGACCTGCGCGAGGATGACTCGCAGGTGGTCATCCGTTTCGGCTCCGGGGTCTACCCCGGGTACCGCGTTGACCGCATGTTCGGTTCCGACTACATCGCTGTTTGCAATCCCAAGTTGATGCAGGCGCAGACGCCTTTGCGCGAGCCGGCCGATCTAAAGTACCACGTTCTGCTGCACGACGATTCGATTGCCAACGAGCGTGCGCGTCCGAGTTGGGCCGAGTGGCTGCGGTTGGCTGGTGTGACCGGGGTTGACAGCAGCGCCGGCCCCCATTTCAGCGACTCGGGCCTGGCCTTTGTCGCGGCGGTGGACGGGCTTGGCATCGCACTGGCGTCCAAGCCCTTGGTGGCGGCAGCGATTGCCGAGGGCCGCTTAGTCTCACCCTTCGACATCGTGCTCGAGCAGCAGTACGCCTACTACATCGTGACGCCCGAGGCGATTGGCAATCGGCCGGCCGTCGAGGCCCTGCGCCACTGGCTGCTCGAAGAAGCCAGGGCGGAGGAAAACAGACGCTGAAGTTTGGCTTCAGCGGTTCGTCGGGAAGCTGAAGACCGCGCCTTCGCGCACTCCGGCTGAGGGCCAGCGCTGGGTAATGGTCTTGCGTTTGGTGTAGAAACGTACGGCATCCGGTCCATAGGCGTGCAGGTCGCCAAACAGCGAACGCTTCCAGCCGCCAAAGGAGTGGTAGGCCACTGGCACTGGCAGCGGCACATTGATGCCGACCATGCCGACCAGGATGTGATCACTGAAGTAGCGTGCCGCTTCACCGTCGCGCGTGAAGATGCAGGTGCCGTTGCCGTATTCGTGGGCGTTGATCAGGTCCATCGCCTCGCCCAGCGTCTCCACCCGCATCACGCCGAGCACCGGGCCAAAAATTTCTTCTTGGTAAATCGTCATGCCGGGTTTCACGTGGTCGAATAGGCAGGCACCGAGGAAGTAGCCGCCTTCATGGCCGGCCACCTTGACGCCGCGGCCATCAACCACCAGGGTCGCACCTTCGGCCACGCCCTGATCGACAAAACCCTTGACCTTGTCGAAGTGCGCCTGCGTTACCAGCGGCCCCATGTCGTTGCTGGAATCGGTGCCGGGGCCGACTTTCATCTTGGCAATTTCGACCTTAAGGCCGGCCACCACGGCGTCGGCCGTCGCGTCTCCGATCGCCACCACCAGCGGAATCGCCATGCAGCGCTCACCACAGGAGCCGTATGCGGCACCCATCAGTGCGCTCACCGCGTTTGGCACGTCGGCGTCAGGCATCACGACTGCGTGGTTCTTGGCGCCGCCCAGGGCTTGCACGCGCTTGCCGTGGGCGCAACCAGTGGCGTAGATGTACTCGGCAATCGGCGTTGAGCCGACAAAGCTGATGCCCTGTACGCGCTTATCGGTCAACAGCGTGCCCACTGCCTCCTTGTCGCCATGCACGACATTGAGCACGCCTGGCGGCAAGCCAGCCTGCAGCGCCAGTTCGGCTACCAATAGGGCGCTACTGGGGTCGCGCTCGGAGGGTTTGAGCACAAAGGTGTTGCCGCATGCCACGGCCATCGGCCACATCCACAGCGGCACCATAACCGGGAAATTAAAGGGCGTGATGCCGGCTGTCACTCCGAGCGCCTGGAACTCGCTCCACGAGTCCATGCCGGGGCCGACGTTGCGGCTGTGCTCGCCCTTGAGCAACTCGGGAGCGTAGCTCGCGTACTCGACGTTTTCGATGCCGCGCTGCAGTTCGCCCAGCGAGTCGCTCAGCACCTTGCCGTGCTCGGCGGTGACCAGGGCGCAAATCTGCTCGGCATTCTGTTCAAGCAGGTTCTTCAGCGTGCTCATGACGCGCGCGCGCTTGAGCGGTGGTGTAGCGCGCCAGGCCGGGTAGGCGGCGTGGGCCGAGGCAATGGCCTGCTCGACCGTCAGCTTGTCGGCCAGCAGGACGCGCTTCTCGGCCTTGCCGGTGGCCGGATTGAAGACCTCTTGAGAGCGGCTGCCGCCAGCCACAAGTTGGCCGTCGATCAGGTGTTGAATCAGGGGAACGGTTTGCATGGTGAATTATTCAAGCGGTTTGGTTGATGCATTCGCCCAGCGCATTGATCAGGCTGTCGATCTGCGCCGGTGTCGTGATGAAGGGCGGCGCGAGCTGGATGGTATCGCCACCGTAGCGCACATAAAAGCCTTTTTTCAGCATGGTCATGGCAATGTCGTAGGGCCGGCGCGCTGGCTCACCTGGCAGGGCAGCAATCGTCAGGCCGGCGGCCAAGCCGAAGTTGCGGATGTCGGTAACGTGCTTGGCGCCTTTGAGGCTGTGCACGGCATTTTCGAAATGCGGCGCCAGTGCTTTGACCTTGTCGACCATGTTTTCTTTCACCAGCAGGTCCAGCGTGGCCAGCCCGACGGCGCAAGGCACCGGGTGCGCCGAGTAGGTGTAACCGTGCGCGAACTCAAGCATGTAGTCGGGACCGCCCTGTTCCATGAAGGTGTCGTAGATTTCCTTCTTCGCCAGCACCGCGCCCATCGGCTGCGCGCCATTGGTGATCTGCTTGGCGATGTTCATGATGTCGGGTGTCACGCCGAAGGCCTCAGCGCCGGTATAGGCGCCAGCGCGGCCAAAACCGGTGATCACTTCGTCAAAAATCAGCAGGATGTTGTTGGCGGTGCAAATGTCGCGCAAACGTTGCAGGTAGCCCTTGGGCGGGATCACGACACCGGCCGAACCCGAGAACGGCTCGACAATCACGGCGGCGATGTTGCTCGCGTCATGCAGGGCGATCAGCTTGAGCAGGTCATCGGCCAGTTCGGCGCCCTTCTCAGGCATGCCGCGCGAGAAGGCGTTGCTCGCGAGTTGTGTGTGCGGCAGGTGATCGGCCTCGATGCCCTGGCCAAAAGTCTTGCGGTTGCCGACGATGCCACCGACCGAGATGCCGCCGAAGTTGACGCCGTGGTAGCCCTTTTCGCGCCCGATCAGGCGCGTCTTGCTGGCCTGACCCTTGGCGCGCCAGAAGGCGCGTGCCATTTTGAGCGAGGTGTCGGCGGACTCAGAGCCGGAACCGGTGAAGAACACATAGTCGAGCCCGGCCGGGGTCAACTCTTTGAGCTTGTTGGCCAGTGCGAAAGACAGCGGATGGCCGAATTGGAAGGCCGGCGAATAATCGAGCGTGGCGATCTGGCGCGTTGCCGCCTCGGTGATCTCGGTGCGGCCGTGTCCCAGGCCGCAGCACCACAGGCCCGACAGGCCGTCAAAAATCTGTTTGCCCTGGTTGTCGGTGTAATAGCAGCCCTTGGCGCTGACCATCATGCGCGGTGCGGCCTTGAACTCGCGGTTCGCGGTGAAAGGCATCCAGTGCGCGTCCAGCCAGGCGGCGTCAGTGCGGGATGCGCCCAGGTGCTGAGCGTCATTCATGTCCATGGTGTCTCCAGAGAGGGGGAATAAGAATTGGCGATTCTGGGCCAGTCTGTTACTCTTATAAATGTATAAGTATCACTATTCAGTTATCAATCCATGCAAGCAAATAGTCGGGCCGCCCTGGGCCAGTTGAGTGACATGGACATCCGTTTGCTGCGCGTATTTAAGAGCGTGGTCGAGTGTGGCGGCATGGCGGCGGCTGAACTTGAACTCAACATCGGCACTTCCACCATCAGCCGCCATGTCAAGGACCTGGAAACGCGCCTGGGCCTGACTCTGTGCCGGCGTGGCCGCGCCGGTTTTGCCCTGACTGCCGAAGGCGAGCAGATTTATGCCGAAACGCTGCGCCTGCTGGCCGGCGCCGACGCTTTTCGCAGCAGTGTCGACGAGATTCACCGCCGCATGGGCGGGCAACTCAACATTGCCGTGTTTGACAAGACCGCGAGCAACCCGGCCGCCCACATCGGCGCGGCCATTGCCCGGTTTTCTGAACTGGCGCCGGAAGTCAGCCTGCACCTACACGTCGCACCCCTGAACACGATCGAGCGCGGCGTGCTCGACGGCCAGTTCCAGGTTGGCGTCATACCCGGGCACCGCAGCTCCGACACCCTGAGCTACGACGAACTGTTCACCGAAACCATGTACCTGTACTGCGGCGCGCAGCATGTTTTGTTTGCGGCTGATCCGGCGGCGCAGGAGCCGAGCGACTGGGATGGTCTGCGCGCCCACGACTTTGCGGGCCTGGGCTACCACTCTCCGAATATGGAAATCAGCCAGGAGATGCGTCTGCAACGCAAGGCCACCGGCTACGACCAGGAATCGATTGCCACGCTGATCCTGTCGGGTAAATACCTTGGTTTCCTGCCCGACCATTACGCCCAGGCCTTTGTCGCTACCGGTCAGATGCGCGCCGTCAAGCCCGAGTTGTTTCGCTACCTCTGCAGTTTTTTTTGCATCGTGCGGCGCACGCCGCAGCCGTCGCGGGCCACGCGCGCTTTTCAGGAATGCCTGCTGAAGGCGCATGCGGCCAGTGCGCCGGTTTGACAGCTTCGCGGCGCGGCTTGCGCTTGCGCATAGCATTTATCTGCGCTTGTTCCTAGAATGATCAACAGACCGTCGTGGGGTGCTTGCAACGTTGATGGCCAGGGATTCATTCAGGAGTAGAAGATGAAAAGCGCAAAACTACTGGTCATTCTGTGGTTGTCTTTGGCTACCTTGACTGCCTGCACCACCACCGGCATCGGTGGCGGTCAGTTGTCGGGTGCGGGTCAGGCAGATGAAGCGGTGAGTTTCAGTTGGACGAGCACGGACGGCGGCATCACCGGTAACATTCAGGCGCTATTGCCCGGGCAGACCTTTGCCGGGCGTTTCTTCCAGATCACGCAACAGACGCGCGCTGATATGCTAAACCCGCTGTGGACGCACTGGCGCGCCGGTTGGTATGACTGGCCGTACTGGGGCGGTTACGCCGGTACTCCCTATCCGACCACGCAGTTCATCACGCATTATTCGGGCAAAGTAGTGGCGACGCTGGAAGCACCCGACCAGCAGCGCATGCGCTGCCGCTTTCATCTGGTCGAACCCGCACAAGGCATGACCGGTGGCGGTGAGGGCGAATGCCAACTCTCGGCCGGACGCCAGGTGCGGGCCTCGTTCCCGGGCAAGTAGCGCAGCGCTTGCGCTGCTGGTTTCAGGGTTTCTTTGTTGGGGGCTGCTGGCCCAGGTTGACCCGGTATTCCTCGAGCCGGGCTTGGTAGTCGGCGGCATCGCCATAACCCATGAAGCGCGCGTAGCGCGAATGATTGCCCAGCACCTTGCGCGCGTGTTTGATCGGGCAGAAATACTCCTCGGTGCGCCCGATGATCTCGGCGATGTAGGCGATCAGGCCGTTGCCGTAGGCACAGTAGGTGCAGTGAAACTTTTCGATGAAGTTCAAATAGCCGAGTTGCTGGCGGTCAAATACGATGTAGTCGCTGCGGCGCACCTTGCTGATGCCGTAAATCGGGAAGCAGGTGGCCTGGTAGAAACTCACGCACAGGTCGAGCAGCAGCAGCGGGAAAATCATGCTGTAGATGATCGGACCGGTGATCAGGTTTTGCGGCCGGTTCGTCACCAGCCAACGAAAGAACCCCTGCTTGAGGCGCCGGTGTGCGTCGCGCACCGAGGTTTCGAACTCGATGCGTTTGCCCCGAATTTCGAACAGCGCGCTGGCTTCCTGCTCCTGCACGGTGACGCGCAAATCGTTTTCGAGCTCGGCGATCTGGTCGAGCAGATCGCGGATTTTCTTGTTCATGCTGACTTTCTTGGCACATGACGCCGTGCCGATTTGCAGACGGGTGATGCCAGTCTGGCTGACCGGTAGTCTGCCACGTTGTTCAGCGAACTCAGGCGCGTTCCTTGACTTCGCGATCGCGGGCACCGGCGATGCCGCTGGTCAGGTTGGCCAGTTCACGCGTCAACAGCAGCAACAGGTCTTCCATCGTAACGATGCCGGCCAGAGCGCCGCTCGGGTCGGCGATGACGATCCGGCGCAGCCGATGCGTCTTCATCAGTTGCACGGCGTCCATCGCATCCATTTCGGGATTGGCCAGTACCAGATCAACCGACATGATGTCACCGGCAGTGAACACTTCGGGGTCCAGGCCTTCACTCATCAGTTCCAGCACTAGGTCGCGATCAGTCACAATGCCGACGGGTCGGTTGCCACCGCCAGCCGCCACCACCACCAGGGCGCCGATGTGGTGCTGGCGCATGAGCCGGGCCACCACCAGAGCCGAGGTTTCGGGCTCCACCACGGCGACCTGCGCGGTCGCAAAGTCTTTCAGTTGCGTTGCCATTGCTAGGACCCGACCATCAATTCATTGATGACGCGGCTCACACCCGGGGCCGACCAAGTGGCGCCTTCGGTCGCATTTTTTTCGGCCCAGGAATGCACGCGGCCGCGTAGTGTCACCACGCTGCCCTCCATCGAAATGTCGATGCGCTGCGCTTCGCGTGTTGCCTGGCGCAGCAGCGCGTCCTGGATGCGGGTGGCGAGATTGACCGGCACCGGCAGCGTTTTGAGCGTTATGTTGTCAGTGATGCCGATCACGCCCTTGAGTGGGCGCAGCATGCGATCAACGGCGCGGCGCTGGAAGTTCCAGTCGAGTTCGCCGCTCAAGGTCAGCCAGCCCTTTTCCACCGTCACCTTGATCCGGTCTTTCGGCACCGAGGCATTCCAGCCTAGTGCATGCTCAACTGCTAGCGCGATCTCGGTGTCGCTGCGCTTGTGAAGGCCTTGCGGCACCACTTCCATCTCCACCGCGATCGCCTTCACGCCGGTGACGCGTTCAGCGGCGCGCTTGGCCGCGACTTTTTCCGCATAAGTGTCCAAATGTCCAGTCAGGGTCACCACGCCCTCGTGAACCGCGACACCGACCTGGGCCTCTGGTACCAGTGGATCCCACGACAACTCGGTCAGCACGTCCTTTTTCAAATCTGAATCGGTCTTCATGTTGACGCCCTCAATGAACATATCGGCTTGCACTGCAGCTTGAGAATAGCTAGCGGCAGCCTTTTGATGTTGCGGTAAGTCAACTCGCCAGCAGCCCATCGTCTGGCCGGGCGGTTCAAGGGCGCGTGCGCGCCGCTGGTGCGACCTTGAGGTGGCGGCTGAACCAAGCGGCGGTCTGGCGGGCCATCTGCTCCAGTGTGTCGGCTTGCTCGAGCAAATGACTCGCCCCGGCGATAACGCCAAGTTCCTTGTCGCATTGCAGCCGGGCATAGGCGGTGCGGTTGAGTTCAAGCACTTCCTCGTCATGTGAGTCGACTAGGAGCAGTGTTGACGCGTGGACCTGGCTTAGCTCGTGGCTTCCGGCCAAATCGGGGCGACCGCCGCGCGAAACCACGGCGTGGATGTCCTCGCCCCAAGCGGCTGCGGCCTGCAGCGCGGCAGCAGCGCCAGTGTTGGCGCCAAAGTAGCCGAGCGTTAGGGAAACGCGGATTTATTCGATGAATTTGCCAACCTGCACAGGGACTCAGACGTTATGGTGGGGTAGCCACCACAACACCGAACCGACATGAATCCAACACTGCAGACCCAAGTCA